>NZ_JBKOQN010000011.1:0-277170 GCF_046764895.1 Nocardia sp. CWNU-33 | reverse complement strand
AGTGGTGTCCGAACCCTGGGTGAGAGGGTCGTCGGTTTCCTTGTCCCCTGCGGTGGCCAGGTCTTCCTTAATTGTGTCTGAGAAATCGACGGGTTTCACGCCGGTGTTGTTGGCGCCGGTGTTGTTGCCGCCGTTGTTGCCGCCGTTGTTGCCGCCGTTGTTGCCGCCGTTGTTGCCGCCGTTGTTGCCGCCGTTGTTGCCGCCGTTGTTGCCGCCGTTGTTGCCGCCGTTGTTGCCGCCGTTGTTGCCGCCGTCGTCGCCGCCATCGTCGCCGCCGTCGTCTTTCGGAGGTTTCTTGAGGCCACCGTCGTCACCGTCGATATCTGCGGCCTTCTTCTGGAATTTCGCGGCCTCGTCCTTGTATTTCTTTTTCCAATTGTCGGCACATTCGTCGATGTGTTTGACGTAGTGAAATTGTTCCATCGCTTCGGTTAGTTCATATTTGTTAGAGGTATGGTTCTTCTCGAAGTGGATTTCCTTACCGTCTTTGCTCCAAATCTTGTCGCCCTTATGTTCGCCCTCATCGAGCTTGACCTTGAGCGCCTCTTCGAGTTCTGTCGTGATGCCATCGAGATGTTCGTAGACCACCTTCTGGTCCTTATCGAGATCTTCGGTGGTGACTTTGATGGTTGTGTGTTCTGCCCTGTATGTCGTCTGCCGGCCCTCCATCTCCGCATTCACGTCCGTGTGCTTCTTTTTGACCTGTGACCAGCCATCCACTGTCGTGACCTGGGGGCCGTCGAGCACACTGTCGAAGTCGGGCGCGGCCGCAGGATTACGGGTGCCGAATGTGTCGAATCCCAACTGCATCGTGAACTCGGTGTCCTTGATCAGCGCTTTCAGCGTCTCAGTGGCACCCTTCGGCCGGTAAAATTGAACCTTACGCAGATGATCGCCCCCGGCCTTGGGATCATATAGATAGCCGTATTCTGGGTTGAACTCAACCGCGGCCTTCTGGTCCTCTAGATATTGCTTGGCGTCGAAAAACTTCTTGACGTCTTCCGAAGTGACGATATCCTTATCAAGCGCGGCTAGGAGATCCTTGTAATATGGCTTGTCCTCATCATCGAGGTCATGTTTGCGTGCGTCCGTCGCGAGTCTCTGTCTCACGTCCGCGGAGAGGTCGTTCAGGACATCCGTGAGCTGCTTCGTATCCAGCGTGTTGAGCTTCTCCATCGATTCTTTGGCTTGACCCTCCTGGAAACCTGTATCGTCCCCACCCCAGTCCCCGGGATCGTGGTGCTTTTGGATCAGATCACGGACTTTTTGTGCTTTCTCATCCATTAGGCCTTCTTCCGCTCGTCGGAGCCCTCGGGCCCCGCCAGAACTCTCAGCAACTCGGTGATGGGCGGAGGAGCCCCGCTGGAGCTGACGGAACTGACGCCGTGGGCACTCGGCCCGACACTGCGGGCAACCTCGATGTTCGGGACCGTCGAACCTGTGACGGTCGTCACCGAAGACTGTGCTACTGCACCAGCTGCCGCCGGGAGCAGCGGATGCTCAACTATCTGGCCATACGTGTAGAGCACATCGCGCAACGTCTGCCGGTCGGGTGCGCGTGTGGCCAGCAACGCCAACAGTTCGTTGGCGCGACGCTCGAAAACCATGTCGCGCAGCGCTTCCGCGGTAGCTGCGTCCAGGCGGACGCTCCCGGCGGGAACGTGAGACACATCCATTCGTTGCGATCGCAGTGCCGCCGCTGTCATGTCATCGGCGGCGCGTAGCTGGTCCAACCAGCTGGCGGGGATGGGTAAACCGGCGTCCAGCGCATCGAGGATCTGATGCCGCAGGGCGCGGTGTGCGACGTCCTGCGCATCGATGCCGGAGGCGGCGGTGCGGACTCGCGCATCCGCGGCTCGTGCCAGTTCGATGCACTTGGCCCGAATTTCCGCTTCTGGCACCGTCGCTGCCTGTCGCAGTAACTCGTCCGAGCCGGCCAGTGCGAGACGGTCGACCAGTCCGACACCGGGTGAGGTGAAGTCGACGGCGGACGCCTCGGCGGGCACCCGGTCCTCGATGGCGACATCCACGTCAAGGGCTGCGCGCAAGGTGTCGGGGATTTCCGCGGAGGACACAAGGGCACTGAGTGAGACGTGCTCGTGGCGGCCCATCAAGCCGCATTCGGCGAGCATCCGCGCCGGGTCGGTGGTGTTCTCCAATTCCGCGATGGCCTCCCTGGCCGCAGCGATGGCTTCCCGAGCCGCGCCGTTTCGGGGGAGGTCCCACCCCCACGGGAGGTTGACCTCCGATGGCAGGAACAGCCCAGGGGGTAGCCAGCCACGGCCCTCGGTGGACGTCAGCAGAACGACGGGCCCGACGGGTGTCCGCAGCACCGCCACCGCCCATTCCAGGCCGAGCCTCGAATCAGCTACGGCGGCAAGGGTTGCGGCGAGCACAGTGCGAGCGAGCACCAAGTCCTCGTCGGCCTGCTCACCCACCACGAACGACGGCAGCGCCTGCCTGTCCTTGTCGGCGGCCGCGTGGATTGCTGCCGCGAAGGGGCCTGTCGCCAATGGTGTCGGCTCCCCGCGTGCCATGCTTGCATGACCTGCGTCGGCTGGTGCCGCGGACGGGCTCGTCGCCAGTGGTGCACCTATCCCGCCGGCCATGCCTGGGACACTGCTCATGTCGCTGGTGGCTACGCCTGCGGGGCTGTTCGCCTCGACGGTCGGAGTTACAGGTGTGTAGGTCGCGTTGGACTCCGGTATGTCGACCGCCGGCGGCATTGTCGGTATGCCGACCAACGGCGGCGTCCCGATCGGTGTGGTGGATCCGGCGGGCGTCGTGCCGTAGGTCTGTGGTGCCGATGTGGTCGGTGGCGGTGTCTGGTCGGAGCGGCCGGTCTCGTCGGGCCTACCAGGGGCGTCGGGTGTGGTGGGGGAATGCTGCCCAGGCTGCGTGTCGTGCAGAATCGGCGTGTCCGGGTTGGTGCCCACCGGTGCCGCGGGACCAGGAGGTGTGCCGGGTTCCGGACCGACCTGAGGGGTTTTGTTGTCGACGCCACCACCGGCCTGGGTGATATTGCTCCCGCTGGTCCGTTCGGCCTCTTCGAGCGCATTTGCCGACGCGATCAATTGGTCTCGTGACCGCTCTTGGTCAATCGCGAGTTGTTCCGCACGGTCATAGCGCCTCTGGTAGTAATCTGCCAGAGCCCCCTGCACCGGGTCGGCAATCGAGCCGCGTGAACGTTTGAAGTGGACGAGCCACTCATCCGGTATCGCACCCCACTTCCGAAGGTCTGCGGCGCGCAGTTCGTGCTGCTTGGCGATTCTGCGCAGATCATCCGGCTCAATTTCCATCGAGTAGGGCATGCTCGGTTGATCCTTCCCGCCACCTAGTTCAGGTTCATTGTTCCGCCTTCCCGGAGTTGGGAAGCTGCTGGTCGGGACGGGTCTCGGCCCGCCATTCCTGCACGAGTTCCTCGAGCGGACGCGGCAGATTGGCGGGGTCGTTCATGGCGATGTCGAACTGCCGCTTCGCATCCGCGGTGCTCTCGATGATGGCGGCCATGATGTCGGCGGCCAGGCCCTGATTGTCGAACCGGGCGCAGGTTCCTGGCGCCAGATACAGGTCCGTCAGCCGTCCCAAGCAGTCGACCTCGGGAATGACCAAGCCGCTCGGGGACGGCCGACGCGCAACGATCCCGTCGGCCCGTTCGCGCACTTCGGCGATGCGGTGCTGCAACTCACGCTGCGCTCTGAATACGAGTTGTACCTCGGGGTGGATTTCTCTCATAGGTCCTCACTCATCCGTTGGCAGAACGCTCGTCTGTGTGGTGGTCGACCGACGAGCCGGTTCTTGTCCGGTGCGTCGGCAAACACCGTCGACAGGTGTCCGGACCCGCCGAGTGCCGGCTGCTTTACAGGATGCGGCATCCTTCCCCTCCGAACAACCGGGTCCGGTTCCAGTAGTGGGATGCGGCTTCCATGGCGGTGAAGATCGAGTCCCGGAATTCCTCTCACTTGGTAGCGAACAGGGCGCACACATTGCCGGCACTGCTCGGATGTGCCTGCCGTCGTCCGGAAGATCAAGCGGCACAACTCATTCGATCGACCCGCCCGATACAGCGTAGACGAGTGTGCTCCACGCCTCGGGTGTCGAAACGGCGGCGGAAGGATTCGATGTCACCGAGGTGCCGGTGGGTCCAGGCGCACATCTCATCGCACTTGATGTACCCATCCATCCTGTCGAGGTCGAAGCCGCCGTGGTCATCGACTGAACAGGTGTTTTTGCCTGGTTGCCCACGTCTTCCGCGTCGAGCGCGTATTGCTTTCAGCGTCGGTTCGCTGCCCGACGGTGTGCTCGAGAGCCAAGCAACCCGGCGTGCTGCTTCCATCCCTCGAACCGCGCTGCTAGCGTGGAACTAGAATTGATTTCAGTTTTGAGAGGTGGGGTGGCATGACCTCATTGCTGAGCTCCAGCACCGACACCACGGTCGGGCAGTTGCCGCCGCCGTCGATGGCCGAACGGATCACGCTGATCATGGAGGTCTTCGACCGACCGCATACGGTTCGGACGCTGGAGCAGGTGGCGCTGCGCACCCACTTGCCGCGGTCGACCGCCTACCGGATCCTCGAGCAGCTCACCAGGCTGCGGTGGGTCGACCGCACGGCCACGGGGTACCGGCTCGGGCAACGTTCCCTGAGCCTCGGTGGTCGCGAGATCGGTCACAGCGCATTGCGTGCTGCCGCGGCGCCGGTGTTGCACGATCTCGCCTTGCATACCAATCTTGTTGTGCACCTGGCTGTTCTGGACGGCACCGAGGTCTACTACCTGGACAAGATCGGTGGGCGATCCGTAGGTGAGGTACCTTCGCGCGTCGGCGGCCGCGCGCCTGCGCACTGCACGGCCCTCGGCAAGGCGATGCTGGCCTGGTTGGAACCGGAACGTGTCGACCTCGAGTACGCGCACGGCTTCATCCGCCGCACCCCACGTAGCATCGGAGATCTGGAAACGCTGCACTGCGAACTCCGTCGGGTCCGCGCGCGCAACGGACTAGCGTTCGAACGCGGCGAATGCGTGTCCCGAATCGCCTGCGTAGGTACGGCATTGCGCAGTCCGGACGGACAGATGGGCGCGATCTCGGTGGTCGGCGACGCGCAGACCGCGCTGGAACGGGTGGCGCCACTGGTGATCAAGGCGGCCAACGTCATCGCCGATGGCTTGCTCGCCGCCGTCGACCCGGCCGAGTCCGATACCCGCTGAGAGGATTAGGATCCGATGGCACGAATTGCGCAGGCGCGCCCTGCCGCGTCGCCGATATCGCAGCGGCAGGTGGCACGCCGGGAACGCATTCTCGACGCGGCCGCGGAGCTCGGCGCCACCGCGGAATTCGATCGCGTACAGATGACCGACGTCGCCAAGAGCGCCGGCGTCGCCATCGGCACGCTCTACCGCTATTTCCCCGCCAAGACACACCTTTTCGCGGCGCTGTTCGAGGACCGGATCGCTCGCTTCGTCGAGCAGGAATGGTCGGAAACCGGCGCGGATCCGATCGCGGATATCGGCGGGAACCTGGTCGCGTTGAACCGCACACTGCTGCGGACACCGCAGCTGTGTTCGGCGATGCTGCGCGCCACCGCCGCCGGATACATGAAAGATCTACCGGCCGAAACCTTGTGGCTGGAATCGGATTCGGCGCTGACAAAGGCCATCCTGGACACGCTCGGCGCGCCTGAACCGGACCCGCACGACCGCAGCGCCATCCTGCTGCTCGTCTACAGCTGGTGGGGCGTGCTGGCATCGAGCCTGAGCCACCGGGTTTCGCAGCGGCGCGCCGAGCACGATCTTCGCCTTGCCGCCACGTTGATCCTCGCCGGGCACCCGCGCTGAACTGACGTGCCGGTGCGGCTGCGGCCGAGACGATTTCAATCCGCTGGACACGTGCGCGCGATACTGGGTGTGCGCGTAGTCCTCGGCGCCGGGGACCGCGGTGGTGTCGGCGCCGCCGCCGAGTGCGTAGACCAGCGTGTCGTAGTGCAAGGCTCGTTAGTCGTCGAGGTGCACCGTCCGAGCGTCCGCGTCGAGGGCGGTCACCCAGCCGCGCACGAACTCGACACCGGTGTCCGCCAGCAACTCCGGGATGTCGAAGCTGGTGAGCTGCCGGCCGGTGGCAGTCAGGTGCAGCCGGAGCCGCTCGGTGAATCGCTCGCGCGGATCGACCAGCGTGATCTGCACGTCATCGCGACGTTTGGTGGAGCCTGCGGCGTATGCCGCTGCCGCCATGCCGCTGCCGCCATGCCGCTGCCGCCATGCCGGCATAGCCGGCTCCCAGAATGAGAATGCGGTGGGGAGTCGTCGAGCCTGTTTCACGTGATGGGTTCATCGTTGTGCCCTTTCTGCGGATACCGACGATCACCAGACGTGAGCTGCGCGGCAAATCGTGACACGAGTCGTCTGTCACGTGGGCCATAGGCAGCAACGGGCATGCAGAGCCCAGTCGGGGTGAGCCGGCCGCAGCGTGATGGTCAGCGACTCATTTCAGTCACCGACATTTCCAGCTCAACGGACCTCAGCTCACGGTAATCGGAATTACCGCCGACACACCGTTCGCGCCGTCGATCGTTACGGTCAGGAGGCCGCTGCCGGTGCCGACCGCGCCGACGCCCACAGTGTCCTCGTCCGTTTCACCCGGCAACAGCGCCACGACGTTTCGCCCGATCGACGTGATGAGCAGACCACCGTCCGTTCCGGCCAGATCGACCCGAACACCGGCCTCTGGCGATTCCTCATCACCGGTGTTCACGCATTTCCATTTCACGGAAAATTGGATGTGTGCCTGTGGTGGATCGGGGACGATCTGCGGAAAATCCTCGACAAAATCCAGCTGATGGGCCATGGCAGCTCTCCTGTGTGCTCGCGTCGCGGGCCGCGGTCAGAGGCATTCGTCGATGATGACGTTGCCCAGGGTCAGTGGCGCTTGGCCGTTGATGACGAGCGTCATGACGTAGTTGCCTGCCAGAAGGGTGAAAGTCAACGAGCGCTTCGCCGACTCGCCGACCGCCAGCGGCTCGCATCGCAGCTCCTTGCTGTCGCCCGATCCTTGATCGTCCAGATCGAATATGTCCTGGTACTGGACCGAATCTTCGTCACCGATGTTCTTCTCCTGCCAGGAGACCGTGAATTCTTCTCCTGCACAGGGGCTTACGGGATCGGTCACAAACGTGACCTGATCGTCCAGCATGATTTTGACCGACATTTTCGTCTCCCTACTCTGTTTCCCAGCCGGGCAAGCGCCACCGATGAGGTCTTCGGAATCGTCACCTGGTGATGGCGGTAATGCGAAGATTCGCAGATACTGCGCGCATCGGCGTGAGTGGTGCACTACTCGAATTGCGACGCAGAACTACGCCATCGGCCGGCCACCACGGATCAGCGGCATGTCTCCGATCACGAACGGCGGATGGACGGCGTTACGGCGTTGGCATGCCCGAGGGAGGCCGGCACCCGAACGGTTACTTGATCCCTGTCTTCAGTACCGGGACCAGCTTGTTCAGCAGGATCTGTTCGGAGTCGGAGTTCCAATAGCGAATGGCGTTGACCGTTTGTGGGTCGTCGACGACAAGGACTGTGGCGTGGGTGTCGAGGAGGGCGCCGGGGAGGCCGAGGAGGCCGCCACCGCCTGCGCGGGCGTCGCTGCGGACGGCGAGGATGTAGCCCTCGGTGACGGCGCTGAAGGCGACGTACTGGTTGTCCTTGCCGATCGGTCGGGGGGATGGTTCGTCGCCCTGCTTGGCGAAGGACGGGTGGTAGGTGAGGCCGATGTCGTGCAGGAAAGTGGTGGGCGGGGTGGTGTCGAGGAAGACTTCCATGTCGGGTTCGGCGGTGCGGCCGGTGCCGGTGATGTTGACCATCAAGATCGGGGTGCCGATGAATCGGGGATTCTGGGCGCGGGCCTGATCTTTCGACGTCGGCGGCGGCGCGGATGTCGCGGTCGCGGGGCCTGCGGTGGGGGTGACACCTGGACTGTCGCGGCCGGTGAGCAGCACGCCCGCGCTGATCGAGAGGGCGACCACGACGGCGGCGGCCGCCGCGATCACGCCCCAGCGCTTGCCGGAAGGCTGGGGGATCGATCGGAGCTCCGTGGGAGCCACCGGAATTCGCGGATCGGTCGGTGGCAGGGGTGCGCCGACCCGAATGGGGGAGGTACTGGTCAGGGCGGGGACACGGCCTGGGAGCATGGCGTCGGCGGCAGCGTCGGTGAATTCGCGGCAGCTGGCGAACCGGTCGGCCGGGTGTTTGGCCATGGCTCGGGCGAGCACGTCGTCGATGGCGGGCGGCAGGCCCGGGTTGGCCGCGGTGGCGAGCGGCGGCGGCTGGTGCAGATGCCCCATCATCACCACGGTCGGCTGCGTCGACGGGTACGGATTATGCCCGGTCAGCAGCTTGTAGAGCGAGCAGGCCAGGCTGTAGATGTCCGAGCGCGGATCCAGCTGCAGTCCCGAGAGCTGCTCGGGCGACGCGTAGGCGATGGTCGCGACGAAGCTGCCCGCCTGGGTGAGTTCGCTGGTGTCGTCGGAAGCCTTCGCGACGCCGAAATCGGTGAGCAGGACCCGCTCTTCGTCGCCGTCTGCGGTGGACAGCAGAAAGTTCGCCGGCTTGATGTCGCGGTGCAGCAAGCCTTTTCGGTGCGCATAGTCCAGCCCCTTGCCTACCTCGGTGATAATCCGAAGTGCGCGTAGCGGATTCATGCCATGCGGGTCACGCGTCATCTCCGCGGCGACGTCGGTGCCTGCCACATACTGCATGGCGATCCACAGTCGACCGTGCTCCTCGCCACGGTTGTACACGGAGACGATATTCGGATGATCCAGTCCAGCAGCGAGATTCGCCTCCCGCTCGAATCGCGCGCGGAACTCGTCGTCGACCGAGCGCTCGGTGCCGAGCACCTTGATCGCGTCGCGCCGCGGCAGGCTGGGGTGCTGGGCCAGGTAGACGGTGCCCATGCCGCCTGCGCCGAGTACCCCCAGGATCCGATATCCGCCGACGATGGTGCCGGGGCTCATCGCCATCTTTGCCGTCCTGTTCCTGCGTCGGCCGCGGGGGGCCGAGTGTGATGCCTGGAGGAGCCGATTGCTCGGGTGGGGTCTTGTCACTTCCCGCGGGCTAGCTGTTCGCGAAAAGTGCGTACTGCGCGGCTGCCTGTTTCTGGGCGTCGGCGAGGCTTCGGTGGGAGACGAACCCCACGTACTCGTGATACGCGACGATGCAGGTGAATTTATAGGACGACTTCGACGGCTCGTTCTCCACGCACGCCGAATCGGGCAGATTCGCCGGAGTTGTAGCGTCGCGCGCGACCGGAGTCAGGGTGAGGCGCTCGGTGACGATTCTTCTGGCCGTCGCGGCGTCGGCGGTGTGCGCGACCATTGTGCTTTCGACAGTCGCGAATTGGTCCGCGTTCATCGCCGCGAGGCGATTCTCGGCCAGCTCGCGATCCTTGCTGAGGTGCAGGACGCCTTGGCGGCCGACGAGTACTTGGCGGGTGCTGAACGACGGCACCAGGGACTTGTTCGGGTTCAACGCGCGACTGTAGAGATGGCCGGTATCCCAGGGTATTTGCAGCATTTCCATGGTGGACAACGGCTTCGCTTGCTCGAGTAGCGGCAGCTGTTTGTCGTAGGACTTCTCGGCCAGCGTGCGCAATGCGTTGAGATCCACGCCCGGAGTAGACAACAGGAACGCCACTACGTACGGTCCGCGCGCCAGCATGGTCCGCAGAAACGGCGAGTCTGGATGCCAATACGAGTGCGCCTCACCATATTTCGGCAAGGGCACCGCTTGGTTCTGGTCCGGGTCGACGGCGAGGTCGGCCTCGTAGAACTCTCTCGCCGCCCGCTCGGCGAGCCCCGCGTCCGGGAACTGCATGATCATCGAGGTGATGATCGTCTCGTCCGCCGTAAACTTCTTCGGCCAATCGTCGGGGGCGACACCGATGGAAAGGCTGAAGTCCTTGTCCGATCCATTCGATATGAATCCGGTGACCAGCTTGTTTCGGGTGGCGATCGGTTCCAGATCCGCAGGACGCCCCAGCTTGTCGGGCATGACGCCCGGCAAGATGCTGTAAGGGAAGTATCCGGTCTTCAACCGTGGGTCGATGTCGTGGGCGGTCGCGGCGTACTCGGCGAGCCGCATGGCCGCGACTTCACGCCGATAGAAGAAGCTCGGGGCATAGTCGTCGTTGTGCGCGTGGTACGGCACGGTCGGATACGAGCCGACATCGAGCTTGCGGACATCTATTTCGCCCGGCCCCGAAACACCGGGAACGGTGGATCCGCACGCGGCGACCAACAGCACGAGCGCAGCCGCGGTCATCGCGATCGCGCAGGCACGCACCGGTCCGATTCGGCGCTGGTAATTCTGCATGGAGAACCTCATTCGGCATTCACCAGGAGCGCGTATTGGGCGGACATTCGCTGCTGTAGATCGACCAGCTGATCCGACCAGACCAGAGCGACATAGCGGCCGTAGGAGACCGAGCAGTAGAACCGGATCGCGAACTTGTCGCTGCCGATGTACTCCTGGCACTTGGCCTGCGGAAGGTTCTTCGGCGACTCGACGCTGCGGAGCTTCTTGTCGAGCGCGGCCTGGTGCGCCAGCAGCTTCCTGGCAGCGGCCACGTCGCGGGTCCGGTAGACGATGGCGTGGTCGCGCGCGTACCGGTCGACACCCGCGGCCTCCAGTGCTGGGCGGGCCTCGATCGGTGTGGTGCTGAAGTGCAGTCCGGCGAGGCCGGTGTATACGCCGGGCGGATTGGTGAAGAGTTCCTCATTGATTCGGGGCAGCGTGCGACCGAGCATCCCGTCGATGTCGACCGGCAGATTCATCAGCTGGTCGGGCGGGGTCGGGGTGAACTTCGCGATCGAAGGAACAACCACGTCGAGGCTCTTTTCCACCAAGCTCACCAAGGTGGTCAGATCCACTTCACCCGCTGCGATCCGCAGATAGTCGTAGACCCAGCTGTAGACGACGAGTTTGCCTGCGGCGAACCAGGATCCGATCGACTGCTCGTGCGGCTGCCAATGGGCCTTGGCCGCAGGATATTTGGGAATCGCCACGGCCTGGTTGCGGTTGCTGTACTCGAAGTCGGAGTGTTCCAGCGCGACAACCGCGTCCTTGGCCTTCTGCTCGTCGGGGAAAACCATGACCACGTTCATCAAATCCATGCCCTGGACGTTCGGGTCGGTGGTGCCGCTGCTGGCGAAGCCGGTGATGAAATCCGGTGCGGTCTCGGCGAATTTCTCGAGCTTGATGGCATTGCCCAGGTCGGAATGCTTCGGATCGAAGAATACTTTCGAGGTGAGCTTGTAGCCGTGCGCGAAGCGTGGGTCGATGTCGGAGGCGAGCGGTATGAAGTTCGCCAGTCGCTCGGCCTCGACAATCTTGGCCTGTTCGAGTGTCTTGGCGGTGCCGTAGTCGTGCGGCTTTGTCGCGTTGCCGCCCACGTCGAGCTGCGTCAGGTCGACCACCGGATCCGGCGCTACCGGCACGTCCTGTTCGGACCCACACCCGCCGACCCCGATCGCAACGACCACGGTCCCGACCAATGCTATTGCGGTTTGAACCGCGTTCGATCCCATGACGGATCGCCCCTCCCCCTTGCCGAGCGTGTTTCCCTTGGGGGATGCTACCGGGGACCGATCGGTATGTGCCACCGCAGCTTTGGTAGCCGCAGCAACAGTGTTGTGACTCGCTCGTTCCGCTGCAATCCTTCCCTGTCGCGGGGAGCTGGGACAATACGACAAATTCGGAAGGCGGGTGTCGGCGGATATGGCGGACGGCGATGCTGTAAATGGCGTGGAACTTGCTGGCGTCCAGCAAGGACGGACTACGCCTGGCGGCGGTACATTGATCTCTCCGATATTGCCTGATCCTGGTCGGGTTCCGCCTGGCGGCGGTACGTCGGTCTCTCCGGTATTTCCTGATCCGAATGACGGCGGCACCTCGGTCTCTCCGGTCCTGCCTGATCCCCGGTATGGCCGGCCGGTGATCCCGGAGTATCCGGTACTTCCTGATCCCAGGTATGGCCGGTCCGGGCCCGGCGATCCGATGCCGCGGGATCCCAGCGATCCCGCTCCGCCGCACATCGGGCCCGGTGATCCGATGCCGCGGGATCCCGATGATCCCGCTCCGCCGCACATCGGACCTGGCGTTCCGCCCAAGCGTGGGCGCAGCACGCCCCCAGCGCCGCCCCGTGATCCGGATGACCCCAAGATTTTGCCGGGAGAGCCCGCGCCGAACAAAAATTACTCCGTGCATCTGGTGCCGCCGCCCGGCGCGTCGGACGGCTTCAAGGCGAAGCTGGTGTTGGCCCAGAGAGCGATTCAAACCGCGGTCGACCTGCTCGGCTGCGGTGGGCCGATCCTCCCGCCGCGCATGGACGACCTGCTGAAGTCTGCGCCGGACGGGAGTTTCGGCGAGAGCCAGGCGAACGAGATATACAAGATGCTCGCGGACTTCACCGCCAAGTTGAAGGCGTCGTTGCTGCACTTCGAACGCAAAGTACACATAGCGTCCGGCACCGTGGCAGACGAGCAGAAAAAAACGCTGCGTGCCATCAGGGGCATCGTCGACAAATTGAACAGCGAGCTGAAAGCCGTAGGAACCGGCAAGCTGAAGCCCGCGCAGGAGACGGCGTTGCTGCGGCTGGTCGCCGCCGCAGTGGAGGCCGTCTTCGATGAGGTCGATTCGGTCTCGGAGTTCAATCAAGACGTAGCCGACCCAGGCGAAAAACATCCCATAGGCATCGGGAGCGCCACCGCGGCCACCACAGCCACCGCCGCCGCCGCAAACAACGGCGTTAGTGGGGGCGGCGGCGGTGGCGGCGGTGGCGGCGGCGGTCTGGACGGGTTGATTCAGGCGCTGATGCCGCTCGGCATGATGGCGGCGCCGCTGATTCAAACGCTGCCAGGTCTGCTCAACAAAGAGGATGGCGGCACAGACGCTGCCGACGAGAGTGGGCAGACCGGCAGTCCGCTGCGCGATCGCAATGCGGCGTCGTCCGCGGCTGTGGCTGTACCCACCGGACTCCCTGCCGCACAGCCGATCGCCGCCGCCGCGCCCGTCGCGGGACAGGTCGCTCAGGTTTCGTCTGTGCTCAACGGGTCCAGTACCGGCCAGGTCGAAGCGAGTCTCCCCGCAACCCCGGCGTCGGCGATCGCACGACCTGCCGCTCGCACGCGACGCACGACAGATCCAGCCAAGCCTGCCGACGGTGCGCAAGCAGACAGCACCACGGATGCGGACGATACGGCAATCGAAGACGCGGCCGTGGTCGAAACCGTGTGATCGGTGCCGCCGAATCCCGGGGCTGTGTCGACTCGGCCCCGGGGTTCCTTTCGGCTGGTCAGGGTGGCCGCACGGGTGGGCCACACCGCGCAGCCCGTTGCTCGTCCACCGGGTGAACCGGCCACTGGAGCTGCTCGTCGAGATCACCGGCGGTGATCTCTCCGGAACTGGGCGGTCGTATCAGGTTTAGGCTTCTGCTCTTATGGCCCTCAGCGCAACATTGCACAACTTCGCCGTCCAACTGGCCGACGTCGACCGTAACGTCTACCAGGACCTGGAGTTGCGGATAGCGCGCCACCCGTCCGAAACCGCCGAATACATGCTGACCCGACTGCTGGCGTACTGCCTCGAATACCAGGACGGCATCGCCTTCAGCGACGGCGGTATTTCCGCGACCGACGAGCCCGCGGTGCTGGTGCGCGATCTCACCGGACGGCTCACCGCCTGGATCGAGGTCGGTGCCCCCGACGCGGAGCGTCTGCACCGAGGCAGCAAGCTGGCCGGCCGCGCCGCCGTCTATACCCATCGTGATCCGGGCAAAGTACTGGCCCAACTCGCAGGCAAACGGATCCATCGTGCCGAAGCCATTCCCGTCTACAGCTTCGATCGCGACTTCATCGACGCCGCTGTCGCCGCGCTCGGGCGCCGCAACACCATGACGCTGTCGGTCACCGAGCGCCTGCTATACCTGGATCTCAACGGCACGAGCCTGAGTGCTTCCGTCGACGAGCACCGACTTGGATAATCCTCGCGCCCGATCTCGCTACCGGACCGGCCGTCGCCGACCCCGCACAGCGGTTTCTCGCGCGCGTACTTTCGTTGTTACCGTGGCCTATGGTCAGTGAATCCACGCAGCGCCGCCGCGAGCAGCTCCGTGACTTCCTACGCACCCGCCGGGCGCGGCTGGCACCGCAGGATGTCGGAATTCCGGCGGCGGGCAGGCGACGGACTCCCGGGCTGCGGCGCGAAGAGGTCGCGCTGCTGGCCGGGGTCGGGGTGTCCTGGTACACCTCGCTCGAGCAGGGTCGCAACATCACGGTCTCGACCGAAGTGCTCGACGGCATTGCCGGAGCCCTGCTCCTGAGTGAGCCGGAGCGTGCGCACCTGTATCTGCTCGCCGGTCTGAACCCGCCGTCTACCGACGTGCGGACGGAGGCCACCGAGGTCACCTCCGAGATGCGGCACCTGCTGGATGCATGGGAGCAACGGCCTGCGGTGCTGCGGGATCGCTACTGGAACGTGCTGGCGTTCAACGACACCGCCCGGACGGTGTTCGGCTTCGATAACACCGCCCACAACTGCCTGATCACGTTCTTCACCAATCCGCGATACCGCGCGATGCCCGAGGTGTGGGCGTCGGCCTGCGCCGCTGTCGTTGCCGCCTATCGCGCCGACGCGGCGCACTTTCCCGGCGATTCCGAATTCCGAAGGGTGGTGGACGATCTCAGTGCGGTGAGCCCCGAATTCGCCGAACTGTGGGAACGCCATGAGGTAGGCGTGCCGATTCAGGCAGTCAATGCGCTGCGCCACCCCGAGGCTGGTGCGTTGTTCTTCGACGCGACGACCTTGACAGTCGCCGACCACCCCGACTGGTCCCTCGTGCTGTACAACCCACAGCCCGGCACCGATACCGCCGGCCGACTCGAACGACTACGGCACCTGCGCCTCGCAGCCCCCGCCTGAAAGCTATGGGCGGTTCGATACCGGTCCCGAACGTGCTACTGCCACTCCTACGATAACTGCGCACTGTATATCTCCGGTGCGCGGCGGCACGCTGAACCCATGACACAGAACAGTTCCCGATTCGACGGCAAGATCGCACTGATCACCGGAGGCACCAGCGGCATGGGGTTGGCCACCGCGCACCGGCTCGTCGCCGAAGGCGCGACAGTGATCATCACCGGGCGTGACAAAACCCGGCTGGACGCCGCGGTCGCTCAGCTCGGCGACCGGGCGCTCGGAATTCCTGGTGACGCGGCGAGTCTCACCGACCTCGAAACGCTGGCAGCAGCCATTCGCGAGCAGTACGGGCGGCTGGATGTGGTGTTCGCCAACGCGGGCATCGGTGCTTTCCAAGCTGCCCACGACGTCACCGAGGCCGAGTTCTACCGCGTCGTGGACATCAACTTCAAAGCAGCGTTCTTCACCATCCAGAAGACGCTTCCGCTGCTGTCGGACCAGGCGGCAATCGTGATCAACGCGTCCTTTGCAGTGCACCGCGGTGTGCCGGACGCTGCTCTCTACTCGGCGACCAAAGCGGCGGTGCACAACCTGGCCCGCACCCTCGCAGCCGAATTGGCGCCCAGAGGTATCCGAGTCAACTCCGTCAGCCCCGGCTACATCGACACCCCGGCTTTCCGGGCCGAGGCTTCCGCCGAGGCCCAGGCTGCCGTCGGTGCGACAGTCGCCGCCGGCCGTGTGGGCACTGCCGAGGAGGTAGCCGCCGCGGTCGCCTTCCTCGCTTCCGGTGAAGCGTCCTATATCAACGGACAGGACCTACTCGTCGACGGTGGCCTGATCTCCGCCATCCCGGCGGCGATGCTCTAGGTGGCGGAAGGCCGCGGCGCGGCAGCCGTAGGACGAAACAGGGACATGTGTCCGATACCGCGTGGGTTGGGCCGCTTCTAGAGTTGGCGTGCGGTCCGGTGTCGTCGACCACCAAGTAATTGGGGGCACGGTCCATTGCTGTGACCGCCGATTGATCCGTAACGCACCCAGCCATCGATCCGATGTCAGGTATGTGTCGCAAATGATTGCAGCACAATGATATTCGTGTGCTCGGTGTGAACCGTGCCGCTGCGGTGGGAACGCAGCCACGCTGTTCTTTGCGGACGAACAATCGAATGTCGACAACCCAATCGGGTCAACTGGTTGAAAGGGAGGCTATGAACATCAAGACGTCGGCTCTTATAGCGATCGCCGCGAGTGTCGTCATCGGCACCGCTGGATGTGGCGCGACTTCGGCGCCATCGGCCACCACTGGAACACCTGTCCCATCGGCGAATGCCACAGTGTCGCCCGCCGACCGACCGGTGCCGGCGGCCGCTCCGAAGCCTATCGCGCAGCAGCCCGCGGGCGCGCCGCAACCCGTTGCCCAGGAGCCCGAGACGGCACCGGGGCCTGCTGTTGCACCGGAACAGGCCGCGCCGCAACCCGTGACTGCGCAGGAACCTGCGCCTGGCCCAGCGGAATCCGCTCCCAACGGCAGCGGGCACGGTATGTGCTTCGACGTGAACTCGGCACTGGCCAACTCCGCGATCGCCGGACTGGCGCCGCCGCCGGCCGGGGGCGGATGGACTATCGAGGGCGCGAGCACCGACCCGATCCAGGCGGGATGCTCCGGCGTCTTGTCATGGATGGCGGTGGACTGGCAGGGAATTCATCCCGGAACCCACGTCCTGTTCTTCACCAACGGTACGTATCTCGGAACAGCGACGTCCAAGCCGTACGGCTACACCGAGGTGATCGGCAAGACCAGGAATACCGTGTCGGTGCAGTATCGGTGGCCGAAGCCCGAGGATGCACTGTGCTGCCCGCAGGGGGGACCGAGCGTGGTGACGTTCACCCTAAATGGAACGTCGATCCAGGCGCAGGGGCAATTCCCGCCCGACAACTGAGTTGCCGGGTCGGACACCTACACAAGAAGAAGCTCCCGCCCGTAGGCGGGAGCGGATCGTCAGGGGTGGGCGGGCGGCGGGGGCAGGGGCTTGCCGTCCGGACCGATCGGGGGCGGGCACGGCTTGCCATCGGCACCGGTGGGTGGCGGCAGCAGCTTGCCGTCGGATCCCAGCGGCGGGGGCAGCGGCTTGCCGTCCGACCCCATCGGGGGCGGCAGGCACCCGCTGGGTGGCTGCCCGGCGGGCTGCGCGCCGACCGGATTGTGGTCCGGGTGCGCCGCCGCCGACGACGCAGCGACAGGGGCAGGGTCGTGATGCTGTTCCTGCTGCGCGGAACACCCCGCGGTGACGGTGACAGCGGCGGCGACTGCGCACAGGCCAACCACGAGGCGACTTTGTATATGACGCATGATGGTGAACGTACCAGGCGTACCCGGGCACCGTCACGACCTTGTAGACGCATCGAAACTTGTTGAGCTGGAACATATTCGGCCACAGATAGTCGGATTTTGTCGAGCCTTGCGTCGTGCAGGATTCGTGGTGCAATCCGCATGGTCGGTTCGGTGTGTCGATAGCGCGCGATCGCATCGCCGTGTTGGGAAAGTGATTCATGGATTGTGCTGGTACGGTTCACCGGCATGTCCGTCTTGTCTTTTCGGCGCGCAGCTCTCGTTGTGGCTTCGCTGGGCATCTGCGCCGCAGCCAGTATCGCTATGCCGCAGGCGCAGGCGCAGGACCTTGGACAGCTGCGCAGCATCGGAGTGCTCGATCCCGCATGGTCATTCGCCGAGGCCGCGGTTGCGTTGGAGATCGTCTACACCACAAAGGATCAGCGCGACGCGCCTGCTCCGGCATCGGGTGCGCTGTACCTGCCCAAAGGCCTGCCGCCGCAGGGTGGGTGGCCGTTGGTGGTGTGGGCGCACGGCACTGCGGGCATCGGCGATTCCTGCGCACCCTCGCGCAGGCCGCAATCGGAACGCAACAAGACCTACTTCGACCAGATTCTGGACAGCGGGTATGCGGTCCTGGCGCCCGACTATCAGGGGCTGGGCACCGGTGGTCAGTTCAGTTACTACAACACGAATGTCGAAGGGCGCTCGATACTGGACGCGGTCGCAGCGATTCGCACGACGCCCGTTCCATTGTCGAGCAGATGGGTGGTCATCGGCCAGTCGGAAGGGGCGCATGCCGCGATGAGCGCGGCCGCCCTCTACGGCGCGAACGGCGGCGGCTCCGCGGCAGGGCTGAACGGGGTGATAGCCACGGGGCTGCGCACCAACCCGAGCAAGAGCCTGCGGGAGATGTTCGAGCGAACCTCGACCGGCGCCGAGAACCAGGTGGGCTACGCGGCGTACTTTCTTGCGTCGTTGCAGGAGTTGCACCCCGACGGCGTGACTCCCTTCCTTTCCGACTTCGGAAGAGACTATGTGGAAAAGGCGGCGTCGGAATGCCTTGCCGATCTGGTCGCCCGCGCCGATGGCCGTCGCCCCGCGGCACTGGTCGCCGACCCCGACGAGCCGACGCCGACATTCGAAGCGGATATCACCGCGTTGGCCGGATACCCCGAGGACCGCTTCGCCAGTGACGTCATGATCGGCTACGGGACCGCCGACATCGACGTACCTCCTGCGGAGACCGACAGTTACGGAAACCGGCTGCAGGAATTGAATACCGGCGTTCGAATCACCGTGCGGAAGTATCCGGGCAAGAACCATAGTGGCGCGTTCCTGGCCTCGCTGCCCGATGCCCTCGATTTCCTGAAGACACACCTGCGCTGAATCCTGCGCGTAACGGCCTTGCTGCACCGGCTCATCGAATCCGAGGATTCGATGAGCCGGGCCGGAGGCTTCGGATCGATTAGGGCACCGTGTATTCCACGCTACAGTCGCCGTAGGTGTAGTTATCGCCCGTACCGTGGTTCGTCACGCTCAGTACCAGGGCAATCCGTCCCGTTTTCGTGACAGTGCCGGGGATGGACAGAGTGTTGTCGGAGCCTTTCACAAAGGCGGAAGTATCGGCCTGTCCGTTGCGACCGGTAGTGATGTTCGCCCAGGTAACCGCGAATTTTTGATCATATCCGGTCTGCGACCGAGAGTCGGTGTGCAGCTTCAGTTCCATGGACCCGCTGTTGACCGAGGTGGCAAACGCGTCACTGGATGCCTGGACGGAAAAGTCGTCCGGAGTGGGGTATGTGATCGTGCACAATGGATCCGATGGAGCGTTCGGTGCCGCGAATGCGGTGGGTGCATAGCCGACTGTCACCGCGGAGATGCATGAGATGGCCGCGATCCCCGGCAGTAACCCCGAATACGTGCGCGATTTCATCAATACCGTCCTATCGATCCTAGAGCTGTACAGAGTGAACATGCGTGCCCTTGCCGAGCGGGGCCCAGAAGATTGGTTCCGCTGTCGAACGAATCGTCTCCCATGCGTAATCGCCCAAAGGTCAACGGCCGACCTGTCATTCATCCGGTGGTAGCGATGTCGCGGTCGTTTGCTCGGGCGTTTCGAACGTTGACCGGAGTTCGATGCTAGTGGGCGGAGGTGGAGATGTCGGGGCCGAAGGGTCGGTGGAGTGTCGTGGGGATCAGCCGGAGTGAAGACTAAAAGTGTTGTCCTACAATCGATTTAGCGAAGCGAGTCGAATGTTCGACGAATGCGCATCGGTTCCCAGGGTTGAGAGGAGGTCATGGTCGGACCTGCAGGACAACATCATCAACCGGTGAACTCGGCGACCGTATCGCGGTGTGCGCCAACGGAAATCGGCTTCGGTCCGGCGAGAGCCGGATCGGCCGCACGGCGGGTGCTGCGTGATCATCACGCGCGTGACGGAGAAATCAGCGGGGAACGGCTACCGGGTCGGTGCAGCTGGCGACGGCGTCGACGAGGGAGCAGGATTTCGGGGCACGGGTGGGGCGGTAGTCGGGGGTGACGCCGTTGTTGCGGGTGATGGCGGTGTAGGCGGGGACGGCGTCGGTGGGGCGACGGGTGAGGGTGGGGTCGGTGCGGACGTCGACGGTATAGAGGCCGAATCGGGGTGTGTAGGAGCCCCATTCGTAGTTGTCGGTGAGGCTCCAGTAGTTGTAACCGATGAGGTTCATGCCGTCGGCTTTGGCGCGTTGGAGCCAGTAGACGGTGTCATTGAGGTCGTCGGCGCGGGTGTAGCCGTCGGCGCGGGGGAGGCCGTTCTCGGTGGGCATGCCGTTTTCGACGATGTAGAGCGGCTTGCCGGGGAAGAGGCGGGCGTAGTGCTGGAGGGCGTAGTAGATGCCTTCTGGCTGGAGCGGGTTCTTCCAGAGTTCGGTGAAGTTGGTCATCCCGGCGAGAGTGTCGGGAGAGGTGCCGTAGTAGTAGTCGATGCCGATGTAGTCCAGTTTTGCCGCGATGCGGGAGATGATTGTCGAACCGTTGACGGCGTCCTCGGCGGCGGGAATGTAGGCGACATTGCTGGTGACCATCGCAGCCGGCTGGGTGTGGTGGATGTAGTCGTAGATGCTGTTGTGCGCTTGGGCGATCCGATCGAACATAGCGGGGGCGGCGAGCGGTGGGATGCCGCCGTGGCGCGTTTCGTTGAGGACATACATCGTGGGCTCGTTGAAGGTGACCCACAATGGATCGACCGCGGCGTAGCGATCGACGACCTTGCGTGCGTTGGCGAGCCAGTCATCGACGATGTCGGGGTTGTTCCAGCCGCCGCGGTCGGCTTCCCAGCCGGGGTAGACCCAGTGGTCCAGGGTCAGCATCGGGCGCATCCCGGCGGCGGTGATGGCGGCGATCACGTTGTCGTAGAAGCGAAGTCCGTTCTCGTCCCACACGCCGGGCTGCGGCTGTATGCGCGCCCATTCGATGCCGATTCGGTACACCCGCGTGCCCAACTGCTCGGCCAGTTGGATGTCGGACCGGTACCGCGAGAAGAAGTCGACCGAGTTCTGGTATTGATCGTCGGTCTTGCCCGCCGCGATGTAGCGGGTCCAATTGCTGTCGGGCGCATGCCCTTCCGACTGGAATCCCGAGGCGGCGACACCCCACAGAAAGTCCTCGCCGAGCGGCGCGACCCGCGCGGGCGGCTCCGGTCGTGCGGCGGCCGGTGCGCCTTGCGCGAACGTGGTGACGGCGGCAAGTGCGGCCAGGCAGAGGCTGCTGAGGCGGAGTCGCATCGAGGTGCTCCTGTTCATTCTGTGCAGGCACGGCAGGTACGAGGAGTGCGTCTGAACGAAAACCGTACAGTGCTCGGTTTTTGCTGGCAAGGTGTGTCGGGTCCGTGCCTACACTGACCCCGTGGTGAAACGGGGTCCCTATGGAAAAGGCATCGAACGGCGGGAACAGATCCTCGACGCCGCGCTGCGCACCATCGCCGAGCGCGGATACCTGGCCACATCCATTGCCGAACTCGCGGAGGCGGTCGGGTTGAGCCAGGGCGGTCTGCTGCACTATTTCGGGACGAAAGAGGAATTGTTCGTCGCCGTGCTGCGCAAGCGCGACGAATCCGACCTCGCCACCGTGCATGGCCCCGCGCCCGCGGCATTCGTGGAGATCGTCCGCCGAAACACGACGGTGCCCGGACTGATCGAGCTGTTCACCCACATGCAGGCGGCCGCCGCGGATCCACGCCATCCTGCCCACCACTACATGCTGGAGCGCTATCGGCTGGGCACCGAGGGTTTTTCGCGCGCACTGCGCGAGATGCAGAAAGCGGGTGAGCTGTCGGAGGACCTCGACACCGATGCCGCGGCGACAATGTTCTTCGCCCTCGCAGACGGCCTGCAGGCCCGGTGGTTGATCGATCCGAGCCTTGATATGGCAGCGCTACTCGAACAATGGTGGCAGCGCTATACCGCAGGCACGTCGATCAATAGCCGTCCTGCGAAGCACATCTGACGACGTGATCGACACACGGGAATCGCGCGTGCGCTGTCCTGAGTTTTCGACGGTTGCCGTGTTAGCGTCGCCAGCGATCTGCACGGGCGTCACCGGAAAGGAATCTACAGTGGCAAGGCGAATCATTGAGGCGCTGGTCGACGACATCGACGGTTCACAGGGTGACGAAACGGTGTCCTTCGCTGTCGACGGCCGCGTGTACGACATCGATCTGTCGGCCGCGAATGCCGCCAGGTTGCGGGCGGCACTCGCGCCGTGGGCGGAGAAGGCTCGCAAGACGGGCCGGGTGTCTTCCGGCGGTGGCCGGAAGCGGGCCGCATCCGGTGGCGAGCAACTCGCCGCTATCCGCGCATGGGCTGTCGAGAACGGACACCAGGTATCGAACCGCGGCCGTATCTCGGCGGAGGTGATGGCCGCATACCGCGCAGCGCAAGACGCACCGCGGGTGCCGCCACCCGCACGGAGTAAGCGGGACACCCCAGCTGTCGCGGAACGGGAACGGAAGCGTGGCGCGAAGGAAGGCAAGAAGACGGCCGAAGTCGGCGCGTAGGCGCTGGCTGCTGCCGGCGGTGGTTGCCTGGCCCGCCTTCGGGACCGGTCAGTATCCAATCGTCGGTGGCGAAGCTGCCGATGGCGTCGGCGTGTGCATCGACCGATGCCATGCGCGTGTATCGGATGAGCGGAACTCGCCCGTGATTGCTTGCCGATACGGCCGGGTTCCTTGTTCGATCCTCAACGGGTGAAGGCCTGCGCGAGCGCTGCCGCGGCCTCGGCTCGTGCTTGTTTGCTGTCGTCGAAGGGGTGCCGAAGGAACTCGTGGATCATGCCCGGATAGCGGGTGACCGTGACCGGCACGCCCGCTGCTTCGAGGCGTTCGCCGTACTGTTCGCCTTCATCGCGCAGTGCGTCGTATTGGGCGGTGATGATGAGTGTGGCAGGGAGCCGGGCCAAGTCGGGGGCCAGCAGTGGCGAGACGCGTGGATCGAGCTTCTCCTCGGCGCTGTTGAGGTAGTTGTCCATGAACCAGTGCTGGGTTTCGCGGCCGATGTTGCCGTACTTGCCCGCGTACTCGCGGATGCTGAAATTCGTTCTGCGGAAATCGAGATCGGGGTAGATCAGCAGCTGGAAGACCAGCGCCGGGCCGTCGTTGTCTCGTGCCATCTGCGCGACAACGGTCGCCAGATTGCCGCCCGCACTGTCACCGCCGACGGCGATCCGCGCGGCATCGGCATTGATGCTCGCCGCGTTGTCGGCCACCCACTGTGTCGCGGTGTAGCAGGCCTCGGGCGCCGCGGGGAAAGTGTGTTCGGGAGCCCTCGGGTAGTCGACCGAGACGACGATGCACTGTGCGCCGTTGGCAAGGCTGCGCGCCAAGCCGTCGTGGGTGTCCAGATCGCCGAGCATGAAGCCGCCACCGTGGAAGAAGACGAGCACGGGGAAGGGGCCGCTGCCATCGGGGGTGTAGATGCGGATCGGAATCCGGCTGCTCGAGCCCGGGATGGTGCGGTCCTCGACCTGTGCGATGGGTTCCGGCTCGCCGAGCAGAGCAATCTGTCGGCGGAGACCTTCGCGCGCCTGCTCCGGCGGGAAGGTGTGCAGCGCACCGAAGTTGAAGCCGGCCAGGCGCGCCAGATAGGCCTGGACCTGCGGGTGGAGTGAGATCTGGTCGTTTTGTGTTTCGGTCATGACACCAGCTTCGGACTTGAAGCGCGGTTCAAGTCAAGAGGCAACCATGCCGAAGGTGCGGGTTCGTGGCGTCGGGTCGATCACACCTGGACCGCGGCGATTGCCGCGATGAGGTTGTCGACGTCCGGTTGTGCGGAGGCGGCAAGGCTCTTGCCCATCAGGCGAATCCACAACCAGCTCAGCGGACCGGTGATGCTGATCTCGACGTCGAGGGTGGTGATGCCGTCGGCGCGGGTCAGGAAATGGGCGAAGGTCAGTCGTGCGCCGATCAGCTTCGAGACATCTACGAATTCGCGGTCCTGGACGAGGCTTTCGACGAGGAAGGGCACGGTGGGGCCGCCCTTGGGCTTGAGCTTGCCGGTTGCGCTCTGGCGGAATTCGCCGTCGAGGTGAACCCATTCGGTGTCGGTGTTCCATTCGGGCCAGGTCGCCATGTCGGCCCATTTGTCGAAGAAGGCGGCGGGGAGGGCGGTGGTGGTGCCGTGCGCGGTGGCGATCGTCGTCATAAAAATAGTATGCGCGCTTACTAAATCCTTGTCAATCCGCGCTGCTGCCTGCTCCGGGTTCTACGTCGACGAGGCGCGTAGGGCGCGGCGAGCCGCGATCGAGCCGAAGGTTTCGCGGTCGGCGAGGAAGCCCTCCAGGGCGAAGGTCGCGGCGCCGAGGCTGGCCGGGTTGTGCCGGAGCGTGCACAGTTGCAGCGTCACCGCATCGAAGGGGTCGGACATCGCGTGGTGTGCGGCGACGCGGCGGGTCACCTCGAGCAGCGGCGTGCCGAGGTGGTTGGCGACGAGGTCGCCGAAGACCATGGTGCGCGGGTTGAAGAGGTTCACCAGATTGGCCACGGCGACGCCGAGGTACTGGCCTGTCTTGTCGATGACCTCGAGTGCCACGCTGTCGCCGCGCGCCGCGGCCGCGGCGATGGCCGCGATGGTACGTGCATCGTCGCCACTGATCAGCGGGCTGGATGGGGCGAGTTCGCGCAGGGTTTGCACGATGCCCGGTGCGCTCACGTATGCCTCGACGCAGCCGTTGCGGCCGCAGGAGCATGCGCGTCCGTCGAGCACGAGGTTGGTGTGGCCCCATTCGCCCGCGCTGTTGGTGACGCCGCGGTAGAGCATTCCGTCGATGACGACGCCGATGCCGACACCGGCGCGCAGCGTCACGACGATCAGGTCGTCGACGTCGCGGCCCGCGCCGAACCACAGCTGTGCCGCGGTGCTGGCCTTGAGTGGGTTGTCCAGGTAGAGCGGGTGTGGCAGCCGCCGTTCGAGCAGTTCCTTGAGTGGGACGTTGTGCCAGTGCCAATATGGCGAGAACACCGAGACTCCGCCCTCGGGTTCGACGAGCCCCGGCACGCTCAAGCCGATGCCGAGCACCCGGTCGGCATCGCCCGCGGTCAGCTCGCCGATGCCGCGGATGATCAGTTCGGCGACGTCGTCGGGCCGGGTGGCCGCGGGATCGACGGGGATCTCGACCGAGCGCAGCACCGACATGGCCAGGTCGAAAAGGTCGAAATGGACGCTGGTTTCCGCGATGTCGACACCGAGGAGGGTGCCGCGCACGGGATTGATCGCAAGGCGGGCCCGCGGTCGGCCGATGCCGGGAGCGTCGTAGCCGAGTTCGGCGAGCACGCCGACGTCGAGCAGTTCGGCGATCATGTTGCCGACCGTGGCGAACGACAGGCCGGTGGCCTGTGCGATCTCCTGTCGGCTGGTATGGCCGTCGGCGGCATAGACCGCCTGTAGTACGCAGAACCTGTTACGGCGTCTGATGTCGCGCGCGGTCAGCTGGTACACGGTCGGGCCCACTCCTTCCGATGATGTGGCAAACATACCGGACCACTTCGGCCAACAGTATTTACAACAGTTATCCGAAGTCCTACTGTAACCCGCATCACTATGCGACGCCGCTGTGCGTCAGATCACGTAGGAGTGCTCATGTCCTCGACTCACCGACGCCCTTGGGCCAGCGCCGTGCTGTGCGGGGTGGCGCTGGCACTGGCCGCGACCGCCTGTTCATCGGGCAAGGAGACCGGCTCACAGACGAGCGGGCCACAGCACAACACGGGCACGATCAGCCTGGTGTACGCCCAGAAGCAGGGCGACCAGGAGTACTTCATCGGCGAGGCGGAGGGCGCCAAGGCCAAGGCCGCCGAACTCGGTGTCGAGCTGAAGGTGGTCAACCTTGGCAACGACGCGAACAAAGCGGTCACCGAGGTCAACAATGCGGTCAACCAGAAGGCGAGCGGCGTGATCGTCGTCGTCCCCGATCCCTCGGTCGGGCCGCAGGTCGCGCAGCTGACCAAAGCGGGCGGCGTCGCGCTGCTGACCTCCGACGACCAGGTCTGCACCAGCGGACCGGACCCGTCGAAGTGTGCCAAGGATCAGCTCGTGCCCCGGGTCGGCTTCAGCGGCGCGCAGATGGGCGCCGAGGTCGGGACCAGGGCCGGTCAGGACTTCAAGAAGGCCGGATGGAAGCCGGAAGAGACCGCGATCATCGACGCCTGGAAACAGGACGTGACCGTCTGCACCGACCGGGTAAACGCCAACCAGAAGGCATTCCGGGATGCGGCGGGCGCCGACGTCCGGGTGATCGAGGTCGGCACCGACAACACTCCGTCGGACGCGCAGAACAAGATCTCCGCGACGGTCGCGGGCAACAGGTCGGTCAAGAACTGGATCGTCATGGGCTGCAATGACGAGAACGTCAGTGGTGGTGTCGCCGCGATCCAGAACTCCGGATACGCCGCGGACAATGTGCTCGGTGTCGGCCTCGGCGCGTATCTGGCGTGCAAGGAATGGCGCGGTGGCAAGCCGACCGGCTTCAAGGCTGCGCTGTTCATCAACGGCAAAGACGTGGGTGCGCTTGCGGTGCAGACGATCTACGACTACCTGAAGAACGGCAAGCCGATGCCTGCCGAGGCGTTCGCGCCGACCACCATGGTGGATTCGAGCAACTGGCAGCAGGCGGGCGTCACATGCAGCTGACGGGATTGCGTGTGACCGGGGTCGGCAAAAGCTTCGCCGGGGTCCCCGCCCTGCGCGAGGTGAGCCTGGACTTTCCAGCAGGCGCGGTGACGGCCCTGATGGGGGAGAACGGCGCGGGCAAGTCCACCCTCATCCGAATTCTCGGCGGCGATCACCGACCGGACAGCGGCACGCTCGAACTCGATGGCGCGCTGTTCGAACCGGCCACCCCGGTCGCCGCGCGGGCGGCCGGGATCCGGGTGATCGCCCAGGAGCCGGAGATCGTGCCGCACGTCTCGGTCGCCGAGAATGTCTATCTCGGATCGCTGCCGCGCCGTGCGGGCCGCCTTGTCGACCGGGCGGCGTTGCGTGAGCGGGTGCGCGCCGACCTGGCCAGGCTCGGCTTCGACCGCGACCTCGATCCCGGTGCCCTCGGTTCGAAGCTGACCGCCGCGCAGCGTCAGCTGGTAGAGATCATGCGGGCATTGACCACCGACGCCAAGGTGATCGCGTTCGACGAGCCGACCTCGTCGCTGTCCGAGCACGAGACCGAGTCACTGTTCGCGCTGATCGGCCGGTTGCGGGAACGCGGCCTCGCAGTGATCTACGTATCGCACCGGATGCAGGAGATCTTCCGGCTCGCCGATCGGGTGGCGGTACTGCGCGACGGTGCGGTCGCGGGCGTGCGGCCGACCGGTGAGACCACCGACCGGGAGATTGTCAGGCTGATGGTCGGCCGCGACCTGTCCACGCTGTTCACCCGCAAGCGCCACGCGCCGGGCCCGGTCGTGCTCGAAGCCGACGCGGTGACCACCGACGACGTGCGGGAGGTCAGCCTGCAGGTGCGGGCCGGTGAGGTGGTCGCGCTGGCCGGGCTGGTCGGCGCAGGCCGGTCCGAGCTGGCCGGGGCGCTGGCCGGCGATCTGCCGATCCGCTCCGGCGAGGTCCGGGTGGAGGGCAAACCACTGCGGCTGCGCCAGCCGCGCGATGCGGTGCGGGCCGGGTTGGGTTACGCGCCGGAGGAGCGCAAGGCCCAAGCTCTGCTGCTGCATCGCGGTGTGCGCGACAACATTTCGCTGGCGATGCTCGACCGCTTGCGGCGCTGGCGGTTCATCCGGCGCGGCGCCGAGCGGCGCCTCGCCGAGCAATACGTGCACTCGCTGCGGGTGCGGACGCCCTCGATCGAGCAGGAAGTGCGCAAGCTGTCCGGTGGTAACCAGCAGAAGGTGGTGCTGGCCCGCTGGCTGGCCCGCAAGCCGGCGGTTCTGATCTTGGACGAGCCGACGCGGGGCGTCGATGTCGGCGCCAAGGTCGAGATCTACCACGTCATCGAGGAACTGGCCGAGTCCGGTGTTGCGGTGCTGGTGATCTCCTCGGAGCTACCCGAAGTACTCGGTCTCGCCGACCGGATCGTCGTCATGCAGCACGGCCGCGTCACCGGCGAACTCGACCGCAGCGAGGCCAGCGAGGAAGCGATCCTCGCGCTGGCCATGGCCGAAGACCTGACGTCGCACACATCTCGAGGAAACCGATGACCGAACAACAACTCGCACTCGCCACGGAACCCGCGGCTACCGAGACTCGACCACCGGCGCTCCGCTATACCGCCGCGCTCACGTCACGAAACCTGGTGCGCGCGATCGGGACCGGCAACCTCAGCCTGATCGGTGCGCTCGTGGTGATCGTCGCGATCTTCGGCTGGCTCAACGACGGGTATCTCGATCCGGCGAACCTGGCCGGAATCGGTGATGCGGTGACGGTTTTCGGTCTGCTCGCCGTGGTGCAGACCGTCGTGATCATCTGCGGTGCGCTGGACATCTCTGTCGGTTCGCAGGCCGGTGTCGCCTCGGTGATCAGCGCGATGGCGTTCACCGCGACTGCGAGCAACGCGTTACTGGGTGTGCTCGCCGCGATCGGCGTCGGGCTGGTGCTCGGCTTGGTCAACGGCGTGATCATTGTTTACGGCCGGGTCAATCCGGTGATCGCGACGCTGGCGACGTTGGCCGCGTACAAGGGCCTCGCCCAATTGATTTCCGGCGGCAAGGCCCAGGGCTTCGTGCTGGACAACGACGTGTTCATCTTCCTCGCCAGGGGCAAGGTCCTCGGTCTGCCGGTGCCGGTGATCATTCTCGCGATCGTCGCATTGGGGGTACACGTCCTGCTGAAGTACACCGACATCGGTCGCAATATCTATGCGATCGGTGGAAACGACACCGCCGCAAGGCTTTCCGGCATCAACATCAATAAGTATCTGATCGCGGTGTACGTACTCGCGGGCGTGGTCGCCGCGATTGCCGGGATCATCCTGACCGCGCGCACCGGGTCCGGCCAGCCGGTGTCGGGCAGTGAAGGACTCGAGCTCAAGGCGATCACCGCGGCGGCACTCGGCGGCTGTGCACTCAAAGGCGGCAAGGGCACGGTTGGCGGCACTCTGCTCGCGGTCGTGCTGCTCGGCGCGCTGGACAACGGTCTGAATGTCGTTGGTGTCAACACCTTCTGGCAGAACGTCGCCCAAGGATCGCTGTTGGTGGCTGCGGTCGTCATTCAGCAGCGCCGCAGCGGCGAACGCGCCGTCGGATTACCGACCTGACCATTAGCCATGTTCTGCCGACCGGTGGTGATCGCCGTTGCCGTCGGCCAACCGAGATATCGGGAGCGAAACCATGATCATGTTGCGCGCGCATCCGTGCGGCCCGCCGCCGGGGCGGTTGTGCGAAAGTCCGGTGTGGGACAGCCGCACCGAAGAAGTGCTGTGGGTGGACATTCGCGGCGGCCACGTCCACCGCGCGCGGCTGACCCTCGGTGACAGCGGTCCGGATCTCGCCCACCGATCCACGATCGGGCTGGACCCTCCGGTCAGTGCGGTGGTGCCGTGCGCATCCGGTGGACTGCTCGTGACCGCCGGCGCGACCTTCTACCGAATCGAGGCCAACGGCACCGTCGACCCAGTCGCCGCACTGTCGTTGCCGGACGATGGAATTCGGCGGCGCCTGAACGATGCGAAGGTCGACCCCGGGGGAAGACTGCTCGCAGGCACGATGTCCGAGGACGGTGTCGAGGGCAGCGCCGCTCTCTACCGACTGGATCCGGACGGCACGCTCGGCATCCTGCGCGACGGGGTGACGATCTCCAACGGGCTCGGCTGGAGTCCGGACGGCGCTATCCTCTACTACGCCGACAGCCCGACCCAACGCATCGATGCGTTCGAATATGACCTGGCTACAGGCACTTTCGGTGGCCGACGGCCGTTCGCCCGATTCGGCGACGGCGATCCCGACGGACTGACCGTCGACGCGGACGGTCGTGTGTGGGTGGCGGTCTGGGGTGCCGGCCAGGTTCGCGCTTTCGACCCCTCCGGGCGGCAGTGTGCCGTCATCGACGTCGGCCCGTCGCAAGTGTCCAGCTGTGCTTTCGTGGGCCCGGATCTGGATGTCCTGGTGATCACCACCGCCGCCGAGGGACCGGCCGCGCTCGAGCCCGACGCCGGTCGTTTGTTCGTCTGCACACCTGGCGTGACCGGTCTGCCCGCCACCCCATACGCCGACGTGGGGTTGGTGAGATCCGATGTCCGATAGCCCCTTGAATCTCGACACGCCGATCATCGCGATCCTGCGTGCCCCCACCGCCGCGCGGTTTGCGGAAGTCGCCGCCGTATTGCACGAATCCGGCATCACGGCAGTGGAATTCACCCTTACCTCCGCGGGCGCACTCGATGCGCTGCGCGACTGCGCGCGATCGGGCCACCCCATCGGCGTCGGCTCGGTGCTGAGCGCCCGAGACGCCGCCCGAGCGGTCGACGCGGGTGCGGCCTACCTGATCACCCCGATCGTCAGTGCCGAGGTCATCGCCGAGGGCCGCCGACTCGGCGTCCCGGTGATCTCGGGTGCATTCACCCCCACCGAGATTCACTACGCGCGAGCGGCAGGCAGCACCATGGTCAAGGTCTTTCCCGCCTCGGTGGGCGGGCCCGAATACCTCCGAGCCATCCGTGCGCCACTGCCCGACATCCCCTTGGTCCCCACCGGCGGCGTCGGTCTCACCGATATCGAGGCATACCTGGATGCGGGCGCTGCAGCCTTGGGTATGGGTTCGCCGCTCATCGGCGATGCCTGTGCCGGTGGCGATCTCGATGCGCTGCGTGAACGCGTATCGGTCGTGCGGGAGCAGTTGTCATGACCGTCGATTCGCTCGGTCGAGGGCACCTCGGTTCCGCGCGTGCCGGGGGCGGTCTCGGCGAATCGCGCTTCCGGATGTTCTGTCGACCTGGGGAAGCTCTCGGCGAGGTGCGCGGCGTCGGTCGCGCGTTCGTCGGATTTGCCTGTGCCGGTGTCAGTCTCGCGCATTCACCGGAACGGGTATACCGCGCCGCGGGGAGGTTGTCGATGAGGGACAACTTGCCCGTTGCGACGCACATCGAACTCGCCTGTGCCGGAGGCAAGTTCGACGTGTGCTGCGACCGTGCGCCCGTCGAGAGGGACCAGTTGTCATGAGGGGCAATCTGGTAACTCTCGGCGAAGCTGTCGGCGTCGTCGCCGCCACCGAGCCGGGGCCGTTGGCGCCCGGCGCGACCATGCGGATGGACTTCGCGGGTGCGGAGGCGACAGTGGCCATCGGCGTCAGCAGGCTCGGCCACGACAGTGCCTGGGTGGGCACGGTCGGGGACGACGCGGTGGGCCGGATGGTGCTGGATCGGTTGCGGGCCGAGCGGGTCGATGTCTCGCGGTGTCGAACCGATCCGGAGCTGCCGAGCGGACTGATGCTGCGCGAGCGGCGGACAGCCGATCGGATTGGCGTCACCTATTACCGCAGGGGGCTGGCCGGTTCGCGGTTGTCGGCGGACGATATCGACCGTGCGCAGATCGCCACGGCGCAGGTGCTGCACCTGACCGGGATCACGCCCGCACTGAGCGCGTCCGCGCGCGACGCCGTGCACACGGCGTTGGACTGCGCTGTCGATTCCGGTGTGACGGTATCGCTGGACATCAATTACCGCCGCGCGCTGTGGTCGCCGTCGGAGGCCGCCGCGGAACTGGCCGAGCTGGTGTCGCGGGCCGACATCGTGTTCGCCGGACCGGAGGAAGCGGCCCTGCTCGTGTCCGCGGCGAGCGCGGCGGAAATGGCTGAAGCCCTTGCTGCGCAAGGTCCTTCGCAGGTCGTGCTCAAACTCGGAGCCGAAGGCGCGCTCGCGCTGCACGACGGCGAGCTGATCACGCAACCACCGATCGCCGTCACCAGCGTCGACCCGGTCGGGGCAGGCGACGCGTTCGTCGCAGGTTACCTCGCAGGCGTGCTCGACGGCAGGTCCGTCCGGCACCGCCTGGACCTGGCCGCGACCTGCGGCGCCTTCGCCGTATCGGTGCCGGGCGACTGGCAAGGCCTGCCACTGCGGCGCGAACTCGGTCTGCTCACCGGGGCCGATATCAACCGATGACCACGAAAGGAAGACCATTGAGTCGTCTGGCAGACCGGGTCGCGGTCGTCACCGGGGCCGCGTCGGGGATCGGTGCGGCCACCGCGCAGCGCCTCGCCGCCGAGGGCGCCGCTGTCGTCATCGCCGATATCGCCGAACCCGCGGGACAGGAAGTCGCAGCGAAGATCCGCGCCGCAGGCCAACGCGCCGAATTCGTCGGGTGCGACGTCTCGGACGAAAGGTCGTGGATCGAGCTCCGGGAACGGGTCACCGAGCGCTTCGGGCCGCTGGACTTCTTGTGCAGCAACGCATCCATGCAGGCCACCGTCCCCGCACACGAGCTGACCCGGCAGCAGTGGGACGAGGGTCTCGCGATCAACCTGACGCCGCTGTTCCTCGGTGTGCGCACCTTCATCGACGATCTGCGCGCTCGGCGCGGCAACGTGGTCGCCGTCTCCAGCGTGCATGCCCACTTCGGGCTTCCCGGCTACCCGGTCTACGCCGCGGCCAAGGGTGGGCTGACCGCCCTGGTCCGGCAACTTGCTGTCGAGTACGGACCGTCCCGAGTGCGGGTCAACGCCATCCTCCCCGGACCCGTCCTCACCCCCGTGTGGGATGACGTGGACGCCGAGGGCCGCAGGCTCTCGGCACAGGCCACCGTCCTGGACCGGCTCGGCGCCCCGGAGGAGGTCGCGGCCGCGGTCGCCTTTCTCGCCTCGGACGACGCGTCCTTCATCACCGGAACCAACCTGGTCGTCGACGGCGGCTGGAGCGTGCGAAAGGAGTCCCGGTGAAAATCACCGCACTCACCACCTACCTGGTTGCGCCGCGCTGGTGCTTCCTGCGCATCGACACCGACGAGGGCATCACCGGTTGGGGTGAGCCGGTGATCGAGGGCCGCGCGCACACGGTCGCCGCCGCGGTCGATGAACTGGCCGACTACCTCATCGGCCAGAACCCGATGCGCATCGAAGCGCACTGGCAGGTGCTCACCAAGGGCGGCTTCTATCGCGGTGGACCGATCCTGTCCAGTGCGGTTGCCGGGATCGACCAAGCGCTGTGGGACATCACGGGAAAGGCGCTCGGGGTACCGGTGTGGCAGCTGCTGGGCGGCGCGGTCCGCGACCGGATCCGGGTGTACAGCTGGATCGGCGGTGACCGGCCCGACGATGTCGCACAGGCCGCGCTGGAACGAAAGCGACAGGGCTTCACCGCCATCAAGATGAACGGATCGGCCGAACTGGAGTTGATCGACACGCCACGGGCCACCATGGCCATCGTGGAGCGGGTAGCCGCCGTGCGGGAGGCGACCGGCGACGACTTCGATATCGCCGTCGACTTCCACGGCCGGGTTTCCATCCCCATGGCACGGCGCGTGCTGCCGCTGCTCGAGCCCTACCTGCCCTTCTTCGTCGAAGAGCCGCTGGTACCGGAGGCGAGCAGCCAGATCGGCGAAATCACCCGCGCCACCAGCATTCCCATCGCCACCGGCGAGCGACTGTATTCACGGTGGGACTTCGACACCGTGCTCGACCAAGGCATCGCCGTGATCCAACCCGACCTCTCGCACGCGGGCGGCATCTCCGAAGTCCGCCGAATCGCCGCCTGCGCCGAGACCCGCGATATCGCCCTCGCCCCGCACTGCCCGCTCGGCCCCATCGCGCTCGCGGCCTGCCTGCAGGTCGGCTTCGCCACCCCGAACCTGCTCATCCAGGAACAAAGCCTCGGCATTCACTACAACACCGGATCCGACCTGCTCGACTATCTCCTCGACCCGGCCGTTTTCGCCTACCGGGACGGTTACGTCGACCTGCTCGAGGCACCCGGCCTCGGTATCCAGATCGACGAACAGGCGGTCGCCCGCGCCGCCGAGCACGGCCACCGCTGGCGAAATCCGGTGTGGCACCGCAAGGACGGTTCCTTCGCCGAATGGTGACCGGTTAAGCCGGGGTCTGCGCCAGGTCCGGCAACGGCTCGGGCGCGAACTCCGGAATGTCGCTCAGGCCATCGATACCGAGTTCGGTGCGCGTCGCGTTGATGACCGAGCGTTCCTCCTCGACGGTCCGCGCGATCGCCTTCGTCCACAGGGTCAGAACGGCCTGCATTTCCTCGCCGGTCGCCTCGTCGTCCATCTCGATCTTCAATCGCTGCAACGTGATATTCCGGGCGGCGGTCAGGGTGCGCAGCAGATCTTCGCAACGACTGGGGATCTCGCCATCCGACAGCACGCGAAGTTTGTTGATGAGCCCGCCGCGTCCCCAGATCGTCTGCTCGATGTCCTCGCCGATTCTGTCGATGTCGTCGCTTCCTCCGACATTCCAGCGGTGGCAGGCCGACAGCTGCTGCCGAACTTCGGTGGCGACGGCCAGCACGGAGCTGACGGTCGTCAGAATCGTTTCGCGCCGCCACATTTCGTGTCCACGCTGTTCGGCGGCGGTATTGGTCAGCTCGACGGTGCGTTGCGCGGCCGCGAGTATCACCTGGTTCCGCTCGTCTGCGGCGGCGATCGCGCCGCGATTGGTGCGATTGTTGATCACCACACCGATAAGCGCCACACCGGCGACGACCAACGAACTGAGGAGCGGAAGCCACGGAGTCACGGGTAGATCATTGCATCACGGGGTACCGGGGCCGTCTGATCGGCCGGTAATGCCGAAGGGCGACCGATTGATTCCGAGGAATCGGCTCGGCTCGAATCCGCGATCGACGCGCCGGTTGCGCATTGAAGGACCATTGCACTGCGGACTGCCGCTGACGGTCATCGTGACAGAATGATCGGCAGCTGCGCCACTATGTCGGCGAGCAGCTCGGCCCGGGCCTGCCAGTTCGCACCGGCAAGCGGGTCGTGGCGGAAATATGCTGCGGCGGTGGCTGTTTCATGCGCCGCCAGTAGTGGCGCACCGTTTCCGATATACGATATCGCGCTGTCCCGGAAGATGATCCGACGGTCACCACCGAACGCTCGACGAGCGCGGCCAGGTTCGCGAGCGCTGCGGCATCGGATTCGGCCACCGCCTCGGCGGCCTGCCAGGTGAAACCGCCCTCGAAAGGGCGCAGCCGCGACAGCAGTGCCTTGTCCACATCGCCGAGTTGCGCGACACTCCATTCGATCGCGGCGGTCAGCGAGGTGTGGGGTGACAGCGATTACAAACGCCGCAAGCGCCAGCTGGATTCGATCGCGAGTGGTGCGTCGGGGGTGACAAGGCGCGGCAGTGTGTCGAGGCCGTTCGGCGGACCCGACTGCGGTTCGACGCACACGGCCTGATCCGTCATGTCGAAGACGACGACCCACTGCTCGGGGCTTGCGATGTTCAGCTCCAGGAACTCCGGCCAGACCAGGGTGACGTCGACGCCGCTCGGCATGCCGAAGCAATCGTCCCAAGGGCCGGGGCGCGGTTCGATGCGCCGACCCGTCGGCAGATAGTCCGATCCCTGCTCTTCCTGCCAGTCCGGCGAAAACTCGATGGCGACGCCCGTCCTGCCGGGCACCGGGTTGCGGTTGAACCACGGATGCCACCCGGCCTGTGCCGGAAAGGCGTCGGCATCTGCGGTGATGCCCATAGTCAAGGCAACCGAGTCCGGTGTGAGCGCGAAGGATTGCGTCACTCGGCCCGCGAACGGCCATGGCGCCGCGAGCTCCTGGGTCAGGACGGCCTCGGTGCCGGAGGTTCGAGTCACCTTCCAGGGGCGATCGCGGACGGTGCCGTGGATGGCGTGCGGCGCGTCGTTCAGCGGGAGTTGGTGGACCACCGACCCGTTGGTGAAGCGCCCGTCGCGGATTCGGCCACACCACGGGGCCATGGGAAAGCAACCGAACGTCGCGCCCTGCCGCAGCAGCTCGACGTCGTCGACGGTGAAGCTGCTGATCCGTCCGCCAGTGCCTGCGGACACTGTCAGCCGAACATCGCCTGCCGTGAGCGTGATGTCGTCAGCGGTCATTCCTGGTCAGGTCCTTTGTCTGCAGCGACTGTCGGGCATGTGCCCGAATGCGATTGGACGCTAGTGGGTCCGCGCCGGCTTCGCGTGGTGTCGGAGATGTGCGTCGCGTGGGGTTCCGGGCGCGAGGGCCGAGGTGTGCGTACCGAATGCCTGCGACCCCGACTCTGTCGCAGAAGCGTAAGGGGACTTTTTGATCCGAACCGTCGGTGTGACTATCCCTGCGCGCTGCGCCATCGAATTGCCGGACTGCGCAACGGCAGTCGGTCCGGCAACCAGCGTCGGACCGAGCGGCGCGCTCCGGCTAAGATTCGATCGGAACAGTCCGCCTGCCGAGATTGGGCGCGCGCTGCCCACGAGCCAAGTAGGCTCACTGTGTCGAATTGTGTCGCGACAGCGAAAGATTGGTTTTCCGTAAGGGGGAACAGTGGACGCGCTGAAGCTCGACCCGGCGGTGCTTGCCGCCTACACCACGATCGCGAATACGGTCTCGCAACAGCTGGCGTCCGCGTCGGCGTCCGCGGCCGGTGCGATGAATCCGGAGCAGTTGGCCACCGATCTCGGGCTGGTCGGCGCCGGATTCGCAGCGCGATTCAACGAAGCGGTAGCCGAGCACACGCAGGCGCTCTCGACCGCGGGCCAGCTGGTTGCCGCCTACGGGAAGGTGCTGCGTGACTACAACGAGGACACGCACACCGTCGATACCGACACCGCGGGTGCCATTTCCCAGGCAGGGGAGGCGCTGACATGAGAACCATGAGCAGCCTGATGGGTTTGCGCAGGCGAGCGGCGACGACTCCGGTCAGCACGCCCGCAGTCACTCCGACGCCGGTCATGGACCCGGATGTCGATCCGCCGATCGTGGCCGCGCTCGTGCAGCCGTTGCTGTCGCTGCGAGCCTCGCTCGGCACCGGTGTCGCCATCCCCGACAAGGCCATCACCAGTGCGTTGGCCGCCGCCTCCACCCAGGTGGCCGACACCGAGGCCCCGCAACGCGAAGGCCTGCACGCGCTGGAATCGTCGTGGGAATCCACCGGCGCCGACGCCGCGGTGCCCGCGCTGCGCACCACCAGAACCGAGATCGGCGAAATCTCCGACCGGGGACCGGCATACCTGTCGGTGCTCGGTGACGCGCACGTCACCAGCTCCCGCGCCGCGCGGCGAGTGGACCAGATCATCGAGGACTTCCGCAAGGACGCCCGGGTGATCATGGGCAATGCGGCCTCGGCCCCGGACACCGATGCGGTGATCGCGCGGGCGACCCAGGCGCTGCGGGATGCCGTCACCACGGTCACGGCCGCGCAGACGGAAATGGACGGCCACACCCGGCGTCTGGACGAAATGGGACCGCTCACGGTCACCACACCGGCGGGCGTCGCGGCCAACCAGAGCACCACCCCCGGACAGCTGGTGCCCGGCGCCACCACCCCGGCTGCGACCGGGCAGCCCTTGGATCCGGCCGCAGCGGCGCAGCTGCAATTACAACAGCAGTTGGTCTCCGCGGGCGTGCAACTCGGCACCGCGGCTATCAGCGCGGGAGTCGACATCGGCACCCACCTGATCGACAAGATCGTCGAGGTCGGCACCCACGCCATGGACACCGTGGCCACATCGGTCGACAAGGCGATTCCCGAACTCATCCACCCCGGCAGCACCACCGGCGGCGGCACTGCGGGCAGCGGCACCTCGACCACTCCCAGCGGCACACCGCTGTTCGATTTCGGTGGTGGAGCGCCGAAGCCGACTCCGGCGCCGGGGACAAGCGCGGTGATTCCGCCTGCGCAGAACGGTTCCGCCGCGAGCGGGAAACCCGACACCAAACCGGCTCCCGCGCCGGCGGAGGGGCCGACTCCCTCGGCGGACGCGCCGTTGCCGAAACCCCCTGCGCCCGCGGGCCAGCCGGGTGTCACCGGTGGGTTGGCGTTGCCGCCGCCGCCCGGATCGGGCGACCAGGAGCACAAGCCTCGTGACGGTCAGCTCGGCGTGACGGTTCCGACCGGCGCGGAAGCAGTCCCGGCCGCCGTTATCGGCGACTTCGACGATTTCGGCGATGACACGCTCTGATCCCGGCGACTCGAGCAAGGATCAAGGACAGGCCAACCCATTCGATACCGGCCTGCCCATGTTGCGCCTGCCTGCCAAGCCACCGCCGAAGCGGCGTCGGCCCTCGGCTCGTCGCTCTTCGGGCGCTGAGCTGACCCCGGAGGTGGACGTGCCCGAGCAGCGACCGGACCCGAACCCCGGCCCGACACCGAGTCCGTCGGAGCTATCCGGCGACTGGAAACATTGGCTGGACGCGCCGAGCCCTGCCGAGGAATTCTCGGATTCGGCGGTCGAGCATGGTGGATATCCGATCCACGACGCGGACACCGAATCCGACCGCTACGAAGAGCCCGGTGAGCTGTTGCCGACGCTGGTCGACCGATCCGGCGGAAGTCCCGGCCCGCGACTGCGCCACCCGCCGCGGCGCCAGGAGCAAACGGGCGGCAGCAGACTGCTCGCGGTATTGATCGTGTTCGGCATCGTGGTCGCGATCTCCGCGGTCGTGCTGATCGCGGTCAAGAGTTCCGGCAAGCACCAGCCATCGGTCGCGGCGACAAGTCCGGTGTCGAAGGCAACTTCGGCGTCGAGTGCTGTTACGCGTACCTCGGCAACCGCGGTGCCCGGGGACCGGTCGCCCGCGTTCGCGACCCCCGGTTGCGAGCAGCGCCGTACGCCGGATGTGGTGTCCGGCACCGACCCCGGCGGCACCAGCGACGGCCCCTCCGCGATCCTCGCCTTCGAACGCGCCTACTATGTGCAACGCTCCGGCTCCGCGGCCCGCGCCGTTGTCGCCGATGACGCCGCCGTTCCGCCCGCCGAGCAAATCCAGCGTGGTATCAACCAGATACCCGTCGGCACCCTCTACTGCGTGCTGATCACTCGAACGGCCACCGGCGTCGGCGACGGCCAATCGCACTGGGAGGTCCAGCTGACCCAGCAGAATCCCGGGCAGCAACCGCAGACCTTTACCCAGATCATCACCACCCGCACCGCCGCCAACCGGACCTTGATCACCGCCATCAACGCCGCTTGAACCGAGGTCGACCGGCGCGACGGCGCGCCCGCCGGAAAGCCTTGGCGCGCAACATGGTCGATGCACGAGGCGGCGCGGACGCGGTGCTGATCGTGGGCGGGCACCCGGTGCACCACCCTGCGTGACGCCGTGCAGCCGCTGCAGCGGTGTCTCTGGGCAGACCCCGGCCGGTCGCCGAGCCGAAAAGACCGGAGCACAGCGAGGTCAGTAGGAGTCCGGTCTGGGGATATGGATGCCGGCGGCGCGGAGCCTGGTCTCGAACAGCACAGCCGCCCGCGTCGTGGCCGGTGTCTGCTCTTCGCCGTGGCGGGCAATCAGCGTGTACCGGGTCGCGGTGTCGGTGCGGGCTTGCAGGGCGGTCACGATTTTCAGGTGTGTGGGGTTGGCGAGGTAGTGGTCGGCCATGGCGGTGGCGAGCTCGGCGATGCGGGGGTCGTCGGGTTCCCAGGCCGCGGCCTCGGCGGCGCGCTTGATCAAGGCGACGTACCGGGGGTCGTCGAGGGCGTGTTCGAGATGGGTGAGGTAGTCGTCGAAGCCTTCTGGGACCAGGGCCTTGGCCAGCACCCAGCCCTCCCGGGCGTTCGCGACCTCGTCCGCAGGAAAGCCGAGGTCGGCCATCCGCTCCAGCAGCGCCACGGCGCGGTCGCCCAGTAGCGCCCGGTCGCCGTCGCCGAGCCGGTGCAGCGTGTGACGTCGCGCGATCAACTCCTCGATCCGTTCGGTGAGCTGCCGCTCGACGTCGGCGAGCGCGGCGGCGAACAGTGTGGCGTCGGCGTCGACCAGGGACCCGATCTCGGCCAGCGGCACCCCGGCAGCGGCCAGCGTCCGGACCCGCACCAACCGCAACAACTCGGCCGATCCGTAACGCCGGTAACCGGAGCTGTCGCGTTCGGGCTCCTCGACCAGGCCGAGCTTGTGGTAGTGCCGCACCGTCTTGACCGTGACGCCGACGAATGCCGCCGCCTGCCCGATCGTGACTCCGTTCCTCATCTGCTCAGCCTTCCTTGTGTTCGAGCCGCCGCTCTACTAGATGATGTTCAGCGCAACGGCGATGGTGCCGAACAGTTCGTGAAATGAATCGGAAAGTGCCCACCCAGCCGGGCAGAACTCGAGGGACGGGCCTGATGAGATTCCGCCGGTGTTCAGTCCGTCGCGGCCTGCTCACCGCAGAACACCTCGTTGACGAGCCTCTGCTGGGCGTTCTGGAATGCGGTTGCGATGGACAGGTCGGCGTCGTCCACGCAGTTCAGCGCGGCGGTCAGGGTCTTGCTGCCGTCAGGTGTGCTGTACATCAGCGCTGCGTGGCCCACGGCGGCGCCGTTGTGGGAGATGACCGTGCCGCCGCCGTCCGTGGTCACCACGAACACTCCCAGGCCGTAGTCCATGTTCGGGATGCCCGTCGGGTGCGGGCGGCACATCTCGGCCAGCAGCGGGGCCGGCAGGAGCTCGCCGCTCATCAGCGTGGAGATGAACGTGTGCAGGTCCTGGGTGGTTGAGATCATGTCACCACCGGTGGAGATCCAGGACGGGTTCTGGCGGGTGATGTCGACCGTCTTCTGCTCGCCGGCGTCGTCGTAGCGGAAGTAGGCGTGGGCGTGCGGCTCGGGGAGCTGCGGCGAGGCGTCCGGCACCACGGTGCCCGACAACCCGAGCGGGCCCAGGATCAGCCGTTGCATCTCCTCGGCGAGCGAGCGGCCGGTGACCTTCTCGATCAGCAGCCGGGCCAACACGTAGTTGGTGTTGGAATAGCTCCAGCCCGTCCCCGGCTCGAACCGCGCCGGCTTGGACAACCCCAACTCCACCAGCTCCTGTGGCCGATAGGTCTTCAACCGGTTGTCCATCCACTCCGTGCCCGCGGGGCCGTAGGGCATGGGGATTCCCAGCACCATCGTCCCGTCGTCGTAAACCTCGCCGGTGAAGTTGAACAATCCGCTGGTGTGCTGCAACAGCATTCGCACCGTGATCCGCTCGTCCAGCCCGAACTCGGGCAGGTACTCGGTCACCGGGGAATCCAGCCCGATCTTGCCCTCGGCCACCAGCTGCAGCACCAGGGTCGCAGTGAAGGTCTTGGTGTTGCTGCCGATCCGGATGTGCCCGTCTACCGGAGGCTTCGCGGTCCCGCCCAGCTCCGCGGCCCCTGCGCTGCCGACCCACTCGCCCCGCTCATCGTGCACGCGCAGCGACACCCCGACGAAACCGGAATCGACGATGTCTTCGATGGCCTTCTGAAGTTCCGGGTGAGCCTGCCCGACAGCGGGCATCGGCTCGGCCCCGCTGCCCGAGGCCGAAGCGGCGTCGAGGGCTGCGGTGATCTTGCGGGCCATCTCGGCCGTGGTGGTGCTGGGCTTGTCCGGGTGAACAGGAGCGGCTTCGAGGGCAAGGAGGATGGTGCTGCGGAAGTTGTCGGCTTCTGCCGGAACTTGCTTGCCGAGCAGGTTCATGGCCGCGGTCAGGGCCGGCAGTACCCGGTCGGCGAGTTCGGCGACGGTTTTGCCTTTCAGTTCGATGTCCTTGGTCTTCGCGGCGAGTACGTGCCCGACCAGGCCGGTCGCCGACGTCAAGGCGATGGAGGCATTCGTGACGGCCTTGTGGGGCGAGCCGGTGGCGGCGGCCATCAGCGACACGGCGCCGTACGCGGCGGTCCGCAGGGTGCTCTTGTCCTGGTCGGAAAGGGTGATGGACATGGTGGTTTGCTCCTCAAATCTGTTATGTCCGGTCGGCGTCGTGCCGCTGCGACGAGCTTCCACCCTGACCCAAGGTCAACCTCAACCATGATCTAGATCACAGCCACTCTTTCTTTGGAGTTGGACAGCTTCGGGAGCAGGACGCCGTCACCGGGCTGCAGGTGGTGCTGACCACGCGGCCGCTCCACCATCCACCGCATCATCAGCGGAGCCGCACCACGGGCATAGTCCTCGCGCGATTGCCGCTCATGACACCTTCTTCTGCCGCTGAGTCCACGAAACACCCTCGACTAGGCGGCATCTCGAACATCGTTGGATTTTCGGCGATTACTACCGGAACTCCCACTGAGACACCGGGCTGCCAGGTACCGGCATGGCAGACACGAAGGCGGGAAGGGGCAGCGCATCATGAGGATTGACCATGGCGCTGTCGCAGGGGATGGTGCCCTAGTGAGCGGCGAAGAGGTCCGTGCAGGCGTGAAGCTGACCAATCTCGACACCCCGCTGTTCGACGGCGCGGAGGCGACCAAGCGGGATCTGATCGACTATCTGGAAGCAATCGGGGATCGGCTGGTGGGACAGCTGCACGATCGGCCGCTCTCGGTGCTGCGGATCCGGCCGGGGCAGGAGCCCTTCATGCAGAAGAACCTGCCGAAATACACCCCGGACTGGATGCACCGCGTGACGATGTGGGCCGACAGTTCCAAACGCGAAGTGACCTATGCGCTGTGCGACGACGTGCGCACGCTGCTGTGGTTCGGCAACCAGCGTGCGGTCGAGTACCACACGACGCTGCTGCTCGCGGAGTACGAGAAAGGTCCGACGCATCTCGTTCTCGACCTCGACCCGCCGCCCGGCCAACCGTTCCGGCAGGTCGTGCTCGCCGCCGAGCTGATCCGTCAGGCGCTGGACAACGACGGACTCGCGGGCGCGGTGAAAACCAGCGGCGCCAAGGGCTTGCACGTGTTCGTCCCGCTCGCGCCCGGCATACCCATCGAGGACGTCGCCGCGGCGACCCGCGCGATCGCCGCGCGTGCCGAGCGCATCGATCCGGTACTGGCCACCACCGCGTTCATCCGTGAGGACCGCGAAGGCAAGGTCTTCCTCGACTCGACACGCGCGGGTGGCGCGACCGTTGTCGCCGCCTACAGCCCGCGGATACGACCCAGTACGACGGTGTCGTTCCCGCTCGATTGGGCAGACCTCGGCAACATCACGCCGGGTGATTTCACCATCCACACCGCACCGAAGCTGCTCGGCGACCGCGACCTGTGGGCAGCGAATATGCCTGCGCCGCAAGCGATGCCCACGGATCTGATCGAGGAGGGTCACACCATCCCGATCGCCAGAGTTCAAGCGATGCACGAAGGAAAGCGCCGCGCCCGCGCGCGGCGCAATTAGTCCGGTTCGACATTGCGAAGGAGTATGCCCCGTGAACGTAGACCTGTCCGGCGCGAAGTGGTTCAAAAGCTGCCGGAGCACCGCATCAAAGGATTGCGTAGAGATCGCGCATCTGGACGGGGGCATGGTCGGTGTGCGGGACTCCAAGCACCCAACCGGCCCGGCGCTCGTCTTCACTTCTAGCGAGTGGGATGCCTTCACCTCACGCGTTCATGACGGTGAGTTCGACCGCCCCTGAACATGCAAGGCGATTCGCTCCGCAGCGTTGGACGAGCAGGCGACCAGGGAACTGGTATTGGATATTGCTAAGGAGTATGGCGAGTGAGCACCGACCTAACCAAGGCGGATTGGTTCAAAAGCAGCCGCAGCGGACCTAACCAGGACTGTGTCGAGGTCGCGTACCTGGACCGAGGCATGGTCGGCGTGCGGGACAGTAAGAATCAGTCTGGCCCCGCTTTAATGTTCACCCCTGACGAGTGGTCCGCCTTCACCGCTTGTGTGCACGATGGCGAGTTTGACCGTCGGTGAATCCGATGAAGCCCGGTATGTCACCTGTCTGACTCCCGGGCTTTTTTGTGCACTGAACATGATGCCTGGGGAGTGCTGGCTGATGTATGACCCGCACCCGCTAAACGGCGAACAGGATGGTGGAGTGCCGAAGGCTTCGACGATCACAATGGCGTACAACCGATCCGGCCGTTATGTGGAACAAGGTCGTGAGCATGACGATGCCGTTGATCTCGCCACGGTCAGCCGTGCCGACCTACGGTGGTACTACTTCATGTCGGACATCGTGTTCACGATCGGTGACGTCGATCTGACTCCGCCATGGTCGTGGACTCCGGTGTTCGACTTTCTGTGGTCGATGAAGGGCGTGCTCCGGTATCTGGACCGAGGTGAGCGGTCGACGATCGGATTCAATGAGAACGCCGAGCTGATCGAGTTCCGCCCCGAGGGCGAGTTCATCCGCGTGTCCTGCACGTACACAACGGATGTTGCGGTATGCCGCGCGGACGAGCTCGCGAGAGCCTGGCTGACATTCACACAGTCCGTGTGCGCCGTGCTGGCTGCCGAGTACCCTGCACTGGCGGCGAACCTCGCGCTGGCGGGTCTCTTGGACGCAGCCGAGCCCGATCCACCGCGCCGGCGCATCGGCAGGAGCTGAGCCCGAATCCCGTTCTGATCGACAGAATGCGATCGCCCGGACCCGGGCCCGACCCGTCGCTACCCGAACAGTCCGCCCAGCACGCCGCCGCTGCGAACCAACCCGCCATCGTCTGCGCATCCGAGAACATCGGCATCCATCCGAAGACCCTCGCCAATCGGATCAAAGAGCTCGAACAACACCTGGGCGGCAAGGTCAAGCAAGCTGGCAAGTGCCACGATTCACGAATTTTGAGACGCTACAAACCGCATAGACCCTCACGACGGATCCGGTGCCCGCCCAGCGGGCACCGCCACACCGCCGAATCCGTCCACACCCTCGGCCCTGGCGCTGCGGGCGCTCAGTCGCCGTCCACGCTGGTGCTCGGGGCCGCAGTCGAATCGTCCAGGCGAACACGCACCGTGACCCGCCCGCGCTCGTCGCGATGTGCGAGCGCGTGACCATGCCGGTCGCCGCCCTCGAGGTGCAGCGTGATCGGGCCGCCTTCATCGGTGAAGTTGCGCCACCAACTCTTTCGATCCGGGAGTGCAACCCCGATGACGATCGAATCGCCGGAACGGCGGTAGTTCACGGGCGTGCTGAAGGTTTTGCCCGAACGGCGGCCCACGTAACTGATCTCGACGAAGCTCTTGCGCATGAGCGACCCCACCACGGGTGCATTCGTCAAGGTCAGCATCACCGCGTTGAAGCCGTTCACGAAAGATTTCGCATTCACCGAATGCCTCCTGGTACAGCTTGGATAGCGGTCGAGCTCACTTTACCGACCATCCATGACACCGGCACTCGGCGGCGGTTGGTGTATCCAGGCGGGACCACGTCTCGGCCGGATTATGCTGAGCCCCAGCGCTGTTCAGGGGCATTTCGGGCCTGGCAATCTGCCGGATTCGTATGATTTTCGAGGGGGTCACACCATCCCGATCGCCAGAATCCAGGCGATGCACGAGGGCAAGCGCCGCGCCCGCCCGCGGTGCACGCCCTCGCTCGATCAACTCGACAAGATCGGCGTGGTCTGCGCGGACTCGATGAGCCAGCGGCCGTCCTGTTCGACGACCACATAGGTGAGCCGTCCCGCCGACGCGGGCAGCGCGTCGGCGTCCGCCCGCTCGTCGAAGACGTTTTTGACGCAGGCCACGATCGCGACGTCGTCGCGAATGAAATGCACGTCGTCGACCTCGATCTCGGTGCGCACATGCGCGAGCGGGGAGGCCAGTGCCGCCGTCATCGCCGCGGACAGCGCGCCGATTCCACTCACGCGACGTCCACCGAAATTGACTATGTTCACCGTGCTGGTATGCAGCGGCAGGAACTGATCGGGATCGTTCTGATACTTCACGGCGTCCGCGACCAGCGTGTGAATGGCCGCGGTCGCAACCGCTTCATCGAAGGTACCCATGGTGTCCGACTCCTTTCTGTCGCACGATAGGCGCTGAGCCAGAATCCCGTTCCGCTCGCGAGGATCCGATCGCCGGCCGCACCCTACCCGAACAGTCCGCCCAACACGCCGCCACCCTGCCCGGCCTCCTGGCCGCCGCCGGTGCCGCCGATGAATCCGCCGGGCGGCAGTTCCGAGGGTTGCACGATGACGAAGCCGCGGCCGGAGAACGACAGGGTCAGGCCCTCGCCGGTGCTGCGGCCCATGAGCCTGCCGAGGCCGAAGGAGTCGTTGCGTTTGATACCGCTCTGCAGGCTCGACGACCAGGCCACCGCGGCCTGCGGATCGGCGTAGGTCGGCTGGTCGACATTGAGCACGACCGGTGTGCCGTGGGTGGTGATGGCGATCCGGCCGCGGCCGGTGAAGACGCAGTTGAACAGACCGGCATTGCTGGCGAACCCGGCGGCGCCCTGGACCCTGCCGATGTTGTAGGACAACGTCGGATCGAAGGCGAGCACGTTCGCGCCGTTGATGGTGAGACCGTCGGTGCCGTCGAGGTCGACGGTGTGCACGTCGGCGGCGGCATTGGCGAGGAACAGATCGCCGCGGCCGGTGACCTTCATCAGCGGCACGCCCTCGCCGGTGAGCCGCTGCTGGATGGCCCTGCCGATGCCGCCGGAGCCGAGCGCTTGGAAATGCAGGTCGCCTTGATAGGCGACCATCGATCCGGCCCGCGCCATGACCTCGCCGTTGACGGCGACCTTGATCATCTTGCCGCCCTGCTTCTGGATGCCGACGCCTGCGACTTCCGCATGGCTCGGGTTGAACAGATCGCTCTGCATCGGCAGCGCTCCTTGCTGAGGTGATGACATCGGTGGGGGCGGCGAGTAGGTGGGGGGCGCCTGGTGTCCGGGTGGCGCGTACTCGGGCGACGGCGCGGCCGCGGGCGGGTAGTGCGGTGCCGCTGCTGGCGTTTGAAATCCGGGCGCGGGCGGGAATTGCGGTGGCGCTGTTGGTGTCTGGTATCCGGGCGGGGCTGGGGGTGTCACGGCCTGCGGTTGGTAACCCGATCCCGCAGCAGCGGGCGGGCTCGGCGGTGCCGGATCGTCGTCGATATTCACGCCGAACGCCGTCGCGATTCCGGCCAGGCCGTTGTCGTAGCCCTGACCGACCGCACGCACCTTCCAGCCGCCGCCGCGCCGGTAGATCTCCACGCACACCACGGCGGTCTCGGTGCTGAGCCCGGTCATCGGGAAAGTGACAGTGCCCGAATCGGATCCGATCGTTGCCAGCAGCGAGCTCGCGCCCGCGAAAGTGGGAGGTCCACTGCCGTCGAGACTGGCGGTGATGACCACCTTGTCGACGTCGGCGGGCAGCGCGGAGGTCTGCACATCCACCATGTCGCCGGCCCCGCGGCCGTGCCGATAGACGACACCGGGCCCGACCGGCTGGTTGAAGAACACGAAGTCGCCGTCGGACCTGACCCGGCCGCTCGCGTCCAGTAGTAGGGCCGAGACGTCGACAGGAGCGGAACAGGTGACGGTGATCGTCATCCGGTCGGCGGGAGCAGGCCGATTCTCGCCGCGGGCAAGCGCGGTCACGACCGACCGCCCCGGCCGTCGAAATGTCGGTTTGGCGTGCGATTCACGGCCTCAAGTGTTGCGCGAGTACGGGCTGCGCGCCACCGATCCGCCGATACGGGTCACCGATCAGGGGATACGGGCCACACCGCAGAGCATGGAGACGGCCTCAGCTCTCGGGTGTGCGCGCCAGGTTTCCGGGCGCCACGTCATCACCGAGGTGATGCCCGGTGAGACGAGCTCGTATCCGGTGAAGAAACGGGTGAATTCGGCTGTGGACCGCAGTTGGAAGGGCACGCCGCTGCGCTGATTGGCCGCTTTCGTCTCGGCGAGGTCCTCGGCGGTGAGGTGGTCGCTGGTGGCGTGGGTCATCACCAGGTAGCTGCCGGAGGGGAGTGCGTCGCACAACTGCCGCACCAGGTCGTAGGGGCCTTTGTCGTCGGTGATGAAATGCATGATGGCGACCAGCATCAGCGCCACCGGTTTGTTCAGGTCCAGGACCTTGGTGAGCTCGGGGTGGGTGAGAATGCGCTCGGGGTCGCGAAGATCCGCGTCGAGGTAGGCCGTCGCGCCCTCGGGGGAACTGTTCAACAGGGTGTTCGCGTGCATGAGCACGATCGGATCGTTGTCCACGTAGACGATCCGCGATTCGGGGGCGATGCCCTGGGCGATCTCGTGCACGTTGCCCGCGGTGGGCAGGCCGGCGCCGATGTCGAGGAACTGCCGGATTCCGGCCTCGGCCAGGTATCCGACCGCGCGCCGCAGGAAATTGCGGTTCTCCAGGGCGGCGAGGCGGACGGTCGGGAAGGCTTCGGCCACCGCGTCGGCCGATTCTCGATCGGCCGGGTAGTTGTCATTGCCGCCGAGCCAGTAGTCGTACCGGCGCGCCGGGTGCGGCTTGGTCACGTCGATCCTGGCCGCTGTCGATTCCGAGTCCACCACGCCCTCAATTCGTCTCGGCTACGGTCATCATGTCAGCTCGAGTTGTGCACCGGTAGCGATGGTGATGTCGCACCGCCCCGGAAGGCTTCGTCATGCAATTGCAGTACAGCCCATACGATTTCGACGTCCACAGCGATCCATACCCTTACTACGCCAGGCTCCGTGAGCAGGCTCCCGTGTTCCGTAACGACGCCGACGATTTCTGGGCGTTGTCCCGGCACGCGGACGTGCTGGCGGCGTTGCGGGACTCCGACCGCTTCTCCAGCGCCAACGGTTTGCGGATGGAGCCTGCCTTCTGGGGCCCGCAGGCAGAACGGTTCTTTTCATTTGTCGCCATGGACCCGCCCAAGCACACGCGCTTGCGCGGGCTGGTGACGCGGGCGTTCACCCAGCGTCGCGTGCAGTCGCTCGAGCCACGACTGCGGTCGATCGCGAATACGCTACTGCAACCGCTGCTCGAGCGTGGCAGCTTCGATCTGATGGCCGATTTTGCGGGCCCTTTCCCGACCGAGGTGATCTCCGAACTGGTCGGCGTGCCCGCAGCCGATCGCGACATGGTTCGCAAACTCGGCATGGAGATCATGTACACCGATGAGGAGTCCACCGACCTGCGGCCCGAGGCGATGCAGGCGATCGGCGCCTTGGTCGGCTACTACACCGAGTTGACCATCGAGCGCAGCAAGACGCGCAGCGACGATCTGCTCTCTGGACTACTCGATGCCGCCGACGGCGAAGACCGGCTCAGCCCGGAGGAAATCGTCGGCGTTCTGATCCTGTTGGTCGGAGCGGGTATCGAGACCACCATGCTGACGCTCGGCAACACCTGGCATGCCGCGGCACTGCATCCGCAACAGCGCCGGAAGGCCTTCGATGGTCGGATCGATGACTGGATCGCCGAGTCGATGCGCTACGACCCGTCATCGCAGACGCAGTTGCGCACGACCACCGAGCAGATCGAGTTGCACGGGGTGCGGATTCCGGCCGATGCGCGCATGCTGCTGATCGCGGGTTCGGCCAACCGGGACCCCGAGGTCTTCGACAACCCCGACACCTTCGATCTGGACCGTGACACCAGTAGGTCGCTGGCCTTCGGCAGCGGCCGCCATCACTGCCTCGGTTCGAATCTGGCGCTGCTGGAACTGCGTGTCGCTTTGCAGGAAATTGTTGCGGCCGTGGCCGACTACGAGGTCGACACCGAGCGCCTGCGGCGCATCCACTCTTCCAACAATCGAGGCTTCGCCAGCCTGCCGACCACGGTCACGATGCGCTGATCGTAGGCGACTGGTCGGTCGTCTATAAGAAGTCCTCGTCGTCGGCGGAACCCGCCGAACCCGCGTGTGTCGCGCGCGGCACGCCGAGTTTTTTGCAACACGGCAATTTTGCAGTTTCGCTCGCGACGGTGCATCGACTATGAATGGCATGTGCCGTTCCCATGCGTGATCACCTGTCTGCCATCGAATCTCCCCCCTCGGGAGTCGAATTGACCATCGAGCACCCCATTGAGGACGAGGTCACGCAGCTCGCGAGGCGGGTCGAGAAGGCCCGTGGTCGGCTTGCGTACCAATTCGACCCTGCGCTGACCGAGGCGCTGTCCGAGGACGAGCTGCTCGCCGAACGTCAGCTAGCCGAAAAGATTCGCGATCAGGACCGTGGTCAGCGTTGGAAGCACGTCCAGGCGGCCGCCGCCGCGGCCGACCGCGCTAGGCATACCACCGAGGCGATCGAGAAGGCCGACATCAGAGATCTATTGGTAGCTCGCAAGGCAATTGCCGCGCAGCGGCGCGAGTCCAGCCCGCATGCCAAGCTGGCGTCGCTGTACCGGCACCGGTCGTGGTCGCTGCGTGCGCTGGCCGGTGTCGTTGCGGCGGGCATGCTCTGGTCGGCTGTCAATGTCCAGCAGAACATCGCGCCGAGCGGGCCGAGCGACCCGCTGTACTGGTTCAGCTACCTGATCGAATCGATGATCAGCGTGTGTCTGATCATCATCATGATCGGTACGAACAAGGTGGCCGAGTGGGGCATCCTCGACAACCGCAGGCAAGTCGCCGCCGCCGAAATCGCTCTGCTCGCACTCACGATCACCCTCAACACCTACCCGTACGTGCGCGACGGCAAGTGGTATGACGCCGCCGTGCACGCGGTCGCGCCGGTCATGATCGGTGTCGCGTTGCTCATCCACGACGCGGCGAGCACCCGCTACGGGCACGCCATCGCACAGGCCACCGAGCAGGTTCGGGAATTGCCCGACCCAGCGGATCTGATTCGGCACCGGCTGCCGACAGTTGCCAGCTACCGCGCCAGTGCCCGAGCGGATACGCCGACGTCGGTGGCGGCATTGGCTGCTGCTGAACAGCACGATGAGCCCGAACCACGTCCGCGTGCCACCGAAGCGTTCGTGGATCAGAGCTTCGAAGTGATCATGCCCGAGGACGACGAGGTCGCGCCCTCGGCATTCGTCATGGATATCGACACCACGGTCGATCCGGACGAACGACCGGCGTCGTCGGTGGCTACGGTCAAGACCGCGGCCCGGCGCGCACCGAGCACTTCCAGTCGCACGGTGTCCGGAAGCTCCGACAACGATGAGTCGAGCAACGATCGGCTCACCGCGCCGATGGCCGCCAAAGAATCTGCCACCTCGTCGATCGCGAAGACCAGGCCCACCGCCGCGTCGAACGGCAAGCGGCCGTCGATCGAAAAGCCCTCCGCGGCCACCAAAGTCGACAGCAAGCCTGTCGCGACGGTGAGCAGCTCCAGCACGAAGGCAAAGGCAAGCTCTGCAACGGCCGGCAAGCCGACCGTACCGGCGAGCGCCAAGACCGCTGCCAAGGCCGACACAAAGTCGGAATCCGCGTCGACCGCCATTGTTCGCCAGACCCCGGCCGTCTCGAAGTCCGACAGCGCGGCAACCGATGCCGACTCCGATATCGCCCGCCCGCAGGAAATCTATGACACGGGCCAGTTCCGCGTCGCCGAGATCCTCGAGCAGGAGCTTGCCGAGCTGCAGGCCGAGCGGCGGCGTGCCCGTACCAGCAGGCAGCGCTGAGCGCTACGGCCAGACGTGCGCGGGCGCACGGGGCCCGCGGTACGAACGGCGTGTCGGTTCCGCTCAGCCTCGAGTGGACGGGCCGATCGGTATGTGGCACGGCGGCTACCGTTCATCGGTGATCTCGGTGATCTCGGTGACGCGGTAGCAGAGCTGCGTCGGTTGGTCGTTGCTGAGAACACGACCTGTGGCGCGGTGGAGCTGTGCGAAGGCCCTCGAATCGTATCGCAGGGCTATCTGGCAGATCCGGCCTTGCCGGGAGATGTTGGCGGGTGGTCGTTTCTCCGAACGTGGCGAGTGACGCTCTGTGCTGCCGGTGGACCAGTTCGGCCCGCGCGGCGGTGACGAGTCCCTGACCACCGAACGCGGACAATCGAATTCCATTTGGACCGTCGCCCGGATTCAGCTCGCCGCCGCGGCGGCCGCGCTGACGATCGCGATGGTGACGGCCCGGATTTCCTGGACGGCTGCCTCCGTCAGGCGCAGCGCCCCGTTCAGCCGATCACGGTGTGGCGAAGCCGATGAGGGCGCCGATGCCCGCGCCGATCGGAATCGTGACGAGGGCGCCGACGCGGCCGAGGAAGAAGCCGATCACCGCGCCGATGCCCGGCGCCGATGAGTGCGCCGATGCCGGCGTTGTACTGCTTGCGCGCGAGAGTGTCTGCCTCGTCGATGAATTGGGCGTTCTGCTGGGTGTCGACCTGCGCGCCGATTCGTCCCCATCCGGCCGGATCTCGGCCCACCCATCTTCGCCCGTAGACCGTCCTCGACGGGGTTCTTTTGCGAATCTCGCCACGAGTCACCCGCGCAGATACCGGTTCGCGCGGGGACCGTTGCGTCACTTCAGATGATCTTCATCAACGGTAACTCCGTTGTAACCGCGCGCTGCGGCCAGATCGCATCCGGCATGTGAGCATGGGCGAAAGGTCTTATCGGAGAAAGGAAATCGCCCCTGTGGGCCAATTCTGCAGAGCAGTTCTACTCGATGCCGGCCATAAACTGATCGGGTATCTGGAGCCCGGCGCGCAGTCAATGGGTCGCGCGTGGATCGGCGACGACTTCGTCCAGGGCGTGGAACGACTGTTGGCTATGCCGACGCGTGTGGTGTGGGCCGGGCGTCACGCCTACCCCCATATCGGCGAAACCCTATACGAAACGGTGGTTTCCGTCGCGCCACTGACCGGCCCCCGTCGCGGCTTAATCGGCCGGTACATGCTCAACCACGACCAATACTCCTACGTGGACAAAGCAACAGTCCTCGAAAACGACGACCGCTACCGCATCCACCCGCTGCCGGTCCTCACCGCCGAAACTCCCGACGACGACCGCTGCCTGCGTGGCGCGCACACCACCGGTGACCCGGCGCTGATCGGCTCCTGGGCCCGAAACCTCATCTCCACCAGCGATACCGTCCCGGCCGGCTTCGACCTCCTCAAATTCGACCTGGTCCAAGCGTGACCCGTGGCCCCGACGAGTGGCACATGGCAGAACGCTTCTCGATGGTTGTCGCAGTCAGATGCCACTCCTCGTTGCCGACGGGCGTTATGGAGTGGCGTCGGGGTCGAATCCGCCGGGGATTTCGTAGATGGCGCCGGTGAAGGTGGCGGCGAAAAGGCGGCCCGCGGAGAAGCCTTCGGTGCTACGGCCGTAGGCGACGACGCTGGTCAATGGATTGCCGCTGCCGAGGATGCAGTATCGACCGGGTGCGTCGATGCGGATGATTTGAGCGGTGGTGTTGAGGGGGACAACGGGGCGATCCTGGGAGTCCAGCGTCAGCCCGTCCGGCGCGGCGAGCGCCTCGCTGCCGCCGAGGTCGAGCAGCGACTGGGGTGCGCCGGGGTCGGCGGTGGGTATCCGGCTCACCCCGGGGTCGACGAAAGTGCGCCCTACATAGAGGTATTCGTCGTTGCGGCCGAGTACCGCGCCGTTGGCGCTGGGGACGCTCGCCCAGTCGGCCTGGACGACGCCGTTCGGATAGACCCGGCCGATGTGGCTGCCGAAATCATTGGTCGTGTACACGATGCCGTCCGCGCCGACGTCCATGCCGTTGGCCGCGCTGAGTCCCGCCGCGAAGGGCCGCATAGCGCCGGTGTCCGGATCGAGTTGCACTATCCCCGCGTGCCGCAGGAAATCGCCGGCCACGACCCGCGCGTCGGCCCCATAGCCGACCAGCAACTTCTCCTCCGCCGTCCAGGCGAGTGCGCCGGCGCCGCCACTGGGAACCGTCGCAATGGGTACCGGCTCGGCCCCCGGCGCATCGATTCGATACACCCGTCCGCTCAGCAGATCGGTTGTGTAGGCCCGGCCGTGCGTATCGACGGTCAACCCCTCCAATGCTCCCGATACGAACCCGACCTGGATCGTGGGTTGTCCCGCCCCGGCGCAGACGGGGGCTGCGCTCGCCGTCGGTGCCGCAACCGCCGACACAGCGCCGAATGTCAGCGCCGCCAGGATGACTGCCGATTTGCTCATACTGCTCATTTCACACCTCCGGTTGGTTCGATGTGTTCGATTCGTCCTAGAAGCCAGGACTGCCCGGTGCCGGCTCGATCACAAGTAGTTAGCTGATGGGCTGCTCGATTCCCGAATAGTTACCGCTCGGGTCGAGCAGTGCGGCAAGCTAGGTGGGTGCGTGTGTTGGTGCTCGGGTCGTTCGAAGTGCGTGGGGATGACGATCGGCCGGTGGAAGTGGTCGGTGTCAAGGTGCGGGCGTTGGTGGCGCGGTTGGCGATGGAGCCGGGGCGGGTGGTGTCCGCCGATGCGTTGACCGAGGCGATTTGGGGAGACCGCCCGCCTGCGAACGGGGCCAATGCGCTACAGGCCTTGGCGTCCCGGGTGCGCAGGGTGATCGGTAGTGCCCGGCTGGAGGGGCGGCCGCCCGGATATCGGCTGGTTGTCGACGACGGCGATGTCGACGCGGTGCGGTTCGAGCAGTTGGTTGCGGTGGGGCGGCAGGCATCGGGGTCCGATCCGGCACAGGCGCTCACGATGTTGCGCGAGGCCGAGGCGCTGTGGCGGGGGCCTGCATTGGGTGACCTGCTCGAATTGCAATTCGCCGCCGACGCGGCGACGCGGCTGGACCAGTTGCGGCTTGCGGCCACCGAAGATCGGCTGGCGATCGAGATCGCTGCCGGCAATGACATTCTCGACGAACTGCGGCCGCTGGCCGATGCGCATCCGCTGGCAGAACGGTTGCAGGGCTTACGAATTCGCGCACTGTATGCCGCTGGCCGCCAGGCCGAGGCGCTGCAAGCCTACGACCGGACCCGCGATCATCTGGCCGACGAACTGGGCATCGACCCGTCGGCTGAGCTGACCGACCTCCACCTGGCGATTCTGCGCCAGGCCGCCGACCTGCCGACGCGCAGGCGACGCACGAATCTGCGCGCGCAGGTGACGAGCTTTGTCGGGCGGGAGGACGACCTCGCCGGCCTTACCGCAACGCTGACAACGGCCCGGCTGGTCACCGTGGTCGGCCCGGGGGGTGCGGGCAAGACTCGACTGGCCGTCGAGGCAGCCGAGCAGGCCGACGCACCGGGCGGCATCTGGTTGGTCGAGCTGGCGGCGGTGACCGACCCGGTCGAGGTGGCCACCGCGGTGCTCACGGCGATCGGTGTCCGCGAGGTAGGGCTGCTCGACCAGCCTGCCGGCGACGCGACGGCCAGACTCGTCGAGTTCTTCACCCACCAGCGTGCTCTGCTGATACTCGACAACTGCGAGCATCTGATCGAAGCCGTCGCCGAGCTCGCCGATCGACTACTCGGCGCGTGTCCGCAACTGCGCATCCTCGCCACCAGCCGCGAGCCCCTCGCCATCGGCGGCGAGAACCTGCACCCCCTCGCCGCGCTGCCGTGGCCCGCGGATTCGATAGACGATCCAGCCGAGTATCCGGCGGTGCGATTGTTCGTCGACCGTGCGCGTGCGGTCCGCCCCGGCTTCGCCATCGACGAGGCGAATTCCGGTGCGGTGGTGGAGATCTGTCGCAGGCTGGACGGTATTGCGCTGGCGATCGAGCTGGCCGCGGCTCGGATGCGCGCGCTGAGCGTCCAGCAGATCGCCGCCAAGCTGGACGATCGTTTCGCGCTGCTCGGTAGTGGCAGCCGCACGGCTCCGGCTCGGCATCGGACTTTGCGCGGGGTCATCGAGTGGAGTTGGGCGCTGCTTTCGCCTGCGGAGCGGGAGTTGGCGATGCGGCTTGCGATATTCCCCTCCGGCGCGAGCCTGGACGCCGTCGACGACATCGACGTATTGACCGACCTCGTCGACAAGTCGCTGGTTGAACGCGCGGGCACCCGCTACCGCATGCTCGAGTCGATCCGTTCCTATGCGCTCGACCAGCTGGCGCACGACGGTCGCGGTCCGCTGCTGCGCGACGAACACGCACGCTACTTCCTCCGCCTCGTCGAAGCGGCCGACCTGCAACTGCGCGGCGCCGACCAGTTGACGGCCTTGGCGCTGCTGGACGCTGAACGCGAAAACATCATGACCGCACTACGATTCGCCGTCGAGAGCGCCGATATCGACCTCGGTGTGCGGCTGTTGGGGTCGATGTTCTGGTACTGGGGGCTGCGCGGCATCCAGACCGAGCGGCTGCAATGGACGCGGGCAGTGCTCGATATCCCCGGCGTGACCGACATCCTCACCTCGGCGGCGGAACCCCATTCACCGGTGCCTGACACCCACCGTGCCGTGCTCTTCGTCCTCGACGGCCTGATGCAGTACGAGACCGGCTCGGCCGAGGTCGGTGCGCGGGCCGTGGCGCGGGGGATCGAACTCGGCAGGCGCGCAGGTGGTTCGGCCGGTGCCCCGGGGCAGACGGTGTTGTTGGTCGCGCCGACGTTCCTCGAGGGCGGCGCAGGTGCGCATGCGGTGGCGGATTCGCTCAGTGAGCTGTCGGGGTGGGAGCGGGCGATGACGCTGCTGCTCGCGACCATGGCGGCGCCCGCGAACGCAGACCTGGTGTTCGACCAATTGGCCGAAGCCAGGCGTGAATTCGAGATGCTCGGCGAGCGCTTCGGGCTGGCCTCCGCACTGCGCATGCTCGCCGACCATCGACTTCGCCGTGGTGACTCCGAGCGCGGGGTCGCCGAGCTCACCCAGGCGGCGGAGGTGATGGAGGAACTCGGAATCGTCGGTGACTGCGCGGAGATCCGAGCGGAGTTGGGCGCGGCACTCGTGCGTGCCGGTGAACTCGATCGAGCGCACGTCGCCTTGCAGGAGGCGCGTCATCACGCGGCCGCGGCGGGGGAGCCGCGGACCTTGGCCTACGTCCGAATGGCGGAGGCGGAGTACGAGATTCATCGAGAGCACAGTGCTGTCGCGCTGCGTGAACTCGATCGGGCCGAAGCCGGTTTCGCCGGCGCCGCGCTCGGGGCCCGCGCGCGGATGGTGTGCGCCGGACTGCGCGCCTTGGTCGCGGTGCAGGCCGGCGACACTGCCACCGCCCGTCGAACGCTGGATCGAGCGGTCGCCGCCTGCGCCGATACTGCGCAACCGGAGGACCTGGCGATCGTGACGCACATGTACGCCGCGATCGCCGTGCACGACGGTGCGCCCGGCCGGGCGGCATATCTGATCGGTCTCGGCGCGGCGCTGATCGGTATCGAGGACCGCCGCGGCTATGACAACCCCCTCCGCCCAGCCGACCGCGCCAGAGAGCTGCTCGACGCCGAGGAATTTGCGCAGGCATACAACCGCGGGTCCGCACTCACCCGCGACGCCGCAACTCGAGTACTGTGCGCCGATCCACTGGCGACGAGTGCGTGACGGCGGGATGCCGGTGGTTCTTCGAGTTGTCTGCGACACCGCTGCCGGTTTTGTGTGTCCCGTCACACACGGTCTCTTTTTGCTCTAGCGTGGGCACGGTTGAGGCCGAGAGGGGTCGTGGATGCGTAAGGGGATGCTGGGGCTGGTGGAGCTGCGCGAGCACGTCGAGGAGGGGACCCTCGACACGGTGCTCGTCGCAATGACCGACATGCAGGGCAGGCTGCAGGGAAAGCGGTGCGCGGCACAGTATTTCCTGGACGAGGTGATCGGGCACGCTACCGAGGTCTGTGACTATCTGCTCGCCACAGATGTGGAGATGAACACCGTCGACGGGTATGCGATGTCGTCGTGGGACACCGGATACGGCGATCTGGTGCTGCGGCCCGACCTGACCACACTGCGGCTCGTGCCGTGGCTGCCGGGCACCGCGCTGGTGCTGTGCGATGTGGAGAATGTGCAGCCCAAGGGTGTGCCCATCGCGCCGTCGCCGCGGCAGGTGCTGCGGACACAGTTGGCTCGGCTGGCCGAACATGGGCTGCGGGCGTTCGTCGGGACCGAACTGGAGTTCCTGGTCTTCGACGAGACCTTCGAATCCGCGTGGAACGCGGGCTATCGCGGTCTCACACCGGCCAATCAGTACAACGTCGACTATTCGCTGCTCGGCACCGCACGGATCGAGCCGCTGCTGCGGCGTCTTCGCAACGAGATGGACGGCGCGGGCATGTATGTCGAGTCGGCGAAGGGGGAATGCCATCCCGGGCAGCACGAGATCGCATTCCGCTATGACGAGGCATTGGTGACCTGTGACAACCACAGTATCTACAAGACCGGCGCCAAGGAGATCGCCGCACAGGAAGGGCGCAGCCTCTCCTTCATGGCGAAATACGATGAGCGCGAGGGTAACTCGTGTCATATCCACATCAGTTTGCGCGGCGAATCGGGCGAGCCGGTGTTCGCCGGTGACGGCGCGGACGGCACCTCGGCCCTGATGCGGCATTTCATCGCGGGACAGCTGGACTGCTTGCGCGAGCTCACCTACTTCCTCGCGCCGAACATCAACTCCTACAAGCGTTTCGTACCGGGCAGCTTCGCGCCGACCGCGCTGACCTGGGGTCGGGACAACCGAACATGTGCGCTGCGTGTGGTGGGCGCAGGACCGTCGCTGCGCATGGAGAATCGCGTTCCCGGCGGCGACGTCAATCCCTATCTCGCGGTGGCCGCGTCGATCGCCGCTGGTCTGCACGGTATCGAACGGCGACTGCCGCTCGAACCGGAGTTCCACGGCAACGCTTATCGGTCCCAGCGTCCGCGGGTGCCGCGCACGCTGCGCGATGCGGCACAGCTGTTCGGTGACAGCAAGGTCGCGCGCTCGGCGTTCGGTGACGACGTGGTGGACCATTATCGGAATGCGGCACAGGTCGAGCTGGATGCCTTCGACGCCGCCGTCACCGATTGGGAGCGAATCCGTGGTTTCGAACGACTATGAGGATGCCGGCGGCCCGGGGCCACGTCCGGTAATCGGGCTGTCGACCTACAGCGAGCCGGCTCGCTACGGGCCGTGGGATGTCGAAAGCGCGGTTCTGCCACGCAGTTACATCGATATGGTGGAGCGAGCGGGCGGGGTGCCGGTGCTGCTGCCGCCCGCCGGCGTCGCGCGACAGGAAGTCGTCGCCGGGCTGGACGGATTGGTATTGACCGGTGGGGCCGACATCGATCCGGCTCGCTACGGTGCGCCACCGGATCCGCAGACCCTCGACACCCGTCCGGACCGCGACGACTTCGAGTTCGGACTGTTCGCACTGGCCCGTGCCGCCGGAATACCGACACTCGCGGTCTGCCGCGGGCTGCAACTGGTGAATGTGGCGCTGGGCGGCACCCTGATCCAGCACCTGCCCGACGTGCTCGGGCATACCGACCATTCGCGCACTCCCGGCGTGTTCAACATCGTGCGGGTGTCGACGGTGCCGGGCAGCCGGGTCGCCGCCATCGCAGGGCCGGAGCTGAAGGCACACTGCCATCACCACCAGGCCATCGACGTGCTGGCCGCCGACCTGGTCGCGGCCGCGCATGCGTCCGACGGCACGATAGAAGCGGCCGAGGCGAGGACCGGTTCGTTCCTGGTCGGCGTGCAGTGGCATCCGGAGGCCAACGCTACCGACCGCAGGCTGATGCGCGCCCTGGTCGAGGCCGCGGCCGCACTCCGCGGCGAGCGCGCCTCGTGAGCGGGCGTCAGCGAGACAATCATGGACACCGCACGCCATAGCGCACGACGCAACCACGCCTGCGGCGGCATCGTGAGTATGACGGCCTACCGAAGGGAGCTGATTCGATGACGACGGCCACCGTGGTCAACCCTGCGACCGAGCAGGTTGTGGCAACGATCGAGGCAACGAGCGAGGCGCAGACCGATGCCGCCATCGAGCGCGCGCACCGGGCCGCGGCGCAATGGCGCGAGGTCGCGCCCGGCGACCGGGCCCGACTGCTGCGCCGATTCGCCGACGTCGTCGACGCGAATCTGGAGCAGCTGGCACAACTCGAGGTCGCCAACGCCGGGCACACCATCGGCAATGCCCGCTGGGAGGCGGGCAATGTCCGCGACGTGCTGCACTATTGCGCAGGCGTGCCGGAACGATTGCTCGGCAGCCAGATTCCGGTGCCAGGCGGGGTGGACATCACCTTCCACGAGCCGCTCGGCGTGGTCGGGATCATTGTGCCGTGGAATTTCCCGATGCCGATCGCGGCGTGGGGCTTCGGGCCCGCGCTCGCCGCCGGGAACACCGTGGTGCTCAAACCCGCCGAGCTGACCCCGCTGACGGCGATCCGTCTCGGCGAACTCGCGATCGAAGCGGGCTTGCCCGACGGCGTATTCCAGGTGCTGCCCGGCAAGGGGTCGGTCGTCGGGCAACGGTTCGTCACGCATCCCGCGGTCCGCAAGGTCGTGTTCACCGGTTCCACCGAGGTGGGCAAGCAGATCATGGTCGGCTGCGCGCGGCAGGTGAAACGGGTGACTCTGGAGTTGGGCGGTAAGAGCGCGAATATCGTGTTCGCCGATGCCGATCTGGAGCGGGCCGCCGCGACCGCGCCCTACGGTGTCTTCGACAACGCCGGGCAGGACTGCTGCGCCCGATCGCGGATCCTGGTGCAGCGCAGTGTCTTCGATCGGTTCCTCGAGCTACTGGAACCGGCCGTGCGCGGCGTGCGGGTCGGCGACCCTGCCGACGAGACCACCGAGATGGGGCCGCTGATCTCGGCGGCCCACCGGGCGCGGGTCGCCGCGTTCGTCGAGCCGTCGACCAAGGTCGCCTTCACCGGTGACCGGCCCGACGGGCCCGGATTCTGGTATCCGCCAACGGTTGTGCTGCCCGGCGCGCCGACCGATCGGGTGCTCACCGAGGAGGTGTTCGGCCCGGTGGTCGCGGTGGTGGCTTTCGAGGACGAGGCCGACGCCCTACGGATCGCAAACGACACCGAATACGGTCTTTCCGGGTCCATCTGGACCAGCGATGTCGGCCGTGCGCTGCGGGTTTCGCGTGGTGTCGAGGCCGGGAACCTCTCGGTGAACTCGCATTCCTCGGTGCGGTACTGGACCCCGTTCGGCGGCTTCAAGCAATCGGGACTCGGTCGTGAGCTGGGGCCCGACGCCGCGCTCGCCTTCACCGAAACCAAGAACGTCTTCATCGCAACCACCTGAGTCAGCACACGTCGAAGAGGAGCCACGTTGCAGCGCTTACAAGATCGAGTCGCCGTCGTTACGGGCGGCGGTAGCGGGATCGGCCTCGCCACGGTCCGCCGCTTTGCCGCGGAGGGCGCCAAGGTTGTCGTCGCCGATATCGACGCCACCGCGGGTGAGGCTGCGGCCGCGGCGGTCGACGGACTCTACGTGAAGGCCGACGTCACCGACGAGGCCCAGGTCGAGTCGTTGTTCCAGACCGCGGTCGACACCTACGGCGGCCTCGATATCGCCTTCAACAATGCGGGAATTTCACCGCCGGAGGACGATTCCATCCTCACCACCGGCATCGAGGCGTGGCGGCGGGTGCAGGAGGTGAATCTGACCTCGGTGTACCTGTGCAGCAAGTACGCCATCGGCCACATGCTGGAGCGCGGCAAGGGTTCGGTGATCAACACCGCGTCGTTCGTCGCAGTGATGGGCGCGGCGACCTCGCAGATCTCCTACACCGCCTCCAAAGGCGGAGTTCTCGCGATGAGCAGGGAGCTCGGTGTCCAGTTCGCCCGCAACGGGATTCGGGTCAATGCGCTGTGTCCCGGCCCGGTCAACACGCCGCTGCTGCAGGAGCTGTTCGCCAAGGATCCCGAGCGCGCCGCGCGTCGCCTGGTGCACATCCCGACGGGGCGATTTGCCGAACCGGAGGAAATTGCCGCGGCCGTGGCCTTTCTGGCCAGCGACGATGCCTCGTTCATCACCGCGTCGCAGTTCCTGGTGGACGGCGGCATCTCGGGCGCCTATGTGACTCCGCTCTAGCGGAGTGCGCCATGTACTGTTCGCCTTCGGCGCAGCTACCTGCGTCGTTGTGGATCGACCGTTGTTCGTGGACGGCATAATTCGCTATTTGCCGCCGATCGGAGGAGGCTCCAGGAATGAGTCAGGAAGACGGGCAAGCACCCGGACTGTTCAGTCACGACGCGGTCCTGGCGGAGACATCTCCCGTCGCGGAGGCCGACGGCGCGGATTTCCGCCCGGTCTTCAGTCGCTCCGATGGTTCGGGCCCGGGCGCGTATCTGCCCGCGGATGATCTGAAGTAACGCCCGCTGTGCTGTTCGGCGCTCAGGATGCGCCGAACAGCTCCAGCAGTTCGGTGTTACCGAACATGGTGGCCGCCTCCCGCGCCGACGGCGTGCCGGCATCCGGATCCGCGCCCGCCGCGAGCAGGGCCCGCACGATCTCGGTTTCACCTTTGAAAACGGCCCCCGCCAACGGAGTCTGCCCCTTATCGTTCGCGCGATCCGGCTCGGCTCCTCGCGCAAGCAACGCCGCAACAGCCTCCTGATGGCCGTGATATGCAGCCAGCATCAGCAGCGTGTCGCCCCGATCATTGGTGAGATTCACCGGCACCCCGGCATCCACATACCCGCCGAGAGCTTCGACCACACCCTGACGGGCCAGATCGAACACCTTCGTCGCCAACTGGATCAACTCGGGATCAATCTCGTCACCACTCACCCATCCATTCCTACCCGCACGAGCAGCCTTCCCGCGAGTGGGACATGGTTGTGGCCCGTATTCGGCATCTGCCGCAGCCATGTCCCGCCGGCCGACCTAGCGCGGTGTGCCGAGGCGCGCGCCGCCGTCGACGCGAATCACGATGCCGGTGGTGAAGGTGTTGCCGACCAGGAATTCGATCGCGTCGGCGACGTCGTCGGCGCTGCCGACCCGGCCGACGGGGGTGGTGGCGGCGATGGAGTCGAAGACCCCGGTGCGGGCGTCCTCGGGCAGGAAGCTCCACCAGTCGGTATCGATGACGCCCGGTGAGACGGCGTTCACGCGCAGCGGCGCCAGCTCGACCGCAAGGACCGGGACCATGGCTTCGACGCCCGCGTTGACGGCGGCCAGTGCGGCGGTGGTCGGCATTGCCCCGCCCGCCGATGCCGCGGACACCAGGGTGACCGAGCCGCCCGTGGTCAGGTGGGGGAGCGCGGCCTGCACCGTCGCGGTGTGTGCCATCAGTTTTCCGGTGTAGTGCGCTTGCAGCTGCTCTCGGTCGATCTCGCGGAACGGGGTGGTGCCCGACGGGCCGGTCACCGTCACCACCAGGTGATCGATGGGCCCGACCTCGGCGAAGAGGCGCGCGAGGTCGGCCTCGTCGCGGGCGTCGACCCGCTGCCCGGTGGCTGCGGCGCCCAGTTCGGTCAGTGCGGCGGCGAGTCGTTCCTCGTTTCGTCCTGCGATGACCACGTCCATGCCGTCTTTCAGAAGTCGGCGTGCGGTTGCCAGCCCGATGCCCGAAGTTCCGCCGACGATGACGACTTTCTTGCTCATTACAGCCTCCTGAATTACGAACCTCTGTGTCTCGAAATATAAACGAGGCACGGTGTCTTGTAAAGTGATCCGCATGACAGGAACCCGAGGACGCCCCCGAAGCGAGGAAGTCAGGCGCGCGATCCTGCATGCCGCACTCGAGCTGTGCGAGCGCGACGGCTACCAGGAGCTGACCATCAAAGCGATCGCCGATGCCGCAGGAGCCGGGCGGCAGACCGTGTACCGCTGGTGGCCCGACAAGGCCTCGATCCTCATGGAGGCGCTCGTCGACCTCGCACGTGAGCACGAGGCGGCGCTGGTCCCGGTCGAATCCACCGATGTGCTCGGTGATATCGAACGGCTGCTGACGACCACCTACGAGCTCGCGCGCAAGACCACCGGACAGGCGCTCGTCGGACTGATGGCCGACGCGCAACGCGATCCCGTGCTGTCGAAACGATTGCAGGACACCGTGATCGGACCGCGTCGCACGGCGCTGCGCGCGGTACTGCAGCGTGGCGTCGATTCCGGCGAACTCGTTGCGACGGCGCCGCTGGACCTCGTCGTCGATTTCGCCTTCGGCGCAATGTGGTATCGGCTACTGAGCGGGCATGCGCCGGTGGACGCTGCCTTGGCGCGCGAGGTCACCACCGGCCTTGCCGCGATGTTCGCGCAACGCTGAAAATTCGTGACTGCCAAGGGGTTACGCTGCGCAAATGGATGATGAGGAGCTGGTCCCGAGTGGACAGTTGTCGGGTACCGCCCGAGTAGAAGCCTTCAGCGACGGCGTGATGGCGATCGCCATCACGCTGCTGATTCTGGAGATCAAATTGCCCGAGTACGAACCGGGGCATCTGCTCGGTGCGCTCGGCCATATCTGGCCTTCGTACGTGGCCTATCTGGCGTCGTTCCTGACGATCGGCGTGATCTGGATGAACCATCACGCGTTCTTCAGCAGGTTGCGCCATGTCGACCACGTGCTGCGCTGGTGGAATCTGATGCTGTTGCTCGGCGTCTCCGTGTTGCCGTTCCCCACCATGGTTCTCGCGGAGCACGCCGTGCACGGCACAGGCAACGACGCCAAGGCCGCCGCCGCGCTGTACGGCATCGCCGGTGTGATGATGACCGTGCCGTGGGCGCCGCTGTGGTGGCGGTTGATGAGCAGACCCGAACTGTTCGAACTCGGCTTCGATTCCGCATTCGCCCGGCGTGAGAGCGTGCGCGCCTACCCGGGCATCGTGATCTACGCAGTCTGCATCGGCGTCGGCCTCATCCAGCCGGTGGCCGCCCTGATCCTCTACCTCGTCGTCGCCATCTTCTATGGCTTCACCAGCCAGGGCCGAGGGACGAAGCCGGGCGACGACTTGGACTAGCTCGGCACTCGCCCGTCCCGGTGAGGGTCGGATCACCCGGACGAGTGAGGCGCCCGCGGTGGCGCTCGGGAGACACTGGATCGCTATGAATATTCGGAGTGCGGTCTCGAGCGCGGTCGGTGCCACCGACACGGTGGCACGGCGGGTGACCGAGCGGGTCCGGGCTTTCCCGCCGGGGCTGCTCGATGCCGTCATCGCCGCCGCGGTCACGATCGCCTCCGTGGGGCCTGCCGTGGTCGACGGTGCCTCATGGTGGATCGTCGGCCTCTCGGTGCTGGCCTCCGCCCCTGTCCTGTGGCGTCGGCGCGCGCCCATTCTGGTGCTGCTCGTCGTCGGTCCGGCCATCACCGTGCTCGCGTGCCTGCACGCCATGCCGACGCTGCCCTACGGCACCATCGTCTGCGCGTACACGATTGCCGCCTACAGTCCGACCGGGCTACGGCGCGCGGCACTGGTCGGCGTGAGCGTCGGCGTCCTTTTCTCGCTGGTCGTCCCCAACGAGAGCCCTGACTCCTATGGCTACGCCGCCATGTCCTTTGCCACCGCGTGGGCGCTGGGCGCCGGAGTGCGGGCCAGGCGCGCGCAGATCGAGATGCTGCAGGAGCGCGCGCGTCGGCTCGACGAGGAGCGGGTCGCCGCGGTGGACCGGGAACGGTTGCGGATAGCGCGCGATATGCACGACATCGTCGCGCATTCGGTCGGACTGATGATCGTGCAAGCCGAGACAGGGCCGCTGCTGACCAGGGTCGATCCGGCACGGGCCGACGCGACCTTCGCCGGCATCGCCGATACGGGCCGCGAAGCGGTGCAACAACTTCGGCACAGTCTCGGCGCATTGCGCGGCCAGGCGGTCGACCTGCCGCATCAACCGGGCATCGATGCGATAGCCGACCTGGTCGAGATGTCGCGGCGCAGTGGGCTCGCCGCCTCTTTCGAGGAATACGGGCCACGCCGTTCGGTTTCCGGCGAGGTCGCGGTCACCGCGTATCGGGTGGTTCAGGAGGCGTTGACGAACACCAGGAAGCACGCGCACGCCACCTGCGTGCGGGTGTCGCTGCGGTGGTCGGAGGATCGATTGACGGTCCGGGTGTCCGATGACGGCAGGGGCGATGCGGACACGGACGGGCCGAGCGGGAAGGGCCCTGGAACGAACGGGCACGGCCTGCTCGGTATGCGCGAACGCGTCGGTGGCACCGGCGGAAGACTGCACTACGGACCGTCGAGCAGTGGCTTCGATGTGGCCGCCGAACTACCCATCGCACAGGAGAGTTGAGCATGCGGGTGCTCGTTGTCGACGATCAGGACCTCTTCCGTGCCGGCTTCCGACTGATCCTCGACGCCCAGCCCGACATCACCGTGGTCGGTGAAGCCGCCGACGGGCTGGAGGCAATCGAGCAGACCATCGCTTTGGCGCCGGACGTCGTGGTCATGGACGTGCGGATGCCGCGCCTGGACGGAGTCGGCGCGACCCGGCGCATCTGCGCGGAGACCGACGCGAAAGTGCTGGTGCTGACCATGTTCGACCTCGACGAATACGTCTACGATGCGCTGCGGGCCGGTGCGAGCGGCTTTCTGCTCAAGGACGTGCGCCGCGAGGAGTTGGTCGAGGCCGTTCGTGTGGTCGCCGCGGGAGAGGCGTTGCTCGCACCCACTGTCACCCGCCGACTCATCGCCGATCTCGTCCACCGCGGCCATTCCCGCCCCGAGCTGGTCAGACAGCTCGACGACCTGACCGAACGCGAACGCGAGATTTTGCGCCGGCTCGCCACGGGGTTGTCCAATGCCGAACTCGCCGCGGCGCTTGTGGTCAGCGAGCACACGGTGAAGACCCATGTCAGTTCGGTGCTGACGAAGTTGCGGTTGCGCGACCGCGTGCAGGCCGTGGTTTTCGCCTATGAGGCGGGCCTGGTCATCCCTGGTCGCACCCGCGAGTGAGCCGGAAACCGCTCGTCTCGGCGATGCGGTGGTCCGGTCGTCGCGAGGAGCATCGGATCGCAACCGATCAACGATCCGTGGAGTTCCTCGATGAAGTGTTTCCTGACCCAGGCCGCGGCGGTCCTGTTGTCCGCGGTGCTGTGGCGCTACGGCACCGGCCTACATCCGTTGCCCGGCTTGGTATTTCTCGCGCCATTGCCGGTGCTGCTGCTCGCTGCGCGAGTATCGGTCGTCGCGGCGTTTCTCGCGGGTGCCCTGTCATGGCTGGGTGGCGGACTGCAGCTGTGGCCCTACTTCACCGAGACCTTGGAGCAGCCGGTTTCGGTCACGGTGCTGCTCCTGGTTGCCACCGCCGGTGTATCCGGCGCAGTGGTGGTCATCATGCGTGCGTTGCTGCTACGCGGCCGTCCTGGCCTCGCCCTGCTTGCGCTGCCCGCGGGCTGGGTGAGCTTCGAGTTCCTGCTCGCGCTCACCGGGCCGTTCGGTGCGTGGTGGAGCATCGCCTACACCCAGGCCGACGTGCTGCCGCTGGTCCAATCGGCGGCGCTGACCGGACCGTGGGGTATCACGTTCCTGATCCTGCTCGTCCCCGCGACCATCGCGGTGCTCGTCGCGCCCGCGGTGACGCACGCGCAGCGACTCCGCGCTGCCGGTGCGAGCGCCGTGGTGCTCGTCGCGGTCGCCGTATTCGGGTGCTGGCACCTGGCCGTTGCACCGGAGCGTGACCAGGTGCGAGTCGGCCTTGTCGCCCTGTCCCAGCCGCCGGACTACATCGCGGTGGACTCGCCGGACGGCCGGGACATGGTGGCGCGCGCGGTCATCGAGATCGAACGGCTCGCCGATCAAGGTGTGCGAGCGGTGGTATTCCCCGAAAAGGCTTGGTGTGCTGATGAATCGACGCTGCCGCTGCTGTCCGGCCCGCTGACGGACGTCGCCATTCGTCGCAATATCCACGTCGTCGCGGGATTGATCCTCACCACCGATGGCACCAGTGTCAACGCCGCGATCGACTATCCGTCCGGTGTCGTCTACGTCAAGCATTACCTGATCCGCGGACTGGAGGACGAGCTGCGACCGGGCACCCAGTGGCAGCGCGTGCCTGGCGAACCCTGGGCACTGGCAGTGTGTTTCGACCTGGATCGACCATCCCTTGTCCGTGAGAACCGGCGGCGAGGCGCCACCTTGCTGCTGGTGCCTGCGCTCGACTTCACCGACGACCGCTGGCTGCACAGTCGGATGGCGGTGATCCGCGGCATCGAATCTGGCGTCGGCATCGCACGGGCGCCGCAACTCGGTGCATTGGTCGCCAGCGATTCGCGCGGTCACGTTCTCGCGTCAGCGGAAACGGATGTCGCGATCACGCGCTCGGTGGCGGCGTCGATTCCACTGGACTCCGGCTCCACGATCTACGTGCGGTTCGGCGACTGGTTCGGGTGGTTGTCGGTGCTGGCGTTCGCGATCGCGGTAGCCCGCGCGTGGTGGCCCCGGCCCGGGCGGTCCGGTGGTCGGGCTCGATTGCCATCAGGTGTCCGCGCAGCTGAGAGCCGATTCATGTCAGAGTGACGACGCTCACAATTGACGTTGTTTGCGCAGGTCGCAACGGCCATGTCGGCGGGTGGTCACGGCGGGGTCGGGTTTGCCCTCCGGGAAACGCGGGTATCGGTTGGTTTCGTGCTGAAACTCTGAAGTTCGGAGTGGGCTGTCACGAAATGATGTCCGCTGGGATGGCGGGAGAGGAGGCGTACATGACCGATCGCGCAACGGAGGCGGTACCGTTACGGCGTTCCGTCGCCGCCTCTGCCATGGGCAATGCCACCGAATGGTTCGACTACGGTGTGTACGCCGCGACGGCCACCTACCTCACCGACGCGTTCTTCCCCGGCGACCTCGGCACGCTGGGAACCATGCTCGGATTCGCCGTGTCGTTCGTGCTGCGTCCGCTGGGCGGCATGGTCTGGGGCCCGCTCGGTGACCGGCTCGGCCGAAAAGCGGTGCTGGCCACCACCATTCTGTTGATGGCTGCCGCGACCGGCGCCATCGGCCTGCTGCCGACGCACGCACAGGTCGGTTGGTTTGCGCCGGTCCTGCTCGTCGCGCTGCGCGTCGTGCAGGGCTTCTCCACCGGCGGCGAATACGGCGGCGCGGCAACGTATCTGGCCGAAACGTGCACCGACAAGAGGCGGGGCTTCTTCGGTAGCTTCCTGGAGTTCGGCACCCTCGGCGGGTTCGTCGGCGGCTCCGCGGTGGTGCTGGCCTGTCAGCTCGTCCTCGGCTCGGATGCGATGCACGACTGGGGCTGGCGCGTGCCGTTCCTGCTCGCGGTGCCGCTCGGCCTGATCGGCTGGTATCTGCGCTCGCACCTGGACGAATCCCCGGTGTTCACCGAGGTCGCCGAGCAGTCGCACCCCAAGGGCGGCCTGCGTGAGTTGGTGACCACCTATCGGCGCGAGGTGCTCACCCTGGCGGGACTCGTCGTCGCCCTCAACGTGGTGAATTACACGCTGCTGACCTACCAGCCCACCTATCTGCAGCACACCATCGGCATGGGGGAGTCGGCCACTACGGCGATGATGCTGATCGGTCAGCTCGTGATGATGGCGGTGTTGCCGTTCTTCGGCCGATTGTCCGACAGCGTCGGCCGTCGCCCGATGTGGCTGTTCTCGTTGGTCGGTCTCGCCGTGTTCGCCCTCCCGATGTACTGGCTCATGGGACAGGGAACCGGTTGGGCCATCGCGGGATTCATTGTTCTCGGCCTGCTGTACGTGCCGCAGCTCTCGACCATCAGCTCGACCTTCCCCGCGATCTTCCCCACCCACGTCCGCTACGCGGGATTCGCCTTGGGCTACAACGTCTCCACCGCGGTATTCGGCGGCACTGCCCCGCTGGTCAATGAAGCTGCCATAGAGGCCACCGGCTGGTCGCTGTTCCCCGCGGCATACATGGTCGGCGCCTCGCTGATCGGCCTGTTGGCCTGGACATACCTGCGCGAAACCGCAGGAACCTCGTTGCGTGGCACCGAAGTCCCCGATGCCGACAGCGGCGAACTACCCATCGTCGCTACAGCCGCGACCGCAACCTGACAAGCACACGGCCTCCCGCCTCGACCACCACTCGAGGCAATCTCAGGTGAATAATCCGCAGGCACCAGGAACGGGACATGGCGCAGTGGCTTCTCGGCCGATGCCTCCGCCATGTCCCGTTCGTGGTGATGATCGGGTTTTGATGGCGGGGTGATCGAGTGGTGCGGGTTGTTTGGTAGGACGGGGGGATGAAGGTTGGTGTTTCGATACCGCAGCATGGCGTGCATGCGCATGAGGGCTATCGGGTGGCGGAGTTCGCGGCGGAGATGGAGAGAGCCGGGGCGGACAGTCTGTGGGTCGGTGAGCGGCTGATCGCGGCGACGAATCCGAAGGTCGGCTATGGCGGAGGTCCCACGGTTCCGGGCGAGTTCAATTCGGTGCTCGATCCGTTCCTGCTGCTCGGCATGGCGGCCACGACGACCGAGCGGGTGCGGTTGGGCACCAATGTGCTGATCGCGCCGCTGCATCGCCCTGCGCTGCTTGCTCGTTCGCTGACCACGATCGACGTGGCGAGCAGGGGCAGGCTGGTGGCCGGTTTCGGAATCGGGTGGTCACCGGAGGAGTACGACGCCGCCGGTGTGCCGTTCACCAAGCGTGGAATTCGGCTCGAGGAGACCCTCGACGCGCTCGAGGCGATCTGGACCACCGATCCCGCGAGCTACACCGGCAGCCTGGTCTCGGTGCCGGAACATCGCGCCGAACTGAAGCCGGTGCAGCGTCCACGGCCGCCGATTCATCTCGCAGGCTTCACTCCGGCCAGTCTGGAGCGTGTCGGTCGCCGCGCCGACGGCTGGTTGCCGGTCGTGCCGGTACCGGGCCCACCGGAGTGGGGGTCTCGACTGCGTGAGCTGCGCACCGTCGTCGACACGGCTGCGGAGCAGGCCGATCGTGATCCGGCCACCATCGAGACGATCCTCCGGGTCAATGTTCGAGCGGGTACGTCGACCGAGCAGATCGCCGAGACGATCCGCCGCGTCGCCGATGACACTGCGTTCGATGATTTCTTCGTCGATCTGATGTATGTCACCGATTCCTTCGACAGCACCATGGAAACGGCGATCCGCCTGTTCGACCTGTTGCGCTGAGTCGATCTGTTTGCACTGGCACCAGCGAGGCCCCGGCCGGTGCGCGGCCGGGGCCTCGGTGGCGCCGCTCATGGCTTCCAGTCTGTGCTGCGCAGCCAGCTGGGGAGATCCATCAGGCCGGGGTGGTCCTTACGCAGCGCCGCCACATCGATCGGCGCATCGGGCCGCTCGTTGAAGTAGGTGAACATCTTCGCCACCTGCTCGTCTAAGGCACGGACCTGTTCGATCGGCACCTGGTGACTGCGGGCGGGGAGTCCGGCTGCGCGGCCGAAGGTTTCGGCGATCTGCGGCGGCGTGAGCCGGTCGCCCGCCAGTGGCACGGTGCGACCGCGGTAGTCCGCAGGCCGGTCGAAGGCGATGGCGGCGAAGGCGCCGATATCCTGCACCGAGATCAGCGACACCGGAATATCTTCTCGAACAGCGAGATTCAACAGCAGCTCCCCGTTCCCGTCGACGATCGGCCGATCGAAAGCGCCGGACTGGCCGACCCGGTGCGGGAATATCCACCCGCAGAAGAGCTTTCGCGGCTACAGCGGTTGGTGGATGCAATGATGCCGAATGTCTCGGTGATCCACGACGGCTGCTTCGATTTCGTCGTCTGGAACGAAGCTTTCGCACGGGTGCGCACCGATCCGGGAGTGCTGCGGCCCGAGCGCCGCAACCTGCTGTGGTGGATGTTCACCGTCGAGCGCAATCGTGCCATGATGCGCCGCTGGGAGCCCGCCGCTCGCGCCGTCCTCAGCCAATTCCGCGCCATCGTCGGCAGCCGTCCCGACGATCAGCGCCTCGAGCTGTTTCAGCTGCGTCTGGTCGAGAATCCCGATCTGCTACTGGTGGCGCAACTTCCGGCCACCGAGCAAGATCACCGCCGCATCATGGGCCAGCTCGCCGGACACCGCTCACAGGCGTGGTCGCGCGCCACGGAGCCGAATGCCGCTGAAGCCGACGGAACTCGTAGTCACGGCGTCCCAGAACGGCCATAGGTTGGTGAGGACGCGGAGCTGGATGCCTGCCGCTTCGTGCAGGGCGATCAGGTCGTGGACCGGTTCGGGCGGTCCGAGCGGATCGACGGGAACGGTAGCGACCCAGGCATGTGGCTGCGCGCCGCCGATGGGCCGAAAGAACTCGGCAGGTAGGCGATACGCGTATAGCGCCGTGTTCGGCAGTGCATCCAGCCACGAATATTCGATGGCATGCACGCGGGTGCCGCCGCCGGCACCGAGGATTCGGTCACGGTCGAGGTCGGTGGTTGCCGGCGTCGTCCACGCCATGGCCCGCGGACAGTTGCGTGGAAACCAGTAGCTCGGCGCGTTGGGCGCGTCGACTGCCCAGACATACGCCTCGGGTTGCGGTGTCGCCGTGCTGCGCGGAACGAATCGTCGGATCGTCGGATCCTCGGAGAAGTGCAGTACCTGACCAGGTTCGGGGTACACGCGCCTACTCGTCCTCCGGCCGATCGATGTCATCCTCCGCGGGCCAGTCCGGCTCGATGATCAGCCGGCCGGTGCGCAGCACCTCGGCGTACTGCTCGGCGACGAGATCTGCCGGGTAGCTCGGCCAGTAGGAGACGGCGCCGGTCGACTTGTCGATGACGCTGACCGAGCCGCCGATGGCGGGTGGCAGCGGGGGCGTGTGCGGGTCGGTCCCGGGTGGCGGCGGGAAGATCGCGACAACGGTGTAGCAACAGTCGAATTCGGTGAGCAGGTTCGTGATGCCCCGCTCGGCATCGTCATCGCCGGACAGATAGTGATCGGCGATGCGCTCGGCCTCGGTGGGATCCACCGGCGTGCTGGCCTCGGTGGAGTAGGCGTGGATGTCCATGTTCGTCTGACGCGTCCGGGCGGCCAATGGTTCCCGCATCGGCTGGATTCGGAACAATGTGCGGCTCAATGAGACTGGACCAGCGGTATTGTCATCGCCGCCGGAAAATCTTCGCGTCCGCGGACCGGATTGCCCCGAGTTCCACCGAATGCGCACAGCGGTGCGGCCGGTATTCTGCACGAGCATCGGTTCCGCTGGACCGGGAGGTACAACGATGTGGATTCCGGTCACCGGATTCGTTGCCTGGCCGGTGATCGGTTACGTCACCGCTGTTCTGGTGGGTCGGCTGTTGTTCGTCCGGGAAACGATCATCGATCGGCTGATGAATCGCACGTTCCTGTGGAGCCTCGCTGGGCTGCTGCTGTACCGCTGCACCATAACGCCCCAGATCGCCAGTCTGGCGAATCAGCTGGCGCTCGGCTGCGTTCTCCTCGCGATGACGAACCTGCACGGTATCGGCACGTTCGCCGATACTGGCGGCGATCCGAGCACCGTATGGCGGCGCCAACGCTTCTACAGTGGCGTCGCGGTTGCCGCCGCCGTCGTGATACTGCTGGCCGGGACCTCCGCACGCCATGACGGCCGATTGCTGGACCTGCGCATGGACGGGGAGGGCATTGCCGTCGGATACGCGTTCGGGATTCCGCTGACGATCAACACTTTCGTGTTCTTCCGGGCAGGCATCCGCGAGCTTCGGCGCGGCGATCTGTCCGCGCGGGAGACCGTCATCGGTTACGCCTTGGGTGTCGGAGTCATATACATGTGGCTCACCGAGGCGGTCTCGATCGCCCAAGCGAGCACCGGATGGCCTGCCCTGGGTCCGCAAATGCCGCGGATCGAGGCGGCAGTCACCCTGTGCGTCGCGTATTACGCCACGTTGACCGCCGTCCCGCTGGTCATTCTGCTGATCGCGAGGTCGGGCCTGGATCCTGCCGCGCGAGCCTGCCGTCGGCTGCAACCATTGTGGCGCGATCTCACCGCGGCCGTGCCGGAGATCGTGCTGTCCTCGGCTATGGATACGTCGAGGAATGCCGATGCTCGCCTGCTCCGCATGACCGTCGAGATACGCGATGCCCTGATGCACCTCGGGCCGCATCTCGCCGCCGCGAACTTCGCGCGCACCTGCGAGTCCGGATCGGAGTCGGAGCCGATCCAGTACGCCCACCGTCTTGCACATGCGGTGCACGCCAGGCGAAGTGGGCTCACGGCGGAGCATTCGCGAAATGCACGACGGCCACTACTGACCGCCCAAGACTTCGACACCGAGCTACGGCACTTGCTCGACCTGGCTCGCGTCTGGCCCGTGGCTCGCGCGGCGGAGCGGACCGGCGTGCAGACGCGGGTCGGAACGTAAATGCCCGGCCGTCCCTGCATCCCCCTCCGAATGCAGGCCCGACCGGGCTGAGATAAACAATGCCTCGGAGGGCTTGACATGCGCTTAAAGGAGCCTTAAAGGTCGCCGTCAGCGGCGGGGAGTGTTGAGCTGGGTGAGGAACTCGGCGTTGGTCGGGGCCTTGCGTAAGCCTTCCAGCAGCAGATCAATCGCCTGCTGGCCGTCTACCGCGGTGAGGGTCCTGCGCAGCAGATGGGTGGCCGTCAATTCCGTTGGGGTGAGCAGCAATTCGTCCTTGCGGGTGCTGGACTGGGCGATATCGATGGCGGGAAAGACACTGCGGCCTGCGGTGGCGCGGTCCAGTTTCAGTTCGGCGTTGCCGGTGCCCTTGTATTCCTCGAAGATCACCGTGTCGGCCAGCGATCCGGTTTCCACCAGTGCGGTGGCAATGATGGTGAGCGAGCCGCCGTGCTCGATATTGCGGGCCGCACCGAGGAATCGTTTCGGCGGAGCGAGTGCGGCGGCGTCGACGCCGCCGGAGAGTACGCGGCCCGAGGACGGGGCCGCGTTGTTGTAGGCGCGGGCGAGGCGGGTCAGCGAGTCGAGCAGGACGACCACGTCACGGCCCATCTCGACCAGCCGTTTGGCTCGTTCGATGGCGAGTTCGGCGAGCGCGATGTGCTCGCGGGGCGCGCGGTCGAAGGTGGCGGCGGCGACCTCGGCGGGCACCGACCTGGTCAGGTCGGTGACCTCCTCGGGACGCTCGCCGACCAGCACCAGCATCAGTTCGCACTCCGGATGGTTCTTCGCGATGCCGTGCGCGATGGCTTGCAGCACAGAGGTTTTGCCCGCCTTCGGCGGTGCGACGACGAGTGCGCGTTGACCCTTGCCGATGGGCATGACGAGGTCGGTGACCCTGGTTGTCATGGCATGCGGTTCGGTCTCGAGGCGCAGACGCTGATTTGGATAGATCGGGACCAGATCGGCGAAGTCCGGCCGAGATTGTGCGCGGCGCGGGTCCTGCCCGTTGACCGTCTCGATCAGGTGCAGGGGGTCGAGTTTGTCACCGCGCGTGCCGGGCTGAGCGGTGCCGATGATGAAATCGCCACGGCGCAAACCGTATTCGCGGATCAGTCGGGGCGGGACGTGGATATCGCGTGGTCCGGACAGGTAGCCGTCCACACGCAGGGCGGCGTTGCGGTCCTCGACGATGTCGAGGATGCCGCGCACGGGGCGTCGTTGCTGCTGTCCGGGCTCGCTCACCGCGATCCCGTCGGGTGTAAAAGTGTTGTTGTTCATGGTGTTTCTTTCTGAATGGTGTGTGTGGGGGTACGGCGAACAGCCGTAACAGGCAGCGGTCGAATGCACGCTGCGAGGAAGATCGCTTGCTTCCGAGGGAAACGATTTCGAGGCGGCCGAATGGGCCGATACAGAAAAGGAATCTCAAAATGTCTCGGTGGGAGGTACTCCTACATCCACTGCAGAGACACCGGCGATAGTACACGCTCGAACGTCTGTGCGCAATTGATCGAGGTCACAGCCTGGCTACGGAAGGCGGCCGCGGTGGTCGGCTCGGGCACGGATTCACAACTTTCGCCGAATGCTGAGAACGGCTCGACGGCGTGTTGCGCTTTACTCTGTGACCGGAGCTGGAAGGAGATGCGCGATGACCGACCTCAAACCGTTCTACCAGCAAGTTCAGGCGCACTACGACGTGTCCGACGAGTTCTACCAGCTGTTTCTCGACCCATCGATGACCTACAGCTGTGCGTATTTCGAGCGCGACGACCTGACGCTCGAGCAGGCCCAGCTCGCCAAGATCGACCTCGCGCTCGGCAAGCTGGGCCTGGAACCCGGCATGACGCTGCTCGACGTCGGATGTGGCTGGGGCGCAACGATGTTTCGTGCGGCACAGCAGTACGGCGCGAAGGTCGTCGGGCTCACGCTGAGCCGCAACCAGTTCGAGCATGTCCGATCGGAGATCGACCGGCGGGGCCTCGCGGACGTGGAGATTCGGCTGCAGGGCTGGGAGGAATTCGAGGGCAACGCCGACCGGATCGTCAGCATCGGCGCGTTCGAACATTTCCGCCGCGAGCGGTATCCGGCGTTCTTCGAGGTGTGCCATCGAATGCTGCCGCCCGACGGCCGGATGCTGCTGCACACCATCATCGGGCACACCCTTGCCGACCTGCGGCGCATGAAGATTCCGGTGACGCGGGAGGATGCGCTGTTCCAGATCTTCGTCAAGCGACACATCTTCCCCGGCGGGCAGTTGCCGCAGGCCCCCGAGGTGACCCGGTTCGCAGGCCGGGCCGGGCTCGGCACCGAGCGGATCGATGCGCTACGGCTGCACTATGCGCGCACCCTCGACCTGTGGGCGCAAGCGCTACGACACCGGCACGACGATGCGGTGCGGATCGCGTCGGAGGAGGTCTACGAGCGGTATATGAAGTACCTCACCGGGTGTGCGGTGTGCTTCCGTAAGGGGAATATCGACGTCATGCAGTTCACGCTGGTGAAGTAGGCCGCGGGCATCGGCCCGCGGCACCGATCACAGAACCGCTTGGGTCTGCGTCACCTTCGCGACGAGTTTGTCTGCGGCATCGTGGATTTCGGTCTCGACCACGATGAACGAACGCCCCGCGTGCAGCGGCCGTGCGGAGGCGATCGCATGACCGGATCGCACGGCCCGCAGGAAGTTCGTCTTCGACTCGACGGTCGTCGTCCCCTGCTTGCCCTCGGGCAGATTGAGGAATGCGCACACCGCGGCGGTCGAGTCCGCCAGCGACATCAGCACACCGCCGTGCAGCACACCGCCCAGCGTGCACAGCGACTCGTCCCATGCGATCCGACTGCGCACCAGCCCCGGCCCGTGCTCGAGCACTTCGACCCCCAGCCGTTCGGTGAACGGCATGGACTGATGGAAAAGCTTGGTGCCCGTCTCATCGATCATGGTTCTCAGCTTGCCCGACGGGTCCGTCTTGCGTCGATTACCCCTGAGGTAATGACGAGCACGAGCAGGGCGGTCGCACCGCCGAGCAGCATCACCGTCGACGGCGTGGTGCGGTCCACTATCACACCGCCGACCAGCGCGCCGAGGGAGAATGTCGCCTGGAAAGAAGCGGTGAACAGCACCGAGGACACTTCCGCTGTGCTGTGCACCGCGGTGGCGAACCACGTCTGCAAAGCCACCGGCACCGCGCCGTACCCGATACCCCAGAGGATCAGCAGTAGCGCCGCACCAATTTCCCATCGCCCCAGCAGCGGCAGCGGCAGCGTCGCGCAGGCCATCAGCGTCGCCGCACCGCCGAGCGTGGTGCGTGGGCGGCGGGCGACCAGCGCGCCGCCGAGGAAGTTGCCGAGGATACCCGCGACGCCGTAGATCAGCAGCAGCATCGTGATGGTGGCCGCACCGACACCGGTGACCTGTTCCAGAAACGGCGTCACGTAGGTGTAGGTGCCGAACTGCGCCAGTACCACGAAAAATGTTGCCAGCAGGGTGGATCGAATGCCGCTGCCACGGAGCCCGGCCCGCAATGTCGACAGGCGAACGGCCTGGACGGCAGGCAGTGGTGGCAAGGCGATCAGCAGCAACAACAGCACTCCGGCCGACAGGATCGCCAGCACCACGAATGCCGCGCGCCAGCCGGCGAGGCTGCCGACGAGGGTGCCCGCGGGCACGCCGAGCACTGAACCCAGCGGAACCGATGAGAAGATCACCGCCGTTGCGCGGGCAGCCGACTCCGGTGGCACCAGCCGTCCGGCGAGCCCGGCCGCGATCGACCAGTACCCGCCGATCGTGATGCCGATCAGCACCCGGGAGACCAGCACGAGCCAGAAGTCGGGCGCGATCGCGGCGACGGCATTGGACAGCACCAGCAGCAGCGTGCAGGCGCACAGCAGCAGCTTGCGGTCGATGCGCGCCGCCGCCACCGTGATCAGGGGCGCGGCCACGGCGGCGAGCAGGCCGGGCATGGTCATCATCAGCCCGGCCATGCCGTCGGAGATGGTGAAGTCGGTGCCGATCGAGGTCAGCAATCCGATCGGCAGGATCTCGGTCGTGACGATCGAGAAGATGCCGAGCATGACAGCGAAGACCGCGAGCCAACGCAGCAACGGCGATCGGATTGTCGTGGCGCGGGGTTCGGGGGAGACCAGAACGGTGGACATGCGATCCAGTTCAGCGATCGCGGCCGACGATTTCCGGCGGGATTACGACATCACCGTGCCTTGCAGGTCAGGCGTGTGTGACACCAACGCCGATGCCCGGCGGGTGAGGGGAAGTGGGCGTCACCCGCCGGGCATCGGCGTATCGGAGTAGTTCAGCCGATTCGAGCGACCACTGAACTCGGCAGACGTGGCAGCACCAGATCGATCAGGCGCCACGGCCATCCCGGCACGCAGGCCCGGGTCCTTTCTCGCTCGATCGCGCTCACCATCGCCGCAACGCCCTTGTCCAGTGGCGCCACCATCCGTGCATCGCCCGCTTTGGCGGCCATGTCGGTGGCGATGAAACCGGGCAGCAGGGTCGTCACGGCGATCGGTGATTTCGCCAGGTCCACCACGAGCGCCTCGCCGAGCGCCGCCAGTCCGGCCTTGCTCGCCGAGTAGGCGGCCTTCTTTCCCGGGAGCCCGCGCACCGCGCTCATCGAAGACACCAGCACAAGGTGCCCGGTGTTCTGCGCGCGGAAGATTTCGAGCGCCGCCTCGGTCTGGGCGAGCGCGCTGACGAAATTCGTTGTCGCGGTGGCGAGATTGGCGTCGGCGCGCCCGCTGCCGATCACCGCGCCCTTGCCTATGCCCGCATTCACGATCACCCGGTCGAGGCCGCCGAGTTCATCGCGCAGCTCGCCGAACACCCGCGGCACTGCGGCATGATCATCGACATCCAGCGCGCGGACCGCGACTGTAATCCCTGGATGTGCCGCGACGAGCTCGTCGCGCAACGATTCCAGCGCGTCGACTCGCCGCGCGCACAGTGCCAGGTTGCGTCCCTTGGCCGCGAAGTCCCGCGCCATCGCCGCGCCGAGCCCGGCGCTCGCGCCGGTGATCAGAATCTTGCTCCTCGTCATGGATGCCGACCCTAGCCAGGCGAGTCGACAGGCCATCGATCGGTCGCGCCGGTTCAGCCGCCGAACGAACCGGTCCGTGCCTGCTGGGGCAGCATGCGCCATGGGCCGCAGCTCACGGTCTTGAAGGCGACGTCGGTAGCTTTGATCTCGGCGCGCACCGGCGTGAGCCGGGTGAAGTCGTTGTTGATGATGTAGTGCTGGTCGGTGTTGTCGCCCTCCACCTTGCGCAACCGCCGCCAATCGCAGCCGTTGGCCTGGTCCGGGGTGCCGGGGGCCTCCCAGATGCCGGGAAGAATGTCGACGCCGACCAGGTAGAGGCCGTCCCCGGGCATGGTGGTGGCTGGAGCGGCGGCGGCCGTGCCCGAGCCCAGCAGTGTCACCGCAGAGGCCATGGCTCCCGCGATCATGAGCGTGCTTGCACGCATGGCGATTTCTCCTCGAATCGTGCTCTCGCCGCCCGTGAGCAGCTGACCTGCGGGGATCCCCGAATCTCCCGGGCAAGATCTACCAGAGTCGGTGATGGATTTCGGCTGAATCGGAGATTTCCATCACGGCGACAACCACTCTGCACATCACCCGGTGACGGGCGGAATTGCGCGGAATCCACATGCGACGGGCGTTGTCACTCGGCGTCGTCGCCGCGATATCTGTTGTATGAGAAGTATTCGCCCGGTCACCGGCATCGCGGACCGGCGCCCCGTCTGTGGGGACCGTTGTGCGCGGCTGTGTACGAATGACGGCATTGCCACGATATTGACCGCGGATCGAGCGCTGCTGCACTGGCGGGCGATGCGCGGACTCGGCGACTCCGGCCTTGCCGAACAGGCCGTTCAGGAGACGCTGCTGCGGGCGTGGCGTTCATGTGCCCAGTTCGACGCGGGTAAAGGCACTGTTCGCACCTGGTTGCTCGCGATCCAGCGCAACGTGATGATCGATATCGGCCGTGCCCGCGCGGCCCGTCCCGGCGACACCGGATGGGACGAGGTCGCGGAGCTCAGCGATATCCGCTACGCCGACCCAGACTTCTCCGAGGGCATTGTCGATGGGCTGCTGGTTGCGCAATTGCTCTCGCGGCTGCCCGAGTCGCAGCGTGAGGCGGTGGTGGAGGTGATCCTGCGCGACCGGGCGTATCAGGACGTGGCCGACGACATCGGCGTACCGGTCGGCACGGTCAAGACTCGGGTGCACTATGCCTTGCGTTCGCTACGGCGGTTGCCGATCGTTGCCTGAGCGGGTGCTGTGCGAGTTCTCGCGGTCGCGTCACGGCCTGGTTGCGGCGGTCTGATCAGGCACGATTGCCATCTGTGATGGTCACATTTCGGTAACGGAGCTTGCTTTGCTGGCGCTGGCGTTGCAAGAGTAAACCACTGGGTTTGGTGTTACTAGTGGGAAGGGAGGGGCGCTCCATTCCGGAGCGCCGACCGAACATGAAGCCAAGCATCATCAAGGCCGGTTTCTGCAGCGCCGTCACAGCGGCGGTGGCAGTGACGCTCTCCGGGCTGGTCCCGGTCACCGCACACGCCGATCCGGTGTCACCGGAAATGGCCAACAAGCTCGCAGGCAAGACGGTATTCCTCGACCCGGGCCATCAGGGGCCGAATCACTCGGAAGACTTGGCGCGGCAGGTGGACAACGGCCGCGGCAGCACCAAGGATTGCCAGACCACCGGCATGACCACGGTGAACGGCATACCTGAGCACACCATCAACTGGAACGTGGCGCAGCTGGTGAAAACCTCGCTGGAGAGTCTCGGCGCGCGGGTGGTGCTCAGCCGTCAGGACGACACCGGCTGGGGCGGCTGTGTCGACGAACGGGCAAAGGCCGCCAATCAATCCGGCGCCGATGTCGCGGTGAGCATCCACGCCGACAGCGCCCCCGCGCAGTTCCGTGGCTTCCACGTAATCATTCCGGAGTTGCCGATTCCCGACGCGAAGGCGGATCAAGTCCAGGCGGGCCCGGGTCTGGCAGCCTCGAAGTCGGTGCGCGACGCGTACTTGAAGGAGGGTTTCCCCTCCGCCGCCTACGCGGGTGTGCAGGACGGTCTGCAGACCCGCGCGGACGTGGCCGGTCCCGCGCTGACCACGGTGCCCGATGTGTTCGTCGAGATGGGCAACGGCGGCAATACCGAAGATGCTGCGCTGCTGGAGAGTTCGGACGGGCAGCTGAAGCACGCCATCACCATCACCACCGGATTGGTCGGCTATCTGCTCGGTGCGCCGTCGCCGGTGGGGCAGACGGGCTCGGCCGTCGATCGTCCGGCCGCGGTGCTCTCGCCGAGCACGCCGCACGTGCAATCCGCGCCGAAGGTCGAAGCGGTGCCGCAGTCCGCGCCGGAAGCTCAGGCCGCACCGCAGGCTCAGGCCGCACCGCAGGCTCAAGCTGCACCGCAGGCTCAAGCTGCACCGCAGGCTCAGGCCGCACCGCAGGCTCAAGCTGCACCGCAGGCTCAAGCTGCACCGCAGGCTCAGGCCGCACCGCAGGCTCAGGCCGCACCGCAGGCTCAAGCTGCACCGCAGGCTCAGGCCGCACCGCAGGCTCAGGCCGCACCGCAGGCTCAAGCTGCACCGCAGGCTCAGGCCAACCCAAGGGTACGGAAGATACGGCCCGCACTTGTGCCGAACGCACCACAGGCCGTTCCTGGTTCGCCGCAGTCGCAGACATCGCCGCAGTCACCGACCGCGCCACAAGCACAGGGCACCGCGCCCGGCAAGACAGCGCCAGGTGCCACCACCTCGATGAGCGGGCTCGTCGGCACGGTCATGCAGATGCTGCTTCCGCTGGCCAGGTCGCTCGGTATGGACAACACGGTGGTCACCTCGGAGCTGATCAACCTGGCCTACACCCTGGCCAGCGCGCTGCTCGGCCCGTCCAAATAGTCCGCATACCGCAGCCGAACGCCACCCCCGCCACTTGCCGGGGGTGGCGTTCGGTCGTGCGGTGATGTGTTGCGGGCGCGCACTAAGGTGGGCCGGGTGGCTGACCGGATTCCAGTTCTGATCGTCGCCGGATTCCTCGGATCCGGGAAGACGACGCTGCTCAACCACCTGCTACGCAACAATCGGGGCACGCGGATCGGCGTGGTGGTCAACGACTTCGGCGCTATCAATATCGATTCGATGTTGGTCGCCGGACAGGTCGACGCGATGGTGTCGCTCGGGAACGGATGTGTCTGCTGTGCGGTGGACGTCAGCGAACTCGACGAACTGTTCACCCGGCTGGCGGAGCCGCGCGCCCGGATCGATGTGATCGTGGTCGAGGCCAGTGGTCTCGCCGAACCGCGCAACCTCATTCGGATGGTGGTCGGCAGTGAGAACCCGCGTATCCGGTACGGCGGGCTCGTCGAGGTCGTCGATGCCGAACAGTTTCCGGCCAGCCGGGCACAACACCCCGAACTCGCCGCACATCTGCGGCTCGCCGATCTGGTCGTGGTCAACAAAGCCGATCGGGTGCCACGGGCGGACCTGGAGCGGTTGCGGCAGGAGATCGCCGAGCAGATCGGGCAGGTGCCGGTATACGCGACCACCCACGGCCGCATCGATCCCGGGCTGCTGTTCGACGAGCCGATGCGCGAAGCACCGCGCGTCGCCGAGCAATTGAGCTTCGACGAGTTGCTTTTCGACCACAACCACGACGCGCACGACGACCACCGGCACCTGCACGACGACTACACCAGTGTGAGCTTCACCAGCGAACGGGAACTGGACCCCCGCCGCCTCATCGGCTTCCTGGAGGACCCGCCGCCCGGCCTGTTCCGCGCGAAGGGCTTCGCCGCGTTCGGCGTCGCCGCGGAGCGCCGGAAGTTCGTCCTGCACATGGTGGGCAACCACATCGTGTTCGAACCGGACAACTGGCGTCGCGGCGAGCCGCGCACCACCCAGTTGGTGCTCATCGGCGCGGGGCTGCCCACCGAGACGGCGCTGCGGCGATTGCACGAGACGGTGCATACGGCCGCGGAGCCGCTCGACCCACAGACCATGCTCGGCATCTGGCGCTACACGCTGCACTGAGTTCCTGGAAGAGGTAAATCCGGGACCACTTACCCGCAGGCGTTGACCCATTCCGATAGGCCGTCGGCAAACAACTGGCGCTTCCAGATCGGTACCTCGTGTTTGATCCGGTCCACTAATTCCGCACAGGCGGCGAACGCCTCGGCGCGGTGCGGCGCCGCGACTGCGACGACGATCGCGAGATCGCCGACGGTCAGTGCACCGATGCGGTGCACGGCGGCGACCGGAAGGCCGGAGGATGCGGCCAGTTCGGTGCAGCAGTTCCGCAGGAACCGTTCGGCTTCGGGATGGGCCGAGTATTCCAGCGCGGAAACGGCTTGTCCGCCATCGTGATTGCGGACCTTGCCGGTGAACACCACGACGGCCCCGTGCTCGGGTCCGGTGACCGCCGCCTCGACGTCGGCGGGATTCAGCGGCTGATCGCTGATGGCCGCGAGGCGCACGGCCGCGTGTTCACTGGTTGTCATGGCTGCCGCCTCCTGCTACTTGCGCGAGCAGATGATCCAATAGCGGCTCGAGCACCGCCATACCGTCTTTCACTCCGCCGGGCGAACCGGGCAGGTTCGCGATCACCGAGCGGCCCGCCAATCCCGCGACGCCGCGACTGAGCGCGGCGAGGGGGAATTTCGCGGTGCCGCGCTGCCTGATCGCCTCGGCGACGCCGGGTAGCTCGCGATCGATGACGGCCAGCGTCGCCTCCGGCGTCGCATCGGTGGGGGAGGCGCCGGTCCCACCGGTGGTGATCACCAACGCCGGCGCGAGGCGCAGCGCGTCGGCGAGGCCGACGGCGATTTCGGCGTCGGCGTAGACCAGCGGTCCGCGTACCGCGAAGCCGAGTTCGGTGAGCCATTGCGTGAGCACGGGCCCGGTGGTGTCGATTCGGCTGCCCGCCGCGACGCCGGTCGAGGCGACCACGACCACGGCCGAGCGGGGCTCGGCATCCGAAATAGCTTGCTGCGCTGTGTCGCTCGGAATCTCAGTCGCGTGGGCTGTGCCGGACACCTGCTGCAGGTCGCTTTCCGCGGGCGGGACCGGTCCTGCCGCACGGGATTGCGCCGCTTCGTCATCGGCACGTACCCAATGTCCGTGCTTCCCACCTTCTTTGGTGAGCAGTCGCACGCCGTTGAGGGTCGCGGCGGGGTCGACCGCCTTCACCATGTCGTGCAGGGTGAGCCCGGCGACGGCGACCGCAGTGAGGGCCTCCATCTCGACGCCGGTGGGGCCTTTGGTCTTCGCGGTGGCCTCGATCGTGATGGTGGTGTCGGTGAATGCGAACTCGACCTTGACCGACGAGAGCGCGAGCTGATGGCAGAGCGGGATGAGTTCCGAGGTCTTCTTCGCGCCCGCGATGCCCGCGATCCTGGCCGTGGACAGCACATCGGCCTTCGGCATGTCGTCGGCTCGCACCAGCGCCACCACCTCGGCAGTGGTCTGCAGCTCACCGGCCGCGACCGCGATCCTGGTGGTGTCGGCCTTCGCGCTCACATCGACCATGCGGGCGCGACCCTCGCGGTCGACATGGGACAACTCACTCATGACGTCCACATTGGCACAGCGGTGCCGCGGTGGGCGAAGGGGACCTCCGTGCCACCGTCACGTGATCGGGTGTCGGCGTTCACAGCGATCGGACGAGCACGGTCGTGCCGGCCGGGACCGAGGTCGCCTCCGCCGGGATATCGATCAGTACCTCCGCCCATGCCATTCCGGCGATGAGGTGCGATCCCGGACCGGAGACGGCCTCGACGCCCGCGTCGGTCACCCGGCCACGCAGGAACTGCCGCCGCCCCGACGGCGATTTCACCGGTTCCAGCAGCGGCAATTCACGGGTGCAGACCTCGGGCAGTCCCGCAAGCCTGCGCAGGATCGGCCTGGCGAACACCTCGAAGGACACCATGGTGCTGACCGGATTGCCGGGGAAGCTCAGTACCGGAACGCCGTCGACGACGGTCAGGCCCTGTGGGCCGCCCGGCTGCACCGCGATCGAGCCGAATTGCCCGCCGAGCGGTTGCAGCACCTCCTTGACCACTTCGAAATCGCCCTTGGACACGCCGCCGGAGGTGAACACGATATCGGCGGATTCCGTTGCGGCAGTAAGCAATCGGCGGAAAGCTCCGGGGTCGTCGGTACTGTGCTCGACGGCGGTGACCAGCACCCCGTTCGCGGTCAGCGCCGCGGCGAGTGCGATGCCATTGGAGTTGTAGATCTGCCCCGGCTGCAGTGGCGTCCCGGCGGGGACGAGCTCGTCGCCGGTGGTCAGCACCGCCGCGCGGATGGGCCGTAATACCGGCACCGAAGGCAGACCGACGGCGGCAAGCGCCGCGATATGCCTGGGTGCGAGCCTGGTTCCGGCCGCAACCAGCAGCTCGCCGGTGCGCACGTCGGTGCCGGGCTCCCGCACGAATTCGCCTGCGCTGCGGCCGCGTTCGATGGTCACCGTCGCGCCGTCGGCATGCACGTCCTCCACTGGAACCACGCAGTCCGCGCCGGGCGGAATCGGCGCACCCGTCATTACCTTCATCGCGGCGCCGGGTGGCAACGGTGTCGCACCGGGACTGCCTGCCGCGACGACACCCGCGACCGGCAGTACCACCGGGGCGACCACGACGGACTCCGACCGCACCGCGTACCCGTCCATCGCGGAGTTGCGGAAGACCGGCAGGTCGACCGGCGAGTGGACATCCGCGGCCAGCTGCCTGCCCAGCGCCGCGGGCACCGGGGCGGATTCGGCCGTGCGCGCCGCCAGCGGTCGCAGCAGCTGTTCGATGGCGTCCCGGTAGTCGTCGACGGACCGGACCTGGGACGTGGCGGGCCGAGAGGTCATGCGATCAGCCTAATCGCCGACCCCTTCGAGTTCTCTTGTCGCTTCGCACGAACGCTCACGCGCTGATCTCGGTGTTTGTGAGGTCGAGTTGGTGTGGTCCGGCCCTAGGCGACGCTGGTAGAGCGGTCATAATAGAGAGGTGACGTTGGTCCAGATGGGGATTCCCGCTGTGCGGTCTGGGCGGCCCTCGCTCGATGGACGCCCCGACACGCCGTTCCTGGTGGACCGATTCGGTCGTACCGCCCGTGATCTGCGGGTGTCTATCACCGAGAAATGTTCGCTGCGCTGCACATATTGCATGCCCGAGGAGGGGCTGCCTGCGATTCCGCACGAGGAGTTGCTGACCGTCGAGGAGATCGTGCGGCTGGTCGCGCTGGCCGTGCGGGAACTCGGGGTGCGCGAAGTGCGCTTCACCGGCGGCGAGCCGCTGCTGCGGCGCGACCTCGAACGGATCATCGCCGGTTGTCATGAACGCTTACCCGGGACCCCGCTGGCCATGACAACCAACGGTGTCGGTCTCGCCCATCGCGCGCGCGGTCTGGCGGCGGCCGGGCTGAGTCGGGTGAATGTTTCGCTGGATACCGTCGACCGGCTCGGCTTCGCCAAGCTGACTCGCCGCGACCGCCTCGAGTCGGTCTTCGCAGGCATTCGCGCGGCACGGGACGCGGGCCTGGCACCGATGAAAGTGAACGCTGTTCTGATGCGCGAAACCCTGCCCGGTGCGGCCGATCTGCTGCGCTGGTGTCTGGACGAGGAATGTGAGCTGCGCTTCATCGAGGAGATGCCGCTCGACGCCGACCACGAGTGGGCGCGCGCCAATATGGTGACCGCCGCGGAACTCCTCGATGTGCTCGGCGCCCGCTTCGACCTCACCGCGGCAGGCCGGTCGGACCCGTCGGCCCCCGCCGAAACCTGGCTGGTCGACGGCGGCCCCGCGACGGTCGGCATCATCGCCACCGTCACCCGCAAGTTCTGCGACACCTGTGACCGCACCCGCCTCACCGCCGACGGCATGCTCCGTTCCTGCCTGTTCAGCGACCAGGAATTCGATCTGCGTGAGGCATTGCGCTCCGGCGCCGACGACATCGAGATCGCCACCATCTGGCGCGGCGCCATGTGGAACAAATGGGCAGGCCACGGCATAGACGCCGCCGACTTCGTCCCCCCGGAACGCACGATGGGAGCCATCGGTGGTTGAGATCCGCTATTTCGCCGCAATCGCCGACGTCGTCGGCAAAGACAAAGAAACCCTCGACTTCCCCGCTGACGCAACCATCGCGGACCTGCGTACCACCCTGGCGGAGTCCTACGGCCCCAACCTGGACAAAATGCTCGCCGTCTGCGCCTACCTGATAGGCGACGAACTAACCCGCGACCCCTCCACCCCCCTCACGCCCCGCGTGGATGTCCTGCCCCCCTTCGCAGGCGGCTGAAGCCCGCCCCCACTCTCACCCCAGCACGAGCCACCAACCGGCCCCACCCCACCCGCGTCATCCCCTGCTGATGCCCGCCGCAGTCACAACATTCACAAGCCGCGAGCGCAGTGAAATGGCGGCTCCCACCCCCCGAACCAACCACCATTCGACTACCCTCGCCACCGAAAATGCTTGGAACGCAACCACAGCCAGTCCTGTGGAATGCGGTGTGGTTGTCAGCGCCACCAGGTGTCGAGGGGGGTGACCGGGACGGTGCGCTTGTGGTGGGTGTTCTGGAAGATCGTTTCCAGCTTGGCGGCGACCTCGGGGGTGACGTCTTTGCCTTCGAGGTAGTCGTCGATCTCGGTGTAGCGCAGGCCGAGCGCTTCCTCGTCGGGGAGGGCGGGGCGATCGTCTTCCAGGTCGGCCGTGGGGACCTTGGACCAGATGCTGGCGGGTGCGCCGAGCTCTTGGAGGAGGGCGGCGCCCTGGCGTTTGGTGAGGCCGGTGAGCGGGGTGATATCGACGCCGCCGTCGCCGTATTTGGTGAAGAAGCCGGTGACCGCTTCCGCGGCGTGGTCGGTGCCGACGACAAGCAGGTTCTGCTGGCCCGCGATGGCGTACTGGATGACCATGCGTTCGCGCGCCTTGATGTTGCCGCGGACGAAATCGCGCAGGTCGGGCACACCGAGACTGCGCGCGGTCTCAGCGGCGACCGCATTCGCGCCGGGCCGGACATTGACCGCCACCGAGCGGTCGGGCTGCACGAACTTCATCGAGATCCTGGCGTCGGCCTCGTCGGCCTGCACACCGTAGGGCAGCCGCACCGCGACGAAAGTGGCCTCGACGCCGTCGGCGCGCAGCTCCTCGGCGGCCAGCCGGCACAGCCGCCCGGCCAGCGCGCTGTCCTGGCCGCCACTGATGCCGAGCACGAAACCTGTTGCGGGGGTGACACGCAAGTAGTCCTTGAGGAAATCGATGCGGCGGCGCACCTCGATCTTCGGTTCGATGCTCGGTTGGACGCCTAGTTCAGCGATGATCTGTTCACGCAAGGACTGCATGGCAACTCACTGTACTGGCGATTGCGGTGCGACAACACGCCGAACGAGCGCTGCCCAGTTGTCGCCGATCTGTTCGCGCGAGTAGCCGAGGGCGTGCATCTGGTGCATCACCAATGCCGCGCTGAGCGCACCGAGCAGCGCGTCGGCGAGCAGTGAGATGTCGCCGGTGACCTCGGCCTGCCGCAGCAGCATCGACACGTGGGCTTTGAGCAACAGGTAGGGCGGCCCGGAGAACCGTTCGCCGGTCTCGGCCGCGCGATACAGCTCGCCTTCGACCTCGATGTCGAGTAGTCGAGCCCGGCCGAAGGCGATCAGCCGGTCCTGCGGTGGTGCGCCGGGCCCGAGGGGCGGGGGCCCGTACATGAATCCCTGCTGATACTTGACCTCGGAATGGTCGAGCAGGGCCGTCATGAGCCCCGCCCGGTTGCCGAACCGGCGGAAAACGGTGCCCTTTCCGACGCCCGCCCGTTTGGCGAGCGCGTCCATGGTGAGGCTGTCCACCCCTTGTTCGCGCACCAGTTCTTGTGCCGCGTCCAGCAGTAGTCGCCGGTTACGGGCGGCATCGGCGCGTTCGGTCGGCTCGAGCGTGCCGAGCAGGGGCGCGCCGACGCCGAGCAGCGGACGCTCGGGCATCGACCCGCTCGGCGGGTGTGTGCTGTAGCTCACAAAACCCTCATCGTCTCCAAAGGAATGAAATCGGACCATGGTCCGGTTAGTGTCTCATGAAAGCCCGGACACCAACATTCAGTACACCAGGAGTCGTCATGAGTCAGACCCGGATCCTTACTCTGGTCGGCAGCCTTCGTGCCGCATCCATCAATCGGCAGCTCGCCGAAGCTGCGGTGCAGACCGCGCCCGAGGGTGTCGAGGTCGCCATCTACGAGGGCCTCGCCGACATCCCCTTCTACAACGAAGATCTCGATGTTCCCGGTTCGGTGCCCGCCGCTGCCCAGGCGTTGCGTGACGCGGTCGCCGCATCCGACGGCCTGCTGCTGGCGACGCCCGAGTACAACGGCACGCTGTCGGCCGTGTTGAAGAACGCGATCGACTGGGCTTCCCGTCCGTACGGCGCGGGTGCGCTGAAGGATCGGCCGGTGGCCGTGGTGAGCGGATCGATCAGCCCGAATGCGGGGCAGCGGGCACACGGTGACGCAGTCAAGGCGCTCGGCGTCGCGGGCGCCAAGGTCGTGGAATCCGCACACCTGCACTTCGGCACCTTCGGCCAGCGGTTCGGCGACGCGCACCCGCGCGAGGATGCCGAGGCGCTGACTCAGCTGGCCGGCACGGTGCGCGAGCTCGTCGTCGCCGCACGCGGTGTGCTGGTTTCCGCCTGAGCTGCGGTAAGTCCGCAAGCTTCCCGAAAGGCCACCCTCCACTCGGTGGGGGGTGGCCTTTCGGTGTGCAAAGAAATGTTTGCTGAAAGAGAGCTACGGTACAAAATTGTGATCTGCGCCACGGTCGTGTCGGGTTGCGAATCGAGTGTCCTGGTACTTACCGCGTAGGAATTTCATCAATGTGGTTCGCAACATGTCGTGTTGTATGAATCTGTCGGCCACTAGGTGTAGTGTCTTCCGTACTGGAGAACGGCGCGAGGCCCGAGGCGAAAAGCATCGGTGCGAACCGGCTGAGCAGGGCTTTCGAGATCGGATCCAGGAGTTTGCGCAGCGTACGTCGGATCATGCACTGCATACGGATCACAGGCTGTGGATCAGGCATAGGAGAGAGGGACACCATTGACCATCACCGTGTACACCAAGCCCGCTTGCGTCCAGTGCAACGCGACCTACAAGGCCCTCGACAAGGTCGGGGTCGACTACGAGGTCATCGACATCTCCGAGAACGACGAGGCGCGTGACTACGTCATGGCCCTCGGATACCTGCAGGCGCCGGTCGTCGTTGCCGGTGAGGATCACTGGTCGGGCTTCCGGCCGGATCGCATCAAGTCGCTCGCCACTGTCGCGGCCTGACGCTACCGATCGTTTTCCGTTCATCCGAATGATGGAAGAAGGGAGTTGGCCATGTCCGAAGGGACAGCGCTCGTCTACTTCTCCAGCGCTTCGGAGAACACACATCGTTTCGTCGAGAAGCTGGGTATCCCGGCAACTCGTATACCACTGCACACCGCCGATTCGCTGCGCGTAGACAAACCTTACGTGCTGATCGTCCCCACCTATGGGGGCGGTCGGCACGTACTGGGGGGAAACAGATCCGACAAGGATTTCGTGCCTCGGCAAGTCGCCAAGTTCCTCAACGATCCGCATAACCGCGCCCTGCTGCGCGGTGTCGTCGCGGCGGGAAACACGAACTTCGGCGATACGTACTGCTATGCGGGAGAGGTGATCTCACGCAAGTGCGGGGTGCCGTACCTGTATCGCTTCGAACTCATGGGAACCGCTGAGGACGTCGAGCGCGTCCGCGAGGGATTGGGATTGTTTTGGCAACAGCAACGACAGCACCGGCCGGAAAAACGGCTCGCTTAGAGCAGCCCCCGGTACGGGGCACGGAAGCCGGCGAGGTCATGGACTACCACGCCCTCAACGCGATGCTGAACTTGTACGGCCAGAACGGCGAGATCCAGTTCGACAAGGACCGCGAGGCCGCACACCAGTACTTCCTGCAGCATGTCAACCAGAACACCGTCTTCTTCCACAACCTGGACGAGAAGCTGGACTACCTGGTCGAGGAGAACTACTACGAGGCAGAGGTTCTCGACCAGTACAGCCGCCCGTTCATCAAGTCGCTGTTCCAGCAGGCCTACGCCAAGAAGTTCCGGTTCCCGACCTTCCTCGGCGCGTTCAAGTACTACACCTCGTACACGCTGAAGACCTTCGACGGCAAGCGCTACCTGGAGCGGTTCGAGGACCGCGTCTGTATGGTCGCGCTCACCCTCGCCGCCGGTGACGAGGTGCTCGCGGGCAAGCTGGTCGACGAGATCATCGACGGCCGCTTCCAACCCGCCACCCCGACCTTCCTCAACTCGGGCAAGAAGCAGCGCGGCGAGCCGGTGTCCTGCTTCCTGCTGCGCATCGAGGACAACATGGAGTCCATCGGGCGCTCCATCAACTCCGCGCTGCAGCTGTCCAAGCGTGGCGGCGGTGTCGCCTTGCTGCTGAGCAATATTCGCGAGCACGGCGCGCCGATCAAGAAGATCGAGAACCAGAGTTCGGGTGTCATCCCGATCATGAAGCTGCTCGAGGACTCCTTCTCCTACGCCAACCAGCTCGGCGCGCGTCAGGGTGCGGGCGCGGTGTACCTGCACGCGCATCACCCCGACATCTACCGGTTCCTGGACACCAAGCGCGAGAACGCGGACGAGAAGATCCGCATCAAGACCCTCTCGCTCGGTGTGGTGATTCCGGACATCACCTTCGAGCTGGCGAAGAAGAACGAGGACATGTACCTCTTCTCGCCGTACGACGTGGAGCGCATCTACGGCAAACCGTTCGCCGATATCGATGTCACCGAGAAGTACTACGAGATGGTCGACGACAAGCGGATCCGCAAGTCGAAGATCAAGGCGCGCGAGTTCTTCCAGACCATCGCCGAGTTGCAGTTCGAATCCGGCTACCCCTACATCATGTTCGAGGACACGGTGAACAGGGCCAACCCGATCGCGGGCAAGATCACCCACTCCAACCTGTGCTCGGAGATCCTGCAGGTCTCCACGCCGTCGGTGTTCAACGACGACCTGTCCTACGCTGTGGTAGGCAAGGACATTTCGTGCAACCTCGGGTCGCTGAACATCGCCAAGACGATGGACTCACCCGACTTCGCACAGACCATCGAGACCTCGATCCGGGCGCTGACCGCGGTGTCGGATCAGACACACATCTATTCGGTGCCCTCGATCGAGCAGGGCAACAACCAGTCCCACGCCATAGGCCTCGGCCAGATGAACCTGCACGGGTACCTGGCTCGCGAGCGGGTTCACTACGGTTCCGACGAGGGCATCGACTTCACCAACATCTACTTCTACACCGTGGTCTACCACGCGATTCGGGCGTCGAACCTGATCGCCAAGGAGCGCGGGACCTACTTCGGAGGGTTCCCCGAATCCAAGTACGCGTCGGGCGAGTACTTCGACAAGTACACCGATCAGGTGTGGGAGCCGAAAACCGAACGCGTGGCACAGATCTTCGGCGACGCGGGCGTGCACATTCCGACCCAGGACGACTGGCGTGAGCTGAAGTCCTCGGTCATGGAGCACGGCATCTACAACCAGAATCTGCAGGCGGTCCCGCCGACCGGCTCGATCTCCTACATCAACCACTCGACCAGCTCCATCCACCCGGTGGCTTCGAAGATCGAGATCCGCAAGGAAGGCAAGATCGGCCGCGTCTACTACCCGGCGCCCTATCTCGACAACGACAACCTCGAGTACTACGACGACGCCTACGAGATCGGCTACGAGAAGATCATCGACACCTACGCCGCGGCCACCCAGCACGTGGACCAGGGCCTGTCGCTGACGCTCTTCTTCAAGGACACCGCAACCACCCGTGACCTCAACCGCGCCCAGATCTATGCCTGGCGCAAGGGCATCAAAACCCTCTACTACATCCGTCTGCGCCAAATGGCCCTGGAGGGAACCGAAGTAGAGGGCTGCGTTTCCTGCATGCTGTAGTCGCGCTGCCGAAAGGGCGGTCTCCATGGGAGACCGCCCTTTCGCGTTCTTCGGGTCGGCCGTCGCTTCGCGTTCGAATCCCTTGTCTCGTGGTTAGAGTGGTCGCACTACGGTGAGTGCGGGGCGACTGGAGGGGCAGTGATGAGTGACGTTGTGCTGGTGATCAATTCCGAGCGGCGTCGAGATCCTGAGTGGCTGGACCAACTGGCCGACGAGCTACAGGAGGATCTGCGCCAGATCAGGGGACTGGCCGTTCGAAAGGCGACCACGTCCGCCGCAACGGGCGCGAAGTCCGGTGCGCTGGAGCAGATCGGCCAGCTCGTTGCCTCCGGCGGAGCGATCGGAACCACGGCGTGGGCAATCCGGGACATCGTCATCAAGTTCCTCGATCGGACCAGGGCGACGTCGGTCACCGTCAAACGCGGTGACCGGGAGGTCACTATCCTTCGACCAAAGGACGGCCAGGTCGACGAGATCGTCGATCGGATCCGCGCCGTGCTCGACGATGAATAGTCCGACCGGTCGGCGGTTGGCGCTGTTCATCGCCAACGACACCTACCATTTCGAGGGTCTGCCTCGGCTGTACGCGCCGGTCTCCGATGCCGAACAGCTGCGAGAGTTGCTGCGGGACCCGGAAATCGGCGGCTTCCGACCGACCGAAATACTGACCAACGAATCCAAGGCCGAGATCGAACGCAGTATCGAACGACTGTTCCGCGGTGCGGAGCCGGAGGATGTTGTCCTGCTCTACTTCTCCGGCCACGGTCTGCGGACCAGACAGAACCTGTATCTGGCGACCAGCAACACCGACCCGCAGTTGTTGAGCAGCACCGCGGTGTCCTCGACATTCATTCGAGAACTGATCAGGGAGTCCGCCGCCGCGGCGAAGATCATTCTGCTGGACTGCTGCTACAGCGGCGCGTTCCTCGGCGCGGACGTCGTCAAGTCCGCACCGAATATCGACGACGTCGGCCGGGAACTCGCTGCGGGCGACGGCATCTGTGTGCTGACCGCGTCCAGCGCCGTCGAGACGGCCGAGGACGGGCGCGCCGGCTCGGATAAGTCCGCGCCGCTTTCGGTGTTCACTTCGGCCCTGGTGAAGGGCATCGGCACCGGACTTGCCGACAACGGCAGCGGCCTGATCGGCACGCACGACTTGTGGACTTATGTCAGTGCCGATGTGCGCAGCCGGACGAGTAGACAGACCCCGAACCACTACGGCGTCTTCAAGGACGAGGTCTACGTCGCCCGGGTCCGGCGGAAGTACTCCGCCGTTCTCGAGGTAGGTGACCGAGTGCAGCTCGGTGCTCTGCTCGGTCGGCTCGAACGCGATCCGGCCACCGGCCTGCGCGCGGAGAACTGGTGGGGGACAGGAAGACTCAAGGTTCCGATCGGTCAGGAGCGGCGTGCGGACGGCGCTCCAGGCGAGACGGTGTGGCTGGACCTGGCCGGCGCGGACGGCAATCTTCTCGTCGTCGGCCGCGCGGGCTCGGGAAAGAGCACGCTGCTGCGCACGCTTGCCGGATCGCTTGCCCTGACCCACACCTCGAACGAGGCGCAGATCTACGTGCTGGAGTCGAGTAACCGCCTTGGCTCGATGAGCGCGCTGCCGCACGTCGCGGGTGTGGCGGGCGACGATGAACCCGAGCAGGTGCGGATGCTGCTGGAAACGATCACCGGCGCCATCCGCAGTCGCAAGAAGCTGTACCGGGACAACAGCATCGATTCCCCGGCCAGCTTGCGCGCCGCGCGGTCGCTGCTGACCGAGGGGCCGGTCGCCGATGTGTTCCTGCTGATCGATCGGTGGGGCGACTTCCGCGAGCACATACCGGAATTCGACACCACGATCCGGCAGGTGGCCAGCGCGGGGCCGGAGTACGGCGTGCACGTGGTCGCGACGGTCCGCGATTGGAGTGAAGCCCCGGACTGGCTGGGCGATCTGCTGCCCGCACATGTCGAACTGCGGTTGCACCGCCCGGCCGAGTCGCGGATCAACCCCGAGCGTGCCGCGCGGCTGCCCGATGGTCCCGGCTGGGCGCTGTACGGCCAGCGGCCATTTCGCATTGCCATGCCGGATCTGCGTGAACTGCAACCCGATTCGGTAGGTATATCGGATATGACCGATGGCGCGGCCGAGTTGGTGAGTCGAGTGGTCGGCGCGTGGCCGACGCCGGCCGGTGCGTCCGGTCCGCAGCGTTCGCCGCTCGACGGTGAGGTCGACTTCGCCGCGCTCTTCGGCATCGGCCAGGACGACCGGATCGTCCTCGATGAGGCGTGGGGGTCCCGGACCGGTCGCGACCGGCTCAGAATTCCCATCGGGGTCACGCACACCGGTGAAACCGTGGAGCTGGATCTCAAGCAGTCTGCTGAAAATGGCATGGGACCACACGGTTTGGTGGTCGGCGCCGTCGGATCGGGCAAGTCGACACTGCTGAAGAATTTCGTCGCCGGACTCGCGGTGCGCCACTCACCGGATGTCGTCAACTTCCTGCTGATTTCATTCAAGGGCGCGGAGACGTTCGATGGCTTGGCAGACCTGCCACATGTTTCGGCGTTGGTCGACGATCTCGAAGCAGATCTCTCGCTGGTCGATCGGCTCGGCGAAGCGATCACCGGCGAGGTACAACGCCGGCAGCAGTTGATCCGGTCGGCGGGAAAATTCAACAATATCGACGAGTACGAACGAGCACGGGCGACCGGCTCGCTACCGGACCTGGTGCCGCAGGAGCCGCTGCCCGCTCTGGTCATCATTGTCGACGAGGTCGCCGAACTCCTTTCGCAGAAGTCGGGATTCGGCGATGCCCTCGGTTTGGTTGCCCGATTCGGTCGGTCGTTGGGGATGCATCTGCTGCTGGCGACCCAACGTCTGGACGGGTATCGGCTCGGGGCGATCGAGAACCACCTGTCGTATCGGATCGCCTTGCGAACCTTCTCGGCCAATGAATCCCGTTCCGTGCTGGGCACACTGGATGCGTACCAATTGCCGAGCACGCCGGGGCTCGGCTACCTGAAATACGATTCTTCCGACCCTGTCCGCTTCAAGGCGCCGTACGTGGCGCGGCCGGAACGTGATGTACACGGTGCGGGCACCGGTGCGAACGTACAGCGTACGTTGCTCGACGCTCTGGTCGAATACTTGCGCACGAGAGCGCCACGTGCGCACCAAGTATGGCTGCCGCCGTTGACAGTACCGGCGACAATCGGCACGCTAGTGCAGAACTCCGGCGTTCCGCACGGTCGACTTCGCGTGCCGGTCGCTGTCATCGACGATCCGTACGCCCAGCTGCAGGACGTGCTGACGTTGTCCTTGGACGGCGAGCACGGCAATGTCGCGGTGTTCGGCGGCCAGGGGGCCGGCAAGTCGACCGCGCTGGCGGCCGTTGTCATAGCGACGGCCGCGACGCATACCCCCGAGCAGGTCCAGTTCTATGTGCTCGATTTCGGTGGTGGGTTGTTCGCCGGTCTCGCGGGCATACCACATGTGGGATCCGTTGCGAGCCGGACGGACGCGGATCGAGTACGGCGCACGATAGCGGAGCTGACCGCACTGCTGCATCGGCGTGAGGAGTCCTTCGCCGCACACAACATCGAGTCGATGGTCGAGTTCCGTAGTCGCAGAGCCGATGTCGATGTGCTGCCGGTCGGGCATCAGGCCGCCTACCCGATTCTGCGGGAACCGTTCGGGGACGTGTTCCTGGTGATCGATGGCTGGCGAGAACTGCTCCAGCAGTTCGAGGCATTGGAACCCGAGTTGAATCTCCTTGCTGTTCGTGGCCTCCAATACGGCATTCACGTGATCCTGTCGGCCGCCAGGTGGGTGGACATCCGCCCGGCTGTCAAGGAGCGAATCGGTATGGAGGTGGAGTTACGGCTCAGCGACTCGAACGATTCCGGTATCAGCAGGCGCGCGGCCGCGCTCGTGCCGCACGTGCCCGGGCGCGCGTTGATTCGAGGGCCCGCTGGAGCTCAGCACATTCTGATGGCGCTGCCACGCCTTGGCTCGAGTACGGACGCCCAGACATTGTCTCTCGGTATCGGTTCGGCAGGGCGGAAACTCAGCGACGCCTATCCCGGCCGACGCGCACCGGAAATTCGGATGCTTCCGGCGCGGATCGACCGATCCGAGGTGCTGGCGGCTGCCGACGCACTGGGGATCGAACAGAGCGGGAGCCGCGTCGTCGTCGGCGTGCGGGAGTCCGACCTCCAGCCTCTGGTGCTGGACTTCCAGAGCCAACCGCTGTTGTTGATCTTCGCCGACGCTGGAGCGGGCAAGACGACACTGCTGCGGAACATCGTCGCCGGGATAACCGAACGGGCCGCCGAAGGACAGGTGCGCATTGTCCTCATCGACCCGCGGCGAACAATGCTGGATGCCGTCGACACCGAATTCCGGTCCGGGTACTCGAATTCGTCTCTGGAAGTGGCCGACATGGCGGCTCAGCTCGCCGATGTCATTGATCGCCGGCTGCCGGGGCCGGGGGTGACGGCACAGCAACTTCGTGAGCGCAGCTGGTGGACCGGTCCCGAAATATTCGTTGTCGTCGACGACTACGACATCGTGGTGACCAGTTCCGCGAATCCGTTGACGCCGCTGGTCGATGTGCTCGCGCAGGCCGGCGACTGTGGTGTCCGTGTGATCGTGGCTCGGCGCACGGCAGGCGCCAGCCGGGCAATGTATGACCCGGTGATCAGCCGAATGCGCGAGCTCGGTGCGGACGCGTTGCTCATGAGCGGGTCCAGAGACGAGGGCAAATTGATCGGTGACGTGCGCCCCTCCCCGATGCCGCCCGGCCGTGGCACGTTCATCACTCGGACCCGTGAGCCGGAGCTGGTCCAGATCTGCGAACTGCCCCGAGAGTAAGGGATGGTCTCCGCGTTGGAGACCATCCCTCCGAGCGCTCACGCCAGCGCGGGGGCGACCTCGCGCTCGAACAGTTCGATGCCCGAGGTGTCGTAGGCGGCTTCGGGGAAGTTGAAGATGGCGTACCCGAGCCCGAGATCGCGGACCTTGGTGAGGTTCTCGATGATCTGCTCGGGCGTGCCGACCGCGGCGGTGCCCCGGTAGAGGTCATCGACATGACTGGCGGCTTGATCGGCGCCGACGAAGGGGCACAGGCGGGCCTGCAAGGTGGCGAGGCGTGCTTCGACCTCGGCCTCGGTGGACCCGATGGCGACATTGAAGTTGGAGCTCCGCACGATGGCGTCGAAATCGGTGCCGACGTCGGCGCAATGGGCGCGCAGGATTTCCGACTTGTGGGTGAACTCCTCGGGATTGCCGCTGAAATTGGTGTAGTCGGCGTACTTCGCCGCGATCCGCAGCGTTTTCTTCTCGCCACCGCCTGCGATCCAGAGCGGAATCCCGCCCTCCTGCAATGGCAGCGGACGCACGATGGCGCCGTCGACCTGGTAGTGCTTGCCGTCGAGGGTGGCCGTGCCCTCGGTCCACGCCTGCCGGAAGATCTGCACCCCTTCATCGAGGCGTCCGAGACGCTCACCCGCCGACGGGAATCCGTAGCCGTAAGCGCGCCATTCGTGTTCGTACCAGCCGCCGCCGATGCCCATCTCGACCCGGCCGCCGGAGATCAGATCTGTCGTGGCGGCGACCTTCGCCAGATAGGCCGGATTGCGGTAGCTGATCGCGGTACACATCTGCCCCAACCGAATCCGCGACGTCGAGGCCGCGAACGCCGCCATCAACGTCCACGCCTCATGGGTGGCCTCGTCGGTCGGCGTCGGCACGGTGTGGAAATGGTCGTACACCCACAGCGACTCCCAGACGTCACCGGCGTCGACTCGTTGGGCGAGATCGCGCATTACCCCCCACTGCGCCGCAGGGTCGATACCGACCAGGTCCAATCGCCAGCCCTGCGGGATGAAGATGCCGAAGCGCACAGATATCTCCTTCGTGTGTTTACCCGAAAATCTAGCCGCGATCGGTCGCCCACCGTCGGACACCGGCCGACGGTGGGGCGGCCGCACAAGTCCGCCGACGCCAACGCAACGCGCGTCGGACCCGGCCCACTGTCCCGGGTTACCGGCGGCCGATCAAGAGTTCGACGCCGCATGCGTCCAATGTCGGTGCGGTCACAGCGCGGAGCCGGCCGAGTGCCCCTGCAGCACTCGACCGGCTCCACTGACCGGCGTCGGCTCAGGCGCCGGTGAACTGTGCGCCCGAGATGGACGTCGAGGCCACCCCGTCGACGCCGACCGGGATGTCACCCTCGAGCGTGGTGCGGTACAGCACCCTGGTGACATCGAGATGATCCAGGTCGCTCGGCGCGAGATGCGCGGTGGCCCGGTTGTCCCAGAACGCGATGCTGCCCTGCTCCCAGCGGAATCGCACGGTATAGGCAGGCTGCGCTATCTCGTCGAAGAGCAGCTTCAGCAGCGCGTCGCTCTGGTTGGGGCTCAGCCCGATGATGCGGGTGGTGAAGCCCGGGTTGACGAACAGCGCCCGTTCCCCGGTTACCGGATGCACTCGAACCACGGGATGTTCGGTGACCAGCGGCGCGGCGGCCACCTTCTTCGCGTAGTCGCTGTCGGTGTTCCACGCCGGCCTACTACCACCGAACCGGTGCTCGGCGCGCAGGCCCTCGACGAAACGCCGCAGCGATTCCGGCAGGTTCTCGTAAGCGGCGACAAGGTTCGTCCACTGGGTGTCACCACCGTGCACGGGGGCGATGTCGGCACGCAGGATCGATGCCGCGGGCGGGTTGATCAGCGGGGACACATCGGTGTGCCAGAAGTTGGTGTAGCTGAATTTCCGCACGCCGAAACGCTTTTCGTACAGCCGGCTGTCGACCGCGAGGATCTCCGGGTACTCGGTCGGCGCGTCGTCGTCGTAGGGATGCGAGGGGGTGACCGCGCCGAATCGCCGGGAGAAGGCGATCTGCTCGGCGTGACCGATGTGCTGATCACGGAAGAACAGCACCTTGTACTTGTGCAGCGCGGCGGTGATGTCCTCGACCTGCTGGTCGGTGAGGGTCTCGCGCAGGTCGACGCCGGAGATTTCGGCGCCGATGTGTCCGGCGACCGGGGCGATCTGCACGGTGTCGGTGGTGGTTGTGGTGTCGTGCACGGCAGTCATGGGAACTCGCTCTGTGAGTCGGGATGGGATGGCTCGGGTCGATCTCCCGCGCAACAGGCGCTGCGGCACACACGCATGAAGTCGATGACGCGCCGTTTCGTCAAGGGCGTCACGGCAATTCCGGTCCGATCGCATAGCGGGCGCCGAGGCGTCCACCACCCCAGCCGAGCGCCTTGCGGTAGCTGCCCAATAGTTCGCGTTCGATCAGATACGTCTCGTCGCGCTGGATATCGTCGGGCGGCAGTGGCTCGGTGCGCGCCGCGACGAACAACGCGTCCACGGGGCAGTAGGCCTCGCACATGAAGCACGTCTGGCAATCGGATTGCCGTGCGAGCACCGGGATCCCGTCCGCACCTCGGTCGAAGACGTTGGTGGGGCATACCTCGATGCACTTGTCGCATCCGATGCACCGGTCGACCGAAACCACCTCGATCATGCCGATACCAACTGTGCTCGGGACCTGGCGAGGAAGGCGGGCTCGGGCTCGGTCCACACCTCGTCGAGCCCGCCGGTGATCAGTCGATGGTGCTGGGCCGGATCGAGGTTGGGGAACTCCTGGCGGCGCGCCATGCCCCGGGATTCGGTGCGGGCGAGCGCGGCGGTGTACATCCACCGCGCATGTGCGGTCATCGCCGCTGCCGAGCGGATCTTGGCGGTATCGGCGCCGGTCAGGCCCGTGCGCGCCTGCTGCCACAGCTCGTGCAGCGCCGCGAGCGCGGGCCGCAGCCGGTCGCCGTGGCGCAGGTAGTTCTTGTCGTAGGGCAGCACCTCCCGCTGCACCGCAGTGACGACCTCGGCCGGTCGGAGTCCGGCATCGGGTCGGCCGGTGGGCCGCAGCCCGACACCGCCGGCGCCGAACCGTCGCCGATCGTCGACCGAATTACCCTGGTGCAGTGCGTAGTTCGCCGCTGCGGCACCAGCCCAACTGCCCGAGGACATCGCCCACGCGGCGTTGTGGCTGCCGCCGCCGGTGAACCCGCCGCAGATCAGCTCGCGGGTCGCGACATCGCCTGCCACGTAGAGACCGGGAACGCTGCTCGAGCAATCGTGGTCGGCGACGCGCACCCCGCCAGTGCCGCGCACCGTGCCCTCGAGCAGCAGTGTGATCGGGAAGCGGTCGGTGAACGGATCGATGCCGAGCCGGTCGAAGGTGAGGAAGAAGTTCGGCTGCCCGAGTCGCATCGCCCGGCGTTGAGCTTGGTCGGCCTGGTCCAATGTGCAGTACACCGGCTCGCTCAACAGTGCTCGCGCGATCGCGGAGCGACCGCCCTTGCTCGACGCACCCGCCAGCGGCTCTCCGTTGCCCAGATAGAAGGTCGCGAAGGAGTAGTACGCGGTCTTGGTCACCGAGGTGAACTCCGGGGCGATGGCGTAGGCATTGGAGAATTCCATGCCGGAGAGCTCGGCGCCCGCCTCGACGGCCATCAAGGTGCCGTCGCCGGTATTGACGTTGCAGCCCAGCGTTTTCGACAGGAAGGCGCACCCGCCGGTCGCCAGCACGACGGCGCGGGCGGCGATATCGATGTGCGCGCCGTCCGACAGCCGCTGCAGGCGGGCTCCGGCCACTGCGCCGTCGGCGTCGGTCAGCAGTTCGATTGCGGGCGTGTGGTCGAGGATCCTCACCCCGGCGCGCCGCACCCGAAGCCGTTGGCGCTTCATGTATTCCGGGCCCTGCACGCCTGTCCGCAGCGGCTGTCCATCGCGGCCGACGGGGAACGGATAGCGGCCGATCTCGGCGAGTTCGTTGACTCGAGAGTATGTTTCGTCGAGCACCCGCGCCATCCAGCCCCGGTCGGCGAGATAACCGCCGAGAGCCTCGCGGCCGGCCATCGCCTGCTCGCGCAGCTCCGGCTCCGGCCGGACATACCAGATTCCGGTCCCGGCGGCAGCCGTCGCGCCGCTGCTACCACAGAATCCCTTGTCCGCCAGTGTGACCGAGGCGCCTGTGGCCGCGGCCTTCAGTGCGGCCCAGGTGCCTGCCGGTCCGCCGCCGAGGACGAGAACATCGAGTTCGGTCATGATGTCACCTTCTGCTGCAGGAGATCCGATTGCCGGAGCCCGGGTTGTTCCGAAGAGTCGTGGCTGCGGTGCAGGTCCCGGTCCCCGGCGGGACGCGGCCACGGGACATACTGCGGGATATACCGGCCCATTACCGTCGCGCCGAGCGCGGAAATCCCGCCGATCGTGAGGACCGAGACCGCCAGTGGGGCAGCGGTCGCCAGTGTGGCGATCAGCAGCGGCCCCGCGAAGGCACCCGCATCGTGGTTGAGACGCCATGCTGCGAGGAACTCGGCGCGGATCGCGGGGGGCGCGACGTCCGCGCCGAGGACCATGATCAGCCCGTTGCTGATCCCGTTGCCGATTCCCATCACCACCGCGACAATCCCCAGTGACGGTGCCGAATGAGTCAGTGGCACAGTGAAATATGCGATTGCCAGGATCGCGAGCGAGGGAACCGCGATGAAGCCGCGGCCGAAGCGGTCCATCACATGCCCGGCGGGATAGGCGAAGACCACCTCCAGTGCCGCACCGATGCCGAAGATCAAACTGGCTGTCGCCGCGCTCATCCCGATGTGATCGGCCCACAGCGGCAAGATCGCATCGCGGGATGTTCGCGCCACCCCGAGCAGCAGCACACCCGCGCCCAAGGTCGACAGCACTCGCCGATGCAGGCGTGCGACTCCGACGAGCGACAGCGGCGGCTCCTGCGCCTGCACAACGGTTCCCGGCACGGTCCGCACCATCAGCGCACCCGCGACGGCGAAGGCGACCAGCTCGACCACGAACCCGCCCCTGGTGCCGAGGCCGAGGATGGCCGCCGCGCCGAGGAATGGTCCGACGAAAAACCCGAGCCGCATCGAGCCGCCGAACAGCGACATCACGCGCGCGCGGCGCTCGAACGGAATGGCCTCGGCCAGGTAGGTCATCCGCGCCAGACCCCAGACGGCATTGGAGAGTCCGACGATGAGCAACCCCGCGCACAACATCGGAATGTTCTGCGCGAGCAGGCACACCAGCACGCCGACGATCCCGACCGCGGTGCCGCCGATGATCGAGGTCCGCTCGCCGACCTTGGCCACCAACTGACCTGCGGGAAGATCGCCGAGCACCTGACCGAGCCCGACCAGCGCCACCGCCAGTCCCGCGACGGCTGTGGAGGCGCCGAGGTCGAGCGCGGTCAGCGTCATGACCGGTGCGCCCGCCCCCATGCCGATGCCGCGCGCCAAGGTCGGTAGATAGACCGAGAACATCAGGGGCCGAAGAGAGTCCGTGGCAGCCGGCCCCGATTCCGGATCGGAGGTCATGCGCTCGCTTCGGTCTGCACCTCGGCGAACTGGCTTTCCACCGATTCGAGTCCGTAGTGCCCGCGCAACGTATCCGCCTCGTAGTCGGAGCGGAAGAGGCCGCGCTCCTGCAGGATCGGCACCACCCGCTCGACGAAGACCTCGAGTCCACCTGGCAGATACGGCGGCATGATGTTGAAGCCGTCCGCCGCGCCGTTCTCGAACCAGGTCTGCAGCTCGTCGGCGATCTGCGTCGGCGTGCCCGCGAACGAGCGGTGGCCACGACCACCGCCCAATTTGCCGATCAGCTGGCGCACCGTGAGGTTCTCGTTCTCGGCCAATTCCTTCACCAGGGTGAACCGGCTCTTGCCGCCCTCGATTTCGGTCACCGACGGCAGCGGTGGCAGCGGTGCGTCGAGTGCGTGCTCGGTGAGATCGATGCCGAGCAGCCGTGACAGCTGACCGAGCGCATAGTCGGGTGAGATCAGGTCGGTGAATTCCCGCTCCAGCGCCTCGGCCTCCGCCGTGGTGTCGGCAATGTAGGGCACCAGTCCCGGCAGCACCTTCAGCTCGTCGGCGGAGCGTCCGTATTTCGGCAGCCGAGACTTGAGATCGCGGTAGAAGGCCTGTCCCTCGGCCAGTGTCCGCTGCGCGGTGAACACCGCCTCGGCGTATTGCGCGGCGAATTCCTTACCGCTCTCCGATGATCCGGCCTGAACGAGCAGGGGCCGCCCCTGTGGGCTGCGCGGCGAGTTCAGCGGCCCGCGGACCTTGAAGCGGGGACCGTCGTAGTCGACGGTGTGTACCTTGTCGGGGTCGGCGAAGACCCCTTCCTCCGGGTCGAGGACGATCGCCGAGGATTCCCAGCTGTCCCACAGTTGGATCGTGACGTCGACGAATTCCTGCGCCCGTTCATAGCGGCGGGCATGCTCGGGGATGGCTTCGAAGCCGAAGTTGAACGCCTCCTCCTCGCTGCCCGAGGTGACAATGTTCCAGCCCGCCCTTCCGCTGCTGATGTGGTCGAGCGAGGCGAACTTGCGGGCCAGATTGAACGGTTCGTTGTAGGTGGTGGAAGCAGTGGCGATCAGCCCGACCCGCGAGGTGGCCGCGGCGATGGCGGCCAGCAGCGTCACCGGCTCGAAGACCGCCAGCGTATTGCGCTTGATGCGCGGGCCGACCGCGAGGCTGTCGGCGAAGAACACCGAGTCGAGCTTGCCGCGCTCGGCGATCCGCCCCAGCTCTTGGAAGTGCTCCACGTCGAGCACCCGGTGCTCTTCGGTGCGCGGGTGTCGCCACGCCGCCTCGTGGTGCCCGACTCCCATCAGAAAGGCGTTGAGGTGGAATTGTTTACGAGATGCCGACATCGGTGATTGTTCCTTTGGTACGGGTTCGGATGGCCGGGTCAGGCGTTCGATTCGATACGCCAGCGCGAGAAATGGCGTTCGAGGGCGACGAGGACACCGTTGAAGACGAGGCCTAGCAAGGAAATGGCGAGGATTCCCGCGTACATGTCGGGGATCTGGAAGTTCTGCTGCGCCGCGGTGATCAAATAGCCGAGTCCGGCTCTGGCGCCGACCATTTCGGCGGCGAGCAGCACAAGGATCGAGCCTGCCGCGGCCATCCGCAGGCCGGTGAAGACGGAGGGGAGCGCGGCGGGCAGGATCACCTTCTGGAACAGCCGCAGCGGCGACAGCCCCAGCGATACTGCGGATTTGATGAGCAGCGGGTCCACGGTGCGCACACCGGTGATGGTGTTGAGCAGGATCGGGAAGGAGCTCGCATATACGACGAGCGCTACCTTCGAGGTTTCCCCGATACCGAGGATCAGCACGAACACCGGAAGCAATGCCAGCGCGGCGGTGTTGCGGAACAGCTCCAGTATCGGGTTCAGGAAGTCGGAAACCGGCTTGTACCAGGCGATCGCGACCCCGAGCGGCACCGCGAAGGTCAGCGCGATCGAGTAGCCCGTCAGCGAGCGACCGAGGCTGGTCGACACGTGTGTCCACATCTCGCCGCTCTGCACCAGGTCGATGAATGCCTGCGCGACCGTGGTGAACGGTGGCAGGAATATTTCGTCTACCAGCCCCCAAGCCGGTGCGAACTGCCATATCAGCAGAAATGCGGCAAACGCGGTAGTCGGCTTCAGCACGCGCCAGCCGAGCTTGCACGTTGCGGCGAGCGCCCGCCAGCCGATCGAGGGCCCGGCCGCGGCCGCGTCGGCCGGGGCGAGTTGGGGTGGCACGGCCATCTGGAGTCGAGCCGGGGGAGCGATGAGTTCCACTGCGCTAGACATGGGTCAGCCTCTCGGTGTCGGATACGACGGGGGTGTGCTCGGGCGCGATCTCGCTCTGCAGCAGCGACCAGATCTGGTGCCGATACCCGCGGAAGACCTCGGTCGACCGGATGTCTGCTGCGGCATTCCTGTCGATGTCGACATCGAGCACCGCTTTGATGCGGCCCGGTCGCGCGGTCAGCACCGCGACCCGCTGGCCGAGGTACACCGCCTCATCGATGCCGTGGGTGATGAACAGGATGGTCTTGCCGGTTGCTTGCCAGATACGTAAAAGCTCGTCCTGCAACGACTCCCGGGTCTGTGCGTCGAGCGCGGCAAATGGCTCGTCCATCAGCAGTACCTCCGGATCGAAGGCGAGACTGCGGGCGATGGCGACGCGTTGCTTCATGCCACCGGACAGTTCGTGCGGGAAGCGGTCACCGAACCCGCCGAGTCCGACCAACTCCAGATACTCCTCGGCGCGTTCGCGCCGGGCGCTGCGCCGCAAACCCTTTGCCTCGAGGCCGAATTCGATATTCGCGCGCGCCGTGCGCCAGGGAAACAGTGCGTATTGCTGGAATACGATGCCCCGGTCGAGTCCTGGGCCGTCGATCGGTTTGCCGTCCAACAGGATTTCACCGGAGGTGGGCTTGCTCAATCCACCGAGCAGATCCAGCAGCGTCGATTTGCCGGAGCCGCTCGGCCCGACCAGGACGAGGAACTCGCCCTCCCGCAGGTCCAGCGAGATGTCCTCGATGGCGGTGAATTTCTCGTGTGAACCACGGATCGGAAATTGCTTGTTGACGTGAGTGAGCGAGAGTTTCACTGTGGTTGTTGTCATTTCGCTGCCACCGCTTCACCGGTCGGTCCGCTCTCCGCGGGGAAGGCGCCATTGGAGTAGGGGTTGTACTTATTGGTGAACAGATCGGTGACCTTCAGCTGTCCTTCTTTGAGCTCGCCATTGCGCACCAGCCAGTCGATCCAGATCTGCAGTTCCTTTTCGGCGATCACGCCACCGGCAACGGGAATTCCCGAGCTCTTCCAATACTTCAGCAGGTCGGTGTTCTCGTTGCGGCCACGCTTTTCGATGATTGTCCTGAATCGCGCGACCACCTCGTCGCGCGGAGTGACCTGCAGCCAGCGGGTTGCCCGCGCGGTCCCCTGGACGAAGTCCGCCACCGCCTCGGTGTTTTTCGCGATGTAGTCGTTTCGGAAAACGTAGGTGCCGTAGTCGAACTGTCCGAAAAGCGCCTTGTCGGTGTAGAGCGGGTGGATGCCGCCGCGTTCGACGGCGGTGTCCCGGAAAACGGCACCCAGGGTGCCGACCTCTACCTGGCCCTTGCGCAGCGCGTCCTCGGTGTTGGCGGGCGGCAGCACAACCAGTTGGACCTGCTTGACCTCGCTGTCGGTGAGGCCCTGCTGATGCAGCCACTCCCGCGTGATGAACTCGTGGTGCGCGCCGAGGGTATTGACGCCGACCTTCTTGCCGATGAGGTCGCGTGCCGATGTGATACCAGAATCGTCGCGGACAAAATATCCAGTGAACGACTTCTCGTCCGCGCCATAGGAACTGAGCACCGAGGTGACCTTGGCGCCACCGGAGATCAGCTTCACGACGGCGCCGTTGAACGCGCTGCCCACCTCGACCTGGTTGGTCGCCGCCGCCTGAATATTGGCGGGCCCGCTGGTGGTGTCGCCCTCCCAGTGCAGTGCGATCTTGCTGAAGTAGCCGAGGTCCTCCGCCAGCTCGTACGCGGTGACCTGACCGGTGGTGCCCTGATAGCGGATGACGGCCTTGCCGTCTGCAGTTGTGCCCGGTTCGGACTTGCTGCACCCAGTGAGAACGGAAATACCGGTGAGCAGGGTGAGGGCGGCGGCGAACGCTCGGGTTCGGCGGCGCGGAGGTGCGGAGGACGGCATGGTGTTTTCCTTCGATGAAAATGCGCTGCGCGGAACGAAATAGGCATGCGGCAGCGACAGTGGAGTCGCTGATATTGCGACTCGAGGATGTGTCGGAATCTCCGAAAGCGCGAACCGGACCGGTGCGGAACATGTTCCGCCGGGCTCGTCGCTGCGTCAGGGGCGACAGATCCCGTGCGGAACCCGCATGAGGTCGATCGCGCGGCGGCGGATCAGCGCTGTGGGTATCAACACGTCGAGACTTTCTCGAGTTCTGGTGCGGGTCGGGCGGTGGCTGTGACTTTCAATGGTGTGGCCCTGCGGACGGGGAAACAACGGCCATTCCACATTGTGAAAATCGGCGTGAGTTTATTTCCGGCACAGTGGTACTCCCGCTGCTCGGGTGTCCGCTGCTCAGCTCGTCGAGCCGGCGCCGTTCTGCACGACCCCGCCGATGCGCACGGCGATCTGACGCATGGCGGGCAGGATTTCGCGGACCAGTTCGTCGTTGAGTCGCGCCGAGCGCGCCTGCACGCTCAGCGCGCCCCAGACCTGCTTGTCGGCCCCGAACACCGGCACCGCGATCGAGCGCACCGGATCATCGCTCTCGAGCTCCTCGAGCGCGAAACCCTTGCGCCGCACCAGATTCAAGTCTTCGGTGAGACGTTGGTCCGCAGGCGTGTAGGCGAGTAGGGCGCGCCCGGCCGCGCTGGATCGCAGCGGTTGCCGCAGGCGCGGCAGCTGATGGGAACAGAAGAGCACCGGCGGACGCGCGTGGAAGACGGTGACGGCGTCGCTCGAATCGGCGACGCTGAGACTCGCGGTGATCTTGATCCCGGCGGCGAGGGCGTACATATGTGGTGCGGCCGAATCGATGCCGAGCCGAGTCAGCGCCGGCCGCGCCAGCGTCGCAAGACCTTGCCCGACCCGGTAGCGGTCGGTGGCCGGGTCCTGCTCCAGCAGCCTGCCGCGCACCAGAGCCTGGGCGAGGCGGTGCGCGGTGCTGACCGGAACACCGGCCAGATGCGCCAATTCGCTGATCGAGAGCTCGGGATCGTCACCTTCGAAGCAGTTCAGCAGATGGATGGCCCGCTCGACGGCCTGAGACCCCGAACGCGGCTGATAGGTGGTGCCCATGGTGATTCCTCGCGGTCCGGCTGCCGGTCCGGCGGCGGGTGCGGACCTGGCACACACTGTCCTCGGCCGGCTGTGGTCGAGCAATAGTTCGACGCCGGGTGCGTCTAATGGCGGCTGCGGTGGCGGCGATCACTCGTGGTGAGTTGTTCTACCCCGGCATGTATCCTGCACAAGGACGTAATCGTGTCCTTTCGGTGTTTTCGGTAGATGGCGTGGACGCAGAGATCCGCGGCAACGACTAGAAGGAGGTGGGGTTGCCATGCGCAGCGAACCTCCGAGTCGAAGGCCGCGCGGCGCCGCCCTCTCGCACTCATAGCTCGTACGCGACAGCAGGGACCGGCGCCCGCGGTGTGAATCACACGCGTCTCATTCACCTCCCGCTCTGCTGAGGACTTCCCCATGTCGCAGACCGAACTCATCGATGCACGCTCGACGCTGCCCGACGTCGCGTTGCCCGACGTTTCGTTGCAGGATGCCGTCGACACCCACCGCGTCGACGCCGCGCTCGAATGGCTCGACAACCACCCACCGCACGTCATCGCCGACCAGCTCGCCCGTATGGACGCCGTCCAGGCAGGCATGGCCTTCCGACTGCTGGACAAGGATCTGGCGCTCGCGGTGTTCGAGGAACTCGAACCGGTGGACCAGCAGCAGATCCTGCAGGGCCTGCGCGACCAGACCTTCCGCGAGCTCGTCGAGGGCATGGACCCAGACGACCGGGCCAGGATGTTGCGTGAGGCGCCGGCAAAGGTCGCCAAGAAGGTGCTCGCGGGGCTGAGCCAGCGCGAGCGCCGGATGACCGCGGCGCTGCTGGGCTACCCCGAGGGCTCGGTCGGGCTGTACATGACGCCGGAAGTTGTTGCGCTGCCGCGCAATCTGAGCGTCGCCGATGCGCTGCAGACGGTGCGGGTCAAGGGCATCAACGCCGAGACGGTGTACACGCTGCCGGTGGTGGACTCCGGCCGCCGCCTCACCGGCATCGTGGAGCTGCGCGAGCTGGTGCTGAGCCGGCCGGACACGATGGTCTCCGAACTCGTCGTCACCGAACCCGCCTTCGTGCGGGCCACCGACTCCGCCGAGAAGGCGGCGCGGCTGATGCGCGAGACCAACGACATCAACCTGCCGGTCGTCGACAGCGAGGACCGGCTCGTCGGCCTGCTCACCATCGACGACGCGGTCGAGGTCATCGAGGCCGCCGACAGCGAGGACGTGGCCAAGCAGGCCGGATCCGCGCCGTGGGAAGGCCACTACATGGCGGCGGGGGTATTCCAGCTCGCTCGCTACCGCGCGCTATGGCTGCTGCTGTTGCTGCTCGCGGCGACGTTGACCGTCAGCGTCACCGACTTCTTCTCCGGAACTCTGGAGCAGGCCGCGCACCTGGCGCTGTTCATTCCGCTGCTCATCGGTGCGGGCGGGAATGCCGGCGCGCAAGCGGCCACCTCGTGTGTGCGCGCGCTCGCCGTCGGTGAGGTACGCGGTTCGGACTTGCTCAAGGTGATCTGGCGGGAATGCCGGGTCGGCCTGGTGCTCGGCGGCATGCTCGCCGGCGCCGGCGTGATCATCGGGGCATTGTTCGTCGGCGCGAAGGTCGCGCTCGTCGTCGGCATCACCCTGATCCTGATCTGCGGCTGGGCCGCCACCATCGGCGGCACCATGCCGCTGCTGGCCAAGCGCCTGCGCATCGACCCGGCCGTGGTCTCCGCCCCCATGGTGACCACTCTGGTCGATGCCACCGGCCTGATCATCTACTTCACGACGGCCAAAATCGTTCTGGGCATCTGACCGAATTGTGAAGGGGCCCTGGGGGTCTCGTCATGGTGCACCCGGCGGCAGCTGTTCTGGTTCGTAACGGCAAAACACTGGCATATGCCAGTGTTGTCGGCTAGTGTCGAACACGTTTTCGATGCCGTAGCGAAGAAGGGGAGGGCTCGGCCCATGAGTAGCAGCGGGAAACCACTTGAACAGCGTGTGTACGAACTAGAACTATGGCGTGATCACCAGATCACCCGGGATACTGTGACGGTGACGCAAATTCACGAGCAGCTAGCCGCGATCCACACCGGCATCGCCGACATCCACACCGATATCGGTGATCTGGATGGACGCTCGGTTGCCTCACGGCTTATTTCGATGGGCGTCGACATCGGCAGTATCGCATCTCGTCAGGATGAGATGGCGTCGCGTCAGGATGAGATGGCGTCGCGTCAGGATGAGATGGCGTCGCGTCAGGATGTGATGGCGTCGGGTTTGGAGGCGATGGCGTCGCGTCAGGATGTGATGGCGTCGGGTTTGGAGGCGATGGCGTCGCGTCAGGATGAGATGGCGTCGGGTTTGGAAGTGATGGCGTCGCGTCAGGATGAGATGGCGTCGGGTTTGGAAGTGATGGCGTCGCGTCAAGACGTGATGGCTTCCGGTTTGGAGGCGATGGCGTTGCGTCAAGACGCGATGGCTTCCGGTTTGGAGGCGATGGCGTTGCGTCAAGACGCGATGGATCGCAGGCTGATATCGGTAGAGGCAGATGTCAGCACTATCAAGGTTGATGTGGGTGGGTTGAAGACCGACGTTGCTCAAATTCTGCGAATTCTGCAGAAGCCCAACGGCGGCACGTAATTCAGGGATCGAGTGTGCCGGTGCCCTGCCGCTGCTGGAATCGCAGCGGCAGGGTGGCGGTCAGAACTCCCAGTCGGCGTCTTCGGTGTTGACCGCCTTGCCGATGACGTAGCTGGAACCGGAGCCGGAGAAGAAGTCGTGGTTCTCGTCGGCATTGGGCGAAAGTGCCGACAGGATAGCAGGATTCACGTCCGTCTCGTCCTTGGGGAACAGACCTTCGTAGCCCAGGTTCATCAGGGCCTTGTTGGCGTTGTAGCGCAGGAACTTCTTGACGTCCTCGGTGAGCCCCACCTCGTCGTAGAGGTCCTGGGTGTACTCGACCTCGTTGTCGTACAGCTCGAAGAGCAGCTCGAACGTGTAATTCTTCAGCTCGTCGCGCTCGGCCTGGCCGACGAGCTCGAGGCCCTTCTGGTACTTGTAGCCGATGTAGTAGCCGTGCACGGCCTCATCGCGGATGATGAGCCGGATCAGGTCGGCGGTGTTGGTGAGCTTGGCCCGCGAGGACCAGTACATCGGCAGGTAGAAGCCGGAGTAGAACAGGAAGCTCTCCAGCAGAGTGGAGGCCACCTTGCGCTTGAGCGGATCGTCGCCGTTGTAGTACTCCAGCACGATCTCGGCCTTGCGCTGCAGGTTTCGGTTCTCCTCCGACCAGCGGAACGCGTCGTCGATCTCACGCGTGGAGCACAGCGTGGAGAAGATGGAGCTGTAGCTCTTGGCGTGCACCGACTCCATGAATGCGATATTGGTGTACACCGCCTCCTCGTGCGGGGTCAGTGCGTCCGGAATCAGGCTCACCGCGCCGACGGTGCCCTGAATGGTGTCCAGCAGTGTGAGACCGGTGAACACGCGCATGGTCAATTGCTTCTCATCGGCGGTGAGGGTGTTCCACGACGGAATGTCGTTGGACACAGGCACCTTTTCGGGCAGCCAGAAGTTGCCGGTCAGTCGATCCCAGACCTCGGCATCCTTCTCGTCGGGCACCCGATTCCAGTTGATCGCCGACACCCGATCGATCACCTTAGTTACACGCGTTTCAGGCGACATGGCTCCGTCCCTCCATCGCGATAGACGACACCCGATCGATCAGTTTCATCCTGCCTCCACACCCTTCCCGAGCACGCTGCCGTCACGGAACTGCTACCCACTGAACACTACTCCTAGTGGGTGACAAGTCCATGCAGCACAACACCTTGTGTCGCAGCGATGCATGTCACTGTGGCGCAGATACGCCCATGACCACCGCATGCGCGACCCATTGTCCGTCATGACTTGTGATTCGAGCGCATCGGACCCGGCGCGTTCCGATCGATCGCCGGTGGTTTGCCTACCACAGTGTTCCGGTGCCGAGTCGTGACGGATGGCATGGTCTGCGCCCCGGTCGTGCGGTTAGCTGTCCTTCGATCGGCGAATGCCGGTGCCGCATTCGCCGATCGCCGATCACGCCCGGCGCCATGGACTCCGGAATACCCCGGCAGTAGCATCGGTGCCAACGTGTGGTGACCGAGGGGGCCCGATGTCCGCACCGACACCGTCTGCACCGACCGATCCCGATATGACCGACCTGGTCGGGAAGCTTGCGCGAATACCGAGCGGTCGCCGCGGCAAGTGGGTGGTCCTCGGGGTCTGGATCATCGCACTGATCGCGCTGGGCTCCTTCGCGGGAAATCTCACCGGCGCGCAGAAGAACGACAGCGTCACCTGGCTGCCCGACAGCGCCGAATCGACACAGGCATTCAAGCTGGCAGAAAAATTCGGCAACAGCGAGCATGTGCCAGTCGTGCTGGTCTATGAGCGGACCAGCGGTATCACCGATGCGGACCGGGTCGCGGTCGGCGCGGACGCGGCACGATTCAAGCAACTCGAACACGTCGTCGTCGATAATGTGCTCGGCCCGATCCCCTCCGGAGACGGCCAGGCCGTAGAGATCCTGCTGCCGATCGACATGGGCACCGAAGGCTGGCCCCGGCTGACCGACGTGGTCACCGAGATCAAGGACGGCGCGGGTGATCGGCCGGCGGGATTGTCCTTCTACGTCACCGGGCCCGCCGGATACGCGGCGGAATTCGGTGCCGCGTTCAAGGGCATCGACGGCCTGCTGCTGTACTCCGCCGCGGCGGTCGTCATCGTCATTCTGCTGCTGACCTACGGGCCGATGCTGTGGGCGCTGCCGCTGATCGCCGCGGGGTTCGCGCTGACGATCGCGCAGAGCGCCGTGTACGGCGCGACGCAACTCGGCTTGACCGTCAATGCGCAGAGCCAGGGCATCCTCACCGTCCTGGTATTCGGCGCGGGCACCGACTACGCCCTATTGCTGGTCGCGCGCTATCGCGAGGAACTGCGCAGGCACACGGATAAACACGCGGCGATGGCCGTCGCTCTGCATCGGGCCGGGCCCGCCGTGCTCGCCAGCGGTTCCACCGTGATCATCGCGATGCTGGCGCTGCTGGTCGCGGAAATGAACTCCACCAAGGGCATCGGTCCGGTCTGCGCGATCGGTGTCGCGGTCGCGCTCGCGGCGATGCTGACGCTGCTGCCCGCACTGCTGGTCATCGTCGGCCGGTGGATCTTCTGGCCGCGTCACCCCGATTTCGGCACCGCCGACCACACCGAATCCGGTCTCTGGGCGCGTATCGGGCTGTTCATCGCGGATCGACCGCGTCCGGTCTGGATTGTCACCGCGCTGGCGCTCGTCGGGCTCGCATTCGGTGTCGTCGGCCTGCAGTCCAACGGCATCGCGAACAAGGATTCGTTCGTCGGCTCGTCCAATGCGGTCACCGGAACCGAAGTCTTGGAACGCCATTTCGACGCGGGCACCGGTCAGCCGGTCATTGTCATCGCGCAATCCGCGCGGGCCGACGCCGTCGCCGCCGCGGTGCGCGCTACACCGGGCATCGCCGCGCCGACGCCGCCGATGGTCAAGGACGATCTGGTCTATCTGGAAGGCACGCTGTCCGACCCGCCGGACAGCAAGGCCGCCGACGCGACGGTCGACCGCGTGCGCGCCGCCGTGCACACGGTGGACGACCAGGCCAAGATCGGCGGTGGCACCGCAGTGGTGCTGGATATCAAACGTGCAGTGGCCCATGATAATCGGGTCATCGTGCCGGTGGTGCTCGCCATCGTGATGGTGATCTTGATGGTGCTGCTGCGCGCGGTCCTGGCACCGATCGTGCTGACCGCGACTGTGGTGCTGTCGTACTTCGCGGCACTCGGGTTGAGCCGCTGGATCTTCGACCTGGTCGGGTTCGTGGGCACCGATGCCGGGCTGCCACTGCTCGCGTTCGTGTTCCTGGTGGCCCTCGGCATCGACTACAACATATTTCTGATGTCGCGGGTCCACGAAGAGGCGAAGAAGCACGGCACGCGCCACGGTGCGCTGATCGGTTTGTCGGCGACCGGCGGGGTGATCACCTCGGCCGGGCTCGTGCTGGCCGGCACGTTCGCGGTCTTCGCGACCATGCCGGTGGTGACGTTCGCCGAGATGGGCATCGTCATCGCCGTCGGTGTTCTGCTCGACACGGTGATCGTCCGCTCGATCCTGGTGACCGCGCTGACCCTGGATATCGGCGACCGCATCTGGTGGCCGAGCGCCCTGGCACGTCCGCGAACAGAAACGGTGGCCGAATCGGTGGTCAGCGTCGGCAAGTAGCCGCACAGCTGGGTCGCTCGCGCCGAACTCGCCTCATGGCCTGCGCCGATTTCGGCCGCGCACCGGATACGTTGTGGCGGATAGGCGATTGCCACGCGTTTCGGAAGGAGTGTGTGTTATGACCAGTCCCGCCTCGACCCCGATACGTCCGGTGCGCAATGACATGACGATTTTCGCTGGCACCCTGATCCTGATCACCGGCCTGCTGCACCTGCTGACAGCGATCGCTGCCATCGCTGGGCGCGGCATCTTCGTGGTGACCGAAGACCAAGTTTTCCTGGTCGACGTCTCCACATGGGGATGGGTCCACCTGGTGATCGCGGCGCTGATCATCGTGGCGGGCGTCGGCGTCGTCACCGGTAAGATCTGGGGTTACCTCGCAGGCATCGGGATGGCGTCGGTCAGCATTCTGGACAACTTCCTGTTCGCCCCTATCTACCCGTTCTGGGCATTGGTGATCATCGCCATCGACATCCTGGTGATCTGGGCGCTGGCCCGCCAGCTCGGCGCCGACTAGCGCAGACGCCGTCGAGTTTCGCGCCTCGGCCCCTGGATGCCGTCGAGTACGGGACCCGGGGGCCGAGTCGTCTGCTCACCTAGCCCGTGGCGGTGGGCCACCAGGTTCGCCGGGTGGCCTACCGGGGCCGTCATCGGACCGAATGTTCGCCGACTTCTCGGCGACACCGACGGTGAGCGCGACCGAAATCCCCGACGCGGGCGCGCCTGACACACTGGCCAGTTCGGCATCCCAGCCGTCACCGAGACGTTGTCCGAGGCCAGTGAGGTGTTGGCAAGGTTGGGAATGCTCTTCGCGTAGCCGGAGTCGTAGGCGTACACCGCAGCGCAGGCGTCCTGGGGGAGGGCGATCTGCGAGGTGAGGCGGGCGTTATCACCCGCGACGGCCACCGCGAGCGAGTCGTAGACTTCGAAATGGATATGGGTCCACCGGCCGGAATAGCAACCGGGGAAGACGGATTCGAAGGTAACCTTGCCGGTAGCGTCCGCCACCTGGACACCGCGCAGATAGTTCTGCGTGGTGACGCCGTCGCTGTACAACGAGTACTTGCCGTCCCGGTCACAGTGCCACAGATACACGGCCATGCCGGAGCCGGCCGCGCCGCTGTTGGCCAGATCCTGCAGCATCAACTCGATCTTCATCGGAACACCATGGGCGACACCGGAATACGACCCGAAACTGCCGGTGATGTCGCGGCGCACAACGCCGGAGTCGATGAGCACATTGGGCCCGTTGGATCCGTCGCCAGGATACGGGCCGGCAGTCTCCTGCGGAATCGCGGCGGCTGTCGCGGCCGCCGCAGTGGTGGTGGACGCACCGCTTGTCGCTGTCGTCCCGGTGGTTGCCGCCGCACAGCCCGCCGCGACCGTCGCCGCTCCCGCGACACCGAGGAAGGTCAGTGCATTGCGCCGCGACAGCATCACCGTCATGTCGTGCGCGAGCCCGAGATCGTGTTCGTGCACTTGGCTGCCGTCGCCGCGGCGCGCGTGGTGTGCGCTCACTGCGTATCCTTCCGTCGTCGCAAACTCTTGTCTTTCGCGACGTTATGGCGGAGGGCTCGGTGGTGTCTGGGTTCCCGCTGGGAGTCCCCTGTGAGTGCGAGACGAGCCGGGGTCAGTCGGTGACGAATCCGTTGAGCGTGCCGCGGATGTCGGTGAGCAGCGCGCGGGCGGCGCTCAGGCCCCTGCCGTACCAGACGGAGTCCTCGACAGCGAAGACACGGTGGTCGGTGGCGGCGCCGAGTTCTTTCCACGCGTCGCTGCGCAACACGGTTTCCCCGTGCTTCTTGCCTGCCTCGCCCGCGAAGATCACGTAGATGAGATCGCCTTCGACCTTGTCGAGATCGGCGGCGCCGATGTCGAAGGAGGGGCCGCGCTGCACGGTCGGGCGCTGCACACCCGCGTCGGCGAGGACTCCGCCCGCGAAGCTGTTGGCGCCTTGGACCTGGTCCTGGTCGGCGGTGAACCGGACGACCGAGGCCTGAGTCTGGTTGGCGATGACCGCTTTACCGGTGTCGACGGCCTCGGTGCGGTAGTTCTCCAACGCAATGTTCGCGGCGTTGCTACGGCCGAGACCCGCTGCGAGTCCGGTGAATTCGGCCTGCCAGCCGCTGGTGGTGCCGGCCAGGACGGTGGGTGCGATGGCCTGCAATGCGTCGAAACCGGCTGTGCCCGAGGGCAGGTCGCCGATGATCACGTCGGGGCGCAGCTCGGCGATCTTGGCGAGATCTGGCTGCGCGGCGGTGCCGACGCTGGGAATCTTGTTGACGCCGTAGCCGAGATAGGCCGGGTGCGGGGTCGGTCCGTCATCCGTGGTCGCACCGACGACGCGCTCCCACAGACCGAGTGCGCAGGTCGCGTCCAGGGCCGAGGTGGTGAGCACCACTATGCGTTGCGGGTCCGCGGGCACCTCGGAGATGCCCGCGGCATGGGTGACGGTGCGGGTACCGCTCGCCGTATCCGGCGCGCTCGGCAGTGGACAGGCCATGGTGGTGTCGCGCTCCAGCCCCACCACACCCGCGCCCGCAATGTTCGTCGTGGTGCGCACGATCGAGGCGGCATCGTCGGTTTGGCTGCTACAACCTGCCACGAGGACGGCTGTGCACAGCGCGGCGACGGCCGCACTTCGGCGACCGAGCGTGCCGTATCGGGTCGAGTCCATGTGGTTTCGGGTGCGAACAAGGGCGCTCACCGGCATGCGGGTGAGGGTACATGCGTCGGCGTCGGTGCGGTGCGAAGGCCACCACGCGACGCGGCCGCAGGAAACCGCGGCACGGATTCCTGCGGCCGAGGGCCGAGTGTCTCGCGCTCAGGCCGTTTCGCCGCCGATGCTGAATCGAGCGCCGGTCGCTTCGGCGACCCCGACCATGCGTCCATAGGCGAGTCCAGGTCGACCCAGGTCGGGTCGCCGGGCTTGGTGGTCGTGTTGTCTGTCATGAGTGATCTCCTGGCCAGCGGGTAGGAACATCTGTCACTGATGCAGGCGTGCGCCGCATCCGGAATTCATCGGTGCGGCAGTGCGGGTAGAGCGAGATTCCGGCGCAGGGCAGCGGGTGGGCGGATCAACGAAATACGACAGAGAGTAGGACCCGTGCGGACGGCTGCGGCAGCACCGTTTACGATTCCATGAGCGCAAGCGAACCGTCGTCTGTCTCGGCACCGAGATCGGCGCATGAAGCGGAGCCTGCGGAGCGACCTAAAGGCACCTTTCAGGAGGATCAGTGACTGCCGTAGAGCCAAAGCCAGTCCCTCAGTTGGAAGCGACTCGGCCGTATCCGGCTCGGACCGGGCCGAAGGGTTCGTTCCTCTACAAGATGGTCACCACCACTGACCCCAAGGTCCTCGGCACCATGTACTTGGTGACGGCGATGAGCTTCTTCCTTGTCGGCGGTCTGATGGCGCTGATGATGCGCGCCGAGCTGGCACGTCCCGGCCTGCAGTTCCTCTCGCCGGAGCAGTTCAACCAGCTGTTCACCATGCACGGCACCATCATGCTGCTGTTCTATGCGACCGCGATCGTGTTCGGCTTCGCCAACATCGTGCTGCCGCTGCAGATCGGTGCACCCGACGTCGCCTTCCCGCGGCTGAACGCGTTCAGCTACTGGCTGTACCTGTTCGGCGGCAGCATGGCGACCGCGGGCTTCATCACCCCGGGTGGTGCCGCGGACTTCGGCTGGACCGCCTACACCCCGCTGACCGACATTCTGCATTCGCCAGGTGTCGGCGCTGACCTGTGGATCCTCGGCCTCGCGGTGTCGGGCCTCGGTACCATCCTCGGTGGCGTCAACATGCTGACCACCGTCGTCTGCCTGCGTGCCCCCGGTATGACCATGTTCCGGATGCCGATCTTCACCTGGAACATCGCCGTCACCAGCGTGCTCGTCCTGCTCGCCTTCCCCCTGCTGACCGCAGCGCTGTTCGGCCTCGCCTACGACCGGCATCTCGGCGGGCACATCTACGACCCCGCCACCGGCGGCATCCTGCTCTACCAGCACCTGTTCTGGTTCTTCGGCCATCCCGAGGTGTACATCATCGCGCTGCCGTTCTTCGGCATCGTGTCGGAAATCTTCCCGGTGTTCTCACGTAAGCCGATCTTCGGCTACACCACGCTGGTCTACGCGACGCTGGGCATCGCCGCGCTGTCGATTGCGGTGTGGGCCCACCACATGTACGCAACCGGCGCCGTGCTGCTGCCGTACTTCTCGTTCATGACCTTCCTGATCGCGGTTCCGACCGGGGTGAAGTTCTTCAACTGGATCGGCACCATGTGGCGCGGTCAGCTGACCTTCGAGTCACCGATGCTGTGGTCGATCGGCTTCCTGGTGACCTTCCTCTTCGGTGGTCTCTCGGGTGTCATTCTGGCCAGCCCGCCGCTGGACTTCCACGTCACCGACTCGTACTTCGTGGTCGCGCACTTCCACTACGTGCTCTTCGGCACCATCGTTTTCGCGACCTTCGCGGGCATCTACTTCTGGTTCCCCAAGATCACCGGTCGCATGATGGACGAGCGTCTCGGCAAGTGGCATTTCTGGACCACCTTCGTCGGGTTCCACACCACGTTCCTGGTGCAGCACTGGCTGGGCGCCGAGGGCATGCCACGTCGCTATGCCGACTACCTGCCCAGCGACGGCTTCACCACACTGAACACGATCTCGACCATCGGTGCGTTCATCCTCGGCGCTTCGATGCTCCCGTTCGTCTGGAACGTCTTCAAGAGCTTCCGCTACGGCGAAGTGGTCACGGTGGACGATCCGTGGGGCTATGGCAATTCGCTGGAGTGGGCGACGACCTGCCCGCCGCCGCGGCACAACTTCTACGAGCTGCCGCGTATCCGGTCGGAGCGTCCCGCGTTCGAATTGCACTACCCACACATGGTCGAGCGGATGCGCGCCGAAGCCCACGTGGGCTGGGGCTCGGGCAAGCATGCCACCGAGGTGCACGAAGGCGCCCTCGCCAAGAACTAGCCGCTGCATTGGCATAGCAGCAACGAAGTAGCATTCTCGAGTGTGCACCTGCTGGTGACCAGCGGGTGCACACTCGTTTGTGGAGCGCATCCCGCTTCGGCGGCGATGCATACGGCAAGCGACAATGCGGTCGGCGCAGCGACAACGAGGTCGAGCACAGCGACGGCAAACACTCGAACTTGGAGCACATCAGTTGGCCGACACCACAGTTCTCGTCACCGTCACCGGGCCGGACCGGCCCGGTGTGACCTCCGTGCTGCTCGCGGCGATGTCGCGGCACCAGGTCAGCCTGCTGGACGTGGAGCAGGTGGTGATCCGTGGCCGCCTGACGCTCGGGGTACTGGTCACCTGCCCGAATGACCCCGAGGCATTGCAGGACGAGCTCGAAGAGGCGATGAACACCGTCGGCATGCATGTCGATGTGGAGGTCGACGCCGAGATCGGCAGACAGCCGATGTCCACGCACGCGGTGGTGATCCTTGGTAGCCCGGTCACCGCGCGCGCGTTCAGCTCGGTGTCGCGCCAGCTCGCGATGCTCGGCGCCAATATCGACACCATCCGTGGCATTGCCGACTACCCGGTGACCGGCATGGAGCTGCTCGTCACCGCGACCGACACCGATGCCGACGCCGACGCACGGCTGCGCACCGCGCTGGCCGAGGTCGCCGTCGCCGAACAGGTCGACGTCGCGGTGGAGCGCGCGGGCCTTGCGCGTCGCGCCAAGCGGCTCATCGTGTTCGACGTCGACTCGACCCTCATCCAGGGCGAGGTCATCGAGATGCTCGCCGCGCACGCGGGGGTCGAGGAAGAAGTCCGCAAGGTCACCGAGGCCGCCATGCGCGGTGAGATCGACTTCGGCGAATCGCTGCGGCAGCGGGTGGCGACGTTGGAGGGGCTGGATGCCTCGGTGATCGATGAGGTCGCCGACCGGATCGAGCTGACGCCGGGCGCGCGCACCACCATCAGGACGCTGCGCAGGATCGGTTTCCGCTGCGGCGTGGTGTCGGGTGGCTTCCGCCAGGTGATCGAACCACTCGCCCACGAGCTGGAATTGGACTTCGTGCAGGCCAACACCTTGGAGATCAAGGACGGCAAGCTGACCGGCCGGGTCGTCGGCGAGATCGTCGATCGGGCGTTCAAGGCGACGGCACTGCGCAAGTTCGCCGCGGAGGCCGGAGTGCCGATGGAGCAGACGGTGGCGGTCGGCGATGGCGCCAACGACATCGACATGCTCAATGCGGCGGGCCTCGGCGTCGCCTTCAACGCCAAGCCCGCGCTGCGTGAGGTTGCCGACGCGGCGCTCTCGCATCCCTACCTGGACGCGGTGCTGTTCATCCTCGGCGTCACCCGCGACGAGGTGGAAGCTGCCGATGCTCGCGACGGCGGTGTGCGCCGGGTGCCCCTCGACGGTAGGTGAGCGCTGTCGTCGGTGCCTCGACCGAGCTCCGACGACTCGCTGGATTATGTCCAGCTCTCGCCCGTGCCTGTACGCGTGCGGGTATCAGTGGCCGTGGGCAAGTAGTTCATATCGGTAGGCTCGCAGAAGTTGATCATTCGTCGATCGGAGGCTGCGGTGCGAAAGTTCCTGCTGGTGCTCGTTCTCGGCTCGGCACTTGTCGCGTGTGGCAGGAACGACTCCGACTCGGAGACGAAGGGCACGTCCTCGACTCGGTCGACCTCGCACACGGCGCATGACGCACTCGCGGTGACCGATTCGAGCAACGGCCAGGAGCGGACGCTGCGGATCGGCCAGCAACTCGTCGTATCGCTGCCCGCGAATCCGTCCACCGGCTACACGTGGGGGCTGGGGGAGCTCGAGCAGCAAGTGCTACGACAGGACGGCGAGCCCGACTACCGCCCCGATCCGAATGTTCCGGTGGCACCGGGGTCCGGCGGCACCGCGGTGTGGACCTTCGTCGGAAACAGCGCGGGGGTGGCGCAGCTGACGCTCGACTACACGCGACCGTGGGAGCAGGGCATCGACCCGGCGCAGAAGTTCTCGTTGACGATCAAGGTGGAGTGATGACGGGTTTGCCGGAATGTGGTGCCGATATCCGGGACGGCAGCGAAACAGACACCGGTGCAGCAGGATTCCATTTCCGGCATGCGGAGCTCGCACAGGGTTATGGTGGCGCGAGCGATCCGGACGATCCGGCCATGGTGCAGGCGATGCAGATGGTGTTGCACATTCCGAAGTCCGATCCGCCGCGCCGCAGCGCGCTACTCGAGGCGGCCGCCGCCGCGAGCGTGGCACTGTGCCTGGACGAGCGGGTCGGTCCCGGTGGCGAATGGGAGCAGCCCTACCTCGGGTGGAAGCGATCGCGGATCCGCAAGGTGGCCCGCCGTGCCCGCGGCGCGCAGTGGCTGGCCGCAGACGAGGTGCCCGGGGTAACTGTCGATGTCGACGGCGCTCAGGCGCGAGCGCTGGTGCCGGGACCGGTGGGTGCGGTGGATCCACGGATCAAGCGCCTGCAGATCGGCGGCACCGATCTCGAACACGACGATCCTGGTCCCGCCGATCCCGGACTACCGACGCTGTGGGTGAATTCGGAGCTCGGCATGACTCTGGGTAAGGCCGCCGCGCAGGTCGGGCATGCCAGCATGCTGCTAGCGGGCGCGTTGCCCGAGGCGCAGGCCTATCGATGGTCGCAATGCGGATTCCGGTGCGCGGTAAGGGAAGCCGACAAGGATCGGTGGGTGGCGCTAATCGACCAGGTGCGACTCGGCACCGCGGTCGCGGTACGCGATGCCGGATTCACCGAGGTCGCGCCGGGTTCTATGACGATTATCGCGGTACCGGGATCGAAATGAACTGTCCCGGGGCCTGGACGGTACAGCCATCCGAAAGTATTGACGTCGTCCGCAGCCGGGACGACAGTGGGATGGCCCGGTGCCCAGGCGAGCGCCGGGACCTGGTTTGCTCGCTGCTTGCTTTGATGCGGGGCGAAACCGATTTCGGGGCACTACCGATCCCGTTTTTCGGCACAATGGGGTTCGCATCACGCATATCTGGGTATTGAGACGGAACAGGACCGCCCGCACGTAACTCGCCGGAGGACCGCATGATGACAACGCTGTTGGTGATTCTCGCCGTCTGGGTAGTCTGCTCGATTCCGCTAGCACTGATCTTCGCGCGGCTGTTCCGCTCGACGAAGTCCACTCCGTTCGATCCGTCGAAGGCTGCCGCCCGGCCGGTGGACGAACTCTCGACCGTGCGTCGTCGCAAGATCGCCAGGTCGGCGAATACGGCATGGGTCGGTCGTACGAGCGCAGCACATTTGGTCCAAGATGGAGCCCGTGCCGCAACCGGATCCCGATCTGCTCATTGATTTCACCGACGTGACCATCCGACGCTCGGGTCACACTCTCGTCGGTCCGGTCACCTGGCAGGTCGAGCTAGACGAACGCTGGGTCGTACTCGGCCCCAACGGCGCCGGCAAGACCTCCCTACTGCGGATGGCCGCCGCCGAAGTACATCCGACCTCGGGGATTGCCCACTTACTCGGTGAAGTGATCGGTAAGACCAACGTCAGCGAACTACGCCCGCGGATCGGCCTGTCCTCCGCCGCGGTGGCCAGCCGCATTCCGCGCGACGAAAAGGTCAGCGACCTCGTGGTGTCCGCGGGCTACGCCGTGCTGGGTCGTTGGCGAGAGCGCTACGACGACCTGGACACCGACCGCGCCATCGACATGCTGGAAAGCCTCGGCGCCGAACACCTTTCCGATCGCACCTACGGCACCCTTTCCGAAGGTGAACGTAAGCGGGTCCTCATCGCCCGCGCGTTGATGACCGACCCGGAGCTGCTGCTACTGGACGAGCCCGCTGCCGGACTCGATCTCGGTGGTCGCGAGGAACTGGTGGAACGCCTCGGCGACTTGGCCGCGGACCCGGACGCACCCGCCATCGTGCTGGTCACCCACCACGTCGAGGAGATTCCGCCCGGCTTCACCCACGGCTTGCTGCTCAACGAGGGTGCAGTGGTCGCGCAGGGCCTGCTACCGGAGGTGTTGACCGCCGACAATCTGAGTGCGGCCTTCAGCCAGTCCATCGCCCTCGACCGAGTCGACGGCCGCTACTTCGCCCGCCGCTCGCGCCGCTTGGGGCGGCACCGCTCGCGGCAGTAGATCGAGCACTTCGCCGCATCTTCGGCCCGCCGATGTTCCCCGCGTGGGCTGTTGGTTGCCCGCGGACTCTGCGGCGTCGAGCCCGAACTGCTCGGCGCGAACGGCATCGACCTGCCTGGGAACGTGTCCTTCGACTCGTCACCGGTGCCGGGTGCGAGCTGCGATCGCCGCACACGGTCGGCGGTGCGGAGCTGCGCTCGATGAGCTGGCCCGGATGGGCAGGCGACCCAGCACCAAGCAGGCGCTAGGGTGCAAGGGTGAGTGAGACAAACGCGCAGGCTGACTCTCAGCCGCAGGTGCCGTCGCCCAAAGACGCGTCGACGGTCATGGTGGTGCGAGACGGTGCCACGGGACCAGAGGTGTTCCTGCAGCGCCGGGTGGGCGCAATGGCGTTTGCCGCCGGGATGACGGTTTTCCCCGGCGGTGGCGTCGACCCCTCGGACGGGACCGCCGACATCGAGTGGGCCGGGCCCGAACCCGCGTGGTGGGCCGCGAAATTCGGTACCACAGAGGCGCGTGCCAAAGCGCTGGTGGCCGGCGCGGTGCGCGAGACGTTCGAAGAATGCGGAGTGCTGCTTGCGGGGCCGACCGCTGACACCGTCGTCTCGGACACGGCAGGCTACCGCGATGCCAGAGGGCGGCTGGAACGCCGTGACGTGTCGCTCGCCGCCTTCCTCGCCGAGGAAAAACTCGTGCTGCGCGCGGATCTGCTGCGGCCGTGGGCGAATTGGATCACCCCGGTGATCGAGCCACGTCGCTACGACACCAGGTTCTTCGTTGCTGTGCTGCCCGAGGGGCAATTGGCCGATGGAGCTACCTCCGAGGCCGAGGAGGTGCAGTGGCGTACGCCTGCCGAAGCGCTGGATCGCTGGCGGTCGGGCACCGACATTCTGCTGCCACCCACCTGGGCGCAGCTCGTCGCACTGAGCGAGTTCGCTTCCACCGCGGACATTCTCGCCGCCGAGGTAGTCATCGACCCGATCATGCCAGTGCTGTCGGCAGTCGAAGGACATCAGGTGCTGAGCTTCCCCGACAATCAGCGCTACTTCGCCGGCCTCCCGGATCAGAGTCGACTCAAGGGATCCGTGCGCAAGTGAGGAAACCGACGGCTACCCGGTAGCGTGGCGTTCCATGGCCGAATTCGTGACCCTGGATCTGCCCGAGGGTGATGCCGCGCGTGGCGTGGCCGTGCTCCGGATCGCCCGCCCGCCGATGAACCAGTTCACCGTGCAGCTGGTGCGGGAAGTGGCCGCGGCAGCCGAAACGGTCGCCGCGGACACCCGTGTTGCGGCGCTGGTCGTCTACGGCGACGAGCGGGTGTTCTCGGCGGGCGACGACCTCGCCGAACTGTCCGGGCTCGACCCCGATCAGGCCGCTGCCATGGCAGCCGATCTGCAGACCGCTCTCGGTTGCCTGGCCAAGATCGGGCAACCCACGGTCGCCGCGATCAGCGGCTACGGCCTCGGCAGTGGGCTGGAACTGGCGCTCGGCGCCGACCGGCGCATCATCGGCGACAACGTCAAGCTCGGGTTGCCGCAGATCCAGGCCGGTTTGATTCCCCTTGCGGGCATCCGCAGGCTGTCGCTGTTGATCGGCCCCGGCCCCGCGAAGGACCTCGTCTACACCGGCCGTTTTGTCGAAGCCGAAGAGGCCCTCGCGCTCGGTCTCGTCGACGAGGTGGTCGCCCCCGATGACGTGTATACCGCCGCGCTGCGCTGGGCCGAGCAATTCATCGGCGGCCCGGCTCGTGCGCTGGCGGCCGCCAAGGCGGTCTTCGAGGCGGGTCCGCACGGCCTCGACCGCGCGCGGACGGAGTGGGCCGATCTGTTCACCACCGAGGACCGGGAAATTGGAACGCGTTCCTACCTGGCTGATGGACCGGGATCCGCGGCGTTTGTCGGCCGCTAGCCCGGCGGATCCCCAGCTCCCTCAGCGCGACAGCCGGTGGTGATTGCACGCAGGTAGCTCGCCGAGCGTCCCCGAAACCGGACCGGGTTCTCGACCGTGGACCCGCACTGCGAATTAGGCGGCACTCACTACTCCGCTGACGACCGGCACCGGCGGGTTAGCTAGGCTTGCCGACCATGACGGTACGTTCCGACGACCCCGCGCCGAACCCGCATGCCACCGAGGCCGAGGTCGAAGCAGCACTCAAGGATACGAAGCTCGCCCAGGTCCTGTACCACGACTGGGAAGCCGAGACCTATGACGACAAATGGTCGATTTCCTATGACGAGCGCTGTATCGAATACGCCCGCGGTCGATTCGACGCGGCCGTGGGACCCGCCCCGCTGCCGTACGACCGGGCGCTGGAACTCGGCTGCGGCACCGGCTTCTTCCTGCTGAACCTGATGCAGGGTGGCATCGCGAAGTCCGGTTCGGTCACCGACCTTTCGCCGGGCATGGTGAAGGTCGCGCTGCGCAATGCGCAGAACCTCGGGCTCGATGTCGACGGCCGCGTTGCCGACGCCGAGACCATCCCGTACGACGACGACACCTTCGACCTGGTCTGCGGGCACGCGGTGCTGCACCACATCCCCGATGTGGAGTTGGCGCTGAAGGAATGCCTGCGGGTGCTCAAGCCGGGCGGGCGTTTCGTCTTCGCGGGCGAGCCGACCACGGCGGGCAACTTCTACGCACGCTGGCTGGGCCGGATCACCTGGAAGGCCACCACCACCGTCACCAAGCTGCCCGCACTGGCGGGCTGGCGGCGGCCGCAGACGGAGCTGGACGAGTCGTCGCGTGCCGCGGCGCTGGAAGCGGTCGTCGATCTGCACACCTTCGACCCGCGCGAGCTGGAGGCCATGGCGTCCTCGGCGGGCGCGGTCGAGGTGAAGGCGACCACCGAGGAATTCGCCGCCGCACTGTGGGGCTGGCCGGTGCGCACCTTCGAGGCCGCGGTGCCCGAGGAGAAGCTCACCATGGGCTACCGCCTGGCGATGTACAAGGCGTGGCTGGGGCTGAGCTGGGTGGATGAGAACGTCATGCGCCGCGTGGTGCCGCGCCAGTTCTTCTACAACGCGATGATCACCGGCGTGAAGCCCGGCGCTTCCGCGAAGTAGTGGGGTACAGCTTCGGCACCGAGGATGTCACCTTCCTCGGCAGTGCGGCGGGTATCGCCGCGCTGGCCGAGGTGGACGGGCTGGAGCTGACCACCACGACGCACCTGCGCGATCTCGAGCGGGTGCGTCGTGCACACGGCGACCGCGCCGCCGCCCTTGTCGAGACCGTGCGGCTGCGCCGAAGAGCCGCAACGAAGCTCTCCGATGCCTGGGCCTGGCTGTTCACCGATGACGCGCTGCAGCAGGCCACCCCGACCTTGGTGGCCAGGCACCGCGCCGCGCGGCTGGCCGATCGGCCCGTGCACGACGTGACCTGCTCCATCGGAGCGGAACTCGCCGAGCTGGCTCATGCCTGTCCGTCCGTGATCGGCAGCGATCTGGACGATGTTCGACTCTCGATGGCCGCGCACAATCTGGCAGGCGCAGGCAATGTGATGCTGGCCAAGGCGGATGCCCTGGTGTCGTGCAGTGTCGGCACGGTCGTCGTCGCCGACCCCGCCCGGCGGGCCGATGGTCGCCGCACCCACGATCCGGCCAAGCTGCAACCACCGCTGCCCGATCTGCTCGCCGCTTACCCAGGGCGCGATCTCGCCGTGAAGTGTGCGCCCGGACTGGATTTCGATCGACTCGACTGGTCGGGTGAGGTCGAAGTGGTGTCCTTGGACGGGGCCGTGCGTGAGGCCTGCCTGTGGTCGCCGGGGCTGGCCGCGACCGGCACCCGCCGGGCGACGGTGCTGAACTCCACTGGCGAATCCTGGACGCTTACCGACGCCGAGCCCGACGAGATTCCCGAACAGGATCCGGGGGAGTGGATCATCGACCCGGACGGCGCCGTCGTACGCGCCGGCCTGGTGCGCCACTACGCGGCGAAACACGGTCTATGGCAACTGGACCCGCGCATCGCCTATCTCACCGGCGACCAGGTGCCCGACGGGGTGCGTGGCTTCCGGATCATCGATCGGCTCGAATACCGGGAGAAGAGCCTGCGCACCGAACTGCGCAAGCGCGAATGCGGGCCGCTGGAGATTCTGGTGCGCGGTGTCGATGTCGATCCCGATCAGCTGCGCCGCCGGCTGAAACCGTCCGGCTCCCAGCCTTATACGTTGGTCATTACGCGAATCGGCCGTACCGCAGCCGTTTTCCTCTGCATCCCGCAAGCCCCGGCTAGTGAAGTGCCCCGTCATCGAACTCGATGACGGGGCACTTCGCTGGACGGGTGCGACAATCAGCGCTGCCTACCGGTCGGGTTTGAAAACGAAGAGCTCGCCGATTCGAGTGGCCAGGACGATTTCGCCATCGGCACCGATGGAGGTGCCGGTGGTGCTGCCCGTGGCGTCGGGCAGAACATCGGAATCGACGGTGGCGCCGGTTTTGGTGTCGAAGGTGATCAGGTTCAGGCCGTCGCCGATGGAGGCAGCCGTGTAGCCGGTGCCGCCAGCGGTCTGCACGGGCGTGCCACGGAGGGCGAGATCCTTACGCTCCCATACGATCTCGGTGGAGTCACCCTTGTCGCGCATGGCGAGCAGATATCCGTCGTCACCGGACGGGATGATGAGGCCGTCACCGGAGACCGAGATGCCGCCGCGAGGCACCCATCCCAGGGTGTGTGACCACTTGGTGCGGCCATCGGCGGTGTCGACAGCGATGAGGTGTTTGCTGTTGTCGCCCACATAGACGGTGCGGCCGTCGGCAGACACGGTTGGACTGGTTGCGCTGCCATCGATCAGCAGGTCGGCGCTCCACTCCTGCTGAATCTTGTTGTTCGCGTAGCGTAGCCCGACCAATGCGGCGGGCTTGCCGGGCTTCCAGAGCGTCAGGAAGAAGCGGCCGGTGTCCGGGTCTACGGCGGAGATGTTCGCGACCGGGCATTGCGGTCCCCCGGTACGGCAGTCGTCGAGGCCCTGCCCCGCGGCGGGGCGGACCAGGTCCGGATACTCGAGAAAGTCGGGCTCACCCAATAGCTGCACGGTGGGGACCACGCGCGCACCCGTCTGCCGTGACAGTACGTCGACCTGGCCGGACTGGCTGATCGACAGCAGGTTGCCGTCGCCGGTGAACTGCACCGAAACCGGAACTCCGGCAACGGGTGTGCGCCAGCGCGGCTGCCCGAGGTAGTTGAACGAATTCACCCCGGCGGGTGCATTCACGCCGTCGTCGCCGACATAGACATTGGTAGCACCGTCGACTACCGACGGCGCGGAGATCGCGTTCGGGCCCAGCGCGTTGCAGAAACGTTTACGACCACTGCGCATCTGGAAGGAGAAGATGGCGCAGCCGGACGAGGCGCGGGTGGTCAGGAACATCTGTCCTTCGGCACCGATCGTGACGGCTTCCTCCACCGGGCCGCCGATAGGACGTGACCAGCTCAGCGACACCTTGCGTGAGCCGGTAACCGGACTGGTGCCGCCGTTGCGACCGTCGTAGTGCGCGGAGGGCCAGCCTTTGCCCGGCCCGACGGTGATGTCGTCGATGTCGGTACCGCAGCCTGCCAGTGCCAGCGCACCGACGATGGCCAGCGATGCCACCGTGTGCAGCCGGGACGGTCGCCACCTGGATGTATCCAGTACGCTGCCGCTTCGCACCTGCTGCACTCCTGTCGTCGTTGGCCGCTCGCACGAGACTGAGCGTGTCGAACCGCAGCGCGATCACGTCCCGGGGCGGGTGTCCGCGTGCAGATTCGAGGGCGCTGTCGCCGGCGCACGAGACACTGTAACGGAGGGACATCCGATGGGTGTGCGCGTCCCATCAGTGTCGACGCGGGTGGTCGCGGGCCATATCGCGCAGGCGGATAGGCTCTATCTGTTACGGCCGGGTCGGACGCGACCCGAAGAACCACGAAGGAGACCGTTCGTGACGAGCATGTGGGGCGCACCGTTGCGCTCGCGGTGGCGCGGATCGCGCCGTCGGGATCCGCTGCAGGCGCGTTTTCTGACCGTAGCTTCGCTGCGCTGGGTGCTCGCCAACCGGGCGTACACGCCTTGGTATCTGGTGCGCTACTACCGGCTGTTTAAGTTCAAGGCGGCCAATCCGCACATCGTGCTGCGCGGCATGGTCTTCCTGGGTCGCGGGGTGGAGATCCACGCGACACCCGAGCTCGGCCGGATGGAGATCGGTCGCTGGGTGCATATCGGCGACGGCAATGCCATCCGCTGCCACGAGGGATCGCTGCGCATCGGCGACAAGGTGGTCTTCGGCAAGGACAACGTCGTCAATACCTACCTCGACATCGAGATCGGTGAGTCGACGCTGGTCGCGGACTGGTGCTACATCTGCGACTTCGACCACCGCATGGACGACATCAACATGCCGATCAAGGATCAGGGCATCGTGAAGAGCCCGGTGCGCATCGGTCCGGACACCTGGATCGCCGCGAAGGTGACGGTGCTGCGTGAGACGCGCGTCGGCCGCGGTTGTGTGCTCGGTGCGCACGCGGTGGTCAAGGGTGAGATCCCCGACTACAGCATTGCCGTCGGGGCCCCGGCCAAGGTGGTGAAGAACCGCAAGGAGACGTGGGAGGCGGGCGCTGCGGAGCGCGCGAAATATGTTGCCGCGTTGGAAGATATCGCGCGCAAGAAGAACGGCGTCACGCAGTCGGCGTAGCCGTGTCGCTGTCCGCGTTCGATCCGTCGGCCGGGCGAGCCGGTGTTTGTCGGTCGTGATGGGTACGGTCGGCGCTATGAACAGGTACGCGGCGCTGTTGCGCGGGATCATGCCGACCAATCCGAACATGAAGAACGAGAAGCTGCGCGCGGTGTTCGAGGGTCTCGGGTTCGAGAAGGTCGCGACGTTGCTGTCGAGCGGCAATGTGGTGTTCCGCAGCACCGACACCGACATACCGGATTTGGAAGCGCGCGTTCAGGACGCGTTGAACAGCGAGCTCGGTATTCCGGGCGGCACGATCATTCGCAGCTACGAAGAACTGCGGGATCTGCTCGAAACCGATCCGTTCCCCGGCCTGACGCACGGCCGCGAAACCTATCTGACCGCGACCTTCCTCAAGCAGCCACCGCCGAATATCACCGATGAGCTGCTGAAGCAGAGCGAGCCCGGCGTCCGCATCGTCGGCTACGACGTGAAGGCCCGCGTCGTCCTCTCGGTCATCGACAACACCGAGCCACGCACCCCGAACTTCATGGCCTGGATGGAGAAGACCTACAGCAAGGAGATCACCACGCGCACGTGGCTCACCATCCAGAAGGTCGTGAAGAAGCTGGAAGCCTAGTCTCGGCGATCAGACGGGCTGGTTCGGATCGCGTTCGGGGAGTGGGCGTTCCACGATCGTCGGACGGCCCATCGGGTTGCGGACGCGACGTTTTGCGGACTGGTAGACCTGGATCGTCTCGGCGGCGACGACGTCCCAAGCGAAGTCGGCGGTGAGACGTTCGCGGGCGGCGTAGGCGCGATCCTGGGCCGCAGCGGGGGCGTCGAGCACGGCACGGACCGCGTCGACGAGGCCGTCCACGTCGGCGGGTTCGAAGGACGCGCCGGTGACACCGTCGACGACGAGTTCGCCGAGACCGCCAGCGGTGGAGGTGACCAGCGGGATACCCGCCGCGGCCGCCTCCAGAGCGACGATGCCGAAGGGTTCGTAACGGCTCGGCAGCACGATCGCGTCGGCGCCGTGCAGCCAGCCCAGCAGCTCCTCGTGGCCGAGCTGTCCGGCGAAGGTCACCGCGCGCGCCACCCGATGCACTCGGGCCCGCTCGCGCAACCACTCGAACTGGGTGCCGACACCGGCGACGGTCAGCGTGGTGCCGGGGTGCGCGCGCCGGATCCTCGGCAGCGCCGCGATCGCGTCTTGCACGCCTTTTTCGTACTCCAGTCGCCCCACATACAACAGCCGCGGCGGGCCGGTGCGCGGTGCGCGCGGACGGAAGGTCCATGCGCCGACGTCGATGCCGTTGCGGATCACCCGCAGCGGAATCCGCTCGGGCCCGTAGAGCCGTTCCACCTCGTCCTGCATCGAGGCCGAACACGTGATGAGCGCGTCGGACTCGTTGGCGAGCCACCACTCGACCGAGTGGACCTGCTTGTTGACCCGGCCCGATACCCAGCCGCTGTGCCTGCCCGCCTCGGTCGCGTGCAGCGTCGAGACCAGCGGTACGTCGTAATACTCGGCGAGGGCGATCGCGGGATGGGCGACCAGCCAATCGTGCGCGTGCACAACGTCGGGAACCCAGCCGTCACCAATGCCCGGCTTGCCGAGCGCGACACCGGCGCGCACCATCGCGTGCCCCATCGCCAGTGTCCAGGCGAGCATGTCGTCGCCGAAGTCGAAACACGGCGGATCCTCCGCTACCGCGACCACCAGCACACCATCGGCGATGAAGGAGTGAGTGGGATGGGTCGAGGAGTCGGTGCCGGTGGGGCGGCGCGACAGCACGACGACCTCGTGGCCCGCGGTGGCAAGCTCGATCGCCAGGTGATGCACGTGCCTGCCCAACCCGCCGACCACAACCGGCGGGTACTCCCACGACACCATCAAAATCTTCATGCATGTCCTTCTGATGCGGAGCCTTGGTCCGTGGCGGGGCCTGGTCCCGGCGCAATTTCCGGCGCGGCAGCGTGATGACCGGACCCTGAGTAGGCAAGTCGCCGTGCGTCCAAACCGGGGAAGAATCCGTCAGCCGCACCCCATCCTGCCGCCAACTGCTGTGCTTTGGCGACTTGACCCGCCCCGACGGCGGCCGCGATCTCGCGCACGGCATGCGCGTGCCGATGCGCGCGATCCCTCGCGTAACCCGCCGCCGAGTCCTTGCTGACCATGAAGGCCCAGTCGCTGGACACGGTGAGAACGGCCTCGCGCAGCAGCTGGTCGGCGACCTGGTCGCGCAGTTCGACGCCGCCGTCCGCGGAGCGCATCTTGTCGACCGTGTCGAGGGTGAGCCGCACGACGTCGTCGTTGAGTTCCACCAGGTCACGGACCTGGTCGCCGGCCCAGACCCGCCAGTCCTTGCCGGAGCCCCACGACGAATCCGCCAGCGGCACCGGCTCGCCGACGAACCCGCGTTCGCGGGCATCGGCGAGGGTGCCGACCTGCACGCCTGCCTCGGGCAATGCGCGCAGCACCTGGTCGAGCCACTGCGGACCCTCATGCCACCAATGGCCGAACAGTTCGGTATCGAAGGCAGCCACGACCAGGGCGGGACGACCGATCCGCTCGGATTCGGCGATCAGTCGCTCACGCACGGTCTGCACGAAATCGTCGACATCGCGGGTGATCGCGGCGGCGGCGAGCTCCGGGTCATACGGTGCCTTGTCCGGGCCCGCCACCGTCTTGCCGGTGACACGGGAGGGCTTGAGACCCGTCGCGTGGTCATAGTGATGAAAGTCACGGTAGGCGCTGTGCCCGGGATAGCCGGATTTGGGCGACCACACTCGGTAGCTCACCTGGAGATCGCGCCCGAAGGCCACCACATCGGACTCGCGAACGGGTCGTCCGAGCGAGGTGTCGCCGCGCAGCGCGGGACCGTCGACCATGAAATGTGTCACACCGGCGTCGGCGTATCCAGTCTCCATGCCGGGGGTGTAGCCGCATTCCGGCGCCCAGATGCCGGCCGGGGTGTGGCCCCAGCGCTGCTGTGCGTCGGCAAGGCCCTCGGTGAGCTGGAAGGCGCGCAGCCGTGGGTCCAGCAGCGGCTGGAACGGATGCGCGAGCGGACCGCCGAGCAGCTCGATCGCGTCGGCATCGATGAGGGCCCGCCAGACCGGGGCCGCGCCGTGCCGCCAGCGCTGTTCGAAGTCGGCCAGTGCGGCGGTGGCGAGCCGGTGTTCGTGCCTGCCGAGCGCGGTGTTTCCGGCCATCGCGGCCTCGTCGGCACGCAGCTGCCAGTTGCCCAGCCAGTGGTGCATGCCGGACAGGCAGTGCGGATCGTCGAGCTGGGCGGCGAGCACCGGCGTGATCCCGAGGCTCAGCAGATGCGAACGTCCCTCGGCAGCAAGGTTTCTCAGTACCGCGGCGACCGGAAGGTAGGACGCCGCCCAGGACTGATAGAGCCATTCCTCGCCGACCGGCCAGCGGCCGTGATGGGCGAGCCAGGGCAGGTGTGAATGCAAGACCAGAGTGAACTGGCCGGGTACGGCCGAGCTGCTCAAGGCTTCACCGCGATGGCGACCAGGTCGAGGCTTGCGTCGATGTCATCGGTGATCAAGGCGAAATCGTCGATGCCGACAGCCGCGACGTCGGCGGTCAGCTCGGCGGGCCACGGCTCTCCGGCGAGCGCGCGTTCGATCTGGGCGTCGATGAACGAGCCGCCGTGCTTGGCGTCCAACGCTTGCAGGCTCGGCCCGTGGTGCACGCCGGTCATCAGCGTGACCTCGAATCCGGCCTCGACCAGCAGTTCGGTCAGCTCAGCGGCATTCAGTTCTCTGGTGTGGAACGGGTTGAGGGGGGTGTCGCGACCCGGCGAGAAGGTGATCCGGTTGGGGGTGCTGATGAGCAGCTCGCCGCCCGGCCGCAGCACCCGAAGGCATTCGCGAATGAACTGGCTCTGGTCCCAGAGATGTTCGATGACTTGGAAATTCACCACCACGTCGACCGCGGCGTCGTCGAGCGGGAGCGCGGCGAGATTGCCTTGGAGCATCTCGACGCGCGGGTAGCGGGCGCGCACATGCGCGACGGCGCTGCTGTCGTAATCGAGGCCGATGACCTTGGTGGCCACGTCGGCGATCATGTTCGCGCCGTAGCCCTCCCCGGATCCGGCCTCGAGCACCGTCTTTCCCGTGCATCGGGCCAGCAGGCGCGCGTAGACGATCTCGTGCCTGCGGAACCAGTAGTTCTCCTCGGCTATGCCGGGTACGGTGCGCTCGCCGGTCAGCGGCAGCGGCTCGAGGTCGCCAGTGGTCGACTCGGGAATAATGCCCGGTGGGGTGCCCACTGCGGCAGGGATCACAGCCTCGCTCATCCGTCCGACGTTACTGGTACAACCGGCGCACGATATCGCCCGGACCGGTGTTGTGAGAGAGAAGCAGGTAAGTTACCCATGAGTAACTTAACGTAGGGTAGTGTCACGCCCTGAGCTACTCAATGGACGTACGGCCCGCTCGTGCGACCACCACAACGTGCCCCCAGAACAGGAGGTCGACGAAGACCAATGCCGAACATCGTCGTACTCATCAAGCAGGTTCCCGACACTTGGTCCGAGCGCAAGCTGACCGATGGTGACTTCACGCTCGACCGCGAGGCTGCCGACGCTGTCCTCGATGAGATCAACGAGCGCGCCGTCGAAGAAGCGCTGCTGATCAAGGAGGCCCAGGGCGGCGAGGTCACCGTGCTGGCCGCCGGTCCGGACCGTGCCACCGAGGCCATCCGCAAGGCGCTGTCCATGGGCGCCGACAAGGCCATCCACGTCAACGACCCGGCGATCCACGGCTCCGACGCCGTGCAGACCGCCTACGTGCTCGCCGCCGCGCTCGGCCAGGTCGAGGGTGTCGAGCTGGTCATCGCGGGCAACGAGGCCACCGACGGTCGCGCGGGCGCCGTGCCCGCGATCATCGCGGAGTACATCGGCATCCCGCAGCTGACGCACCTGCGCAAGTTGGTCGTCGACGGCGACAAGATCACCGGCGAGCGCGAGACCGACGAGGGTGTCTTCAAGCTGGAGGCCACCCTCCCGGCCATCGTCAGCGTCACCGAGAAGATCAACGAGCCGCGCTTCCCCTCCTTCAAGGGCATTATGGCCGCGAAGAAGAAGGAAGTGCAGACCCTCACGCTGGCCGACCTCGGTGTCGACCCGGCAACTGTCGGCGTCGCGAACGCAGGCAGCACCGTCACCGCGGCCACCCCGAAGCCGCCGCGCACGGCGGGCGAGAAGATCGCGGACGAGGGCGACGGCGGCACCAAGATCGCCCAGTACCTCGTCGGTCAGAAGATCATCTGATCCCGCTCGAGACTGCTTAGGAGAGAACACAAAATGGCAGAAGTACTTGTGCTCGTCGAGCACGCCGACGGTGCGATCAAGAAGGTCAGCACCGAACTGCTCACCGCCGCCCGCACCCTCGGCGAACCGGCCGCCGTCGTGCTCGGCTCGGCCGGGACCGGCGAGAAGCTGGCCGACGCGCTGGCCGCGGCAGGCGCCGAGAAGATCTACATCGCCGAATCCGACGATGTCGAGAACTTCCTGGTGACCCCGAAGGTCGACGTGCTTGCCGCGCTGTCGGAGTCGGCCTCCCCGGCCGCCGTCATCGTCGCCGCCACCGCCGAAGGCAAGGAAGTGTCGGGTCGCCTCGCCGCCCGCATCGGCTCCGGCCTGCTGGTGGACGTCATCGATGTCAAGGCCGACGGCTCGGCCGTGCACTCCATCTTCGGTGGCGCGTTCACCGTCGACGCCAAGGCGACCGGCGACGTGCCGGTGATCTCGGTGCGCCCCGGCGCCATCGAGGCCTCGGCGCAGGCCGGTGCCGGCGAAAAGGTGACCGTCGAGGTCCCGGCTCAGGAAGAGGGCGTCGTGCGCGTCATCTCCCGCGAGCCGATCGTCGGTGGCGACCGTCCGGAGCTCACCGAGGCGAGCATCGTCGTCTCCGGTGGTCGTGGTGTCGGTTCCGCCGACAACTTCGCGGTCGTCGAGGCGCTCGCCGACTCGTTGGGCGCCGCTGTGGGCGCCTCGCGTGCCGCGGTCGACTCGGGCTACTACCCGGGTCAGTTCCAGGTCGGCCAGACCGGTAAGACGGTCTCCCCGCAGCTGTACATCGCCCTCGGCATCTCCGGCGCGATCCAGCACCGCGCGGGCATGCAGACCTCGAAGACCATCGTCGCTGTCAACAAGGACGAAGAGGCCCCGATCTTCGAGATTGCGGACTACGGCATCGTCGGCGACCTGTTCAACGTCGCCCCGCAGCTGACCGAAGCGGTCAAGGCGCACAAGGGTTGATAGCTCCGCGCTGAGCGTTTCGCAGGTGGCCCCGGCTGGAAACAGCCGGGGCCACCTGCATTTTTCGTGAAGCGCATTCATGTGCCGATGCGGCTACCGGCGCACCCGGTACTGCCGCGGCGCCCGCATCGGGTGTCGCCGCGATGCCTAGTTCGGCGTCCGCTAGGTGGTCCTCATTCGGCGATCGAGGTGCGGTAGGCCCACTGGTAGACGCGTAACGGCCCGTCGGCGGTGTCCTGGAGCCGAGGAGTCGCCTCGAAATGTTCGTAGCCGCCTCTGAACGGCACCTTGATTTCGGTCCCCGGCGGGGTGATGGGAACAACCCGGTCCGACAGATCCGCCGGTCCGCCCTCCAAGACAGCTTTCGCAGAGTTGCTCATTCTCCGATGCTAGGCGCGCTGCCGCCCAGGTCCAGGGATTTCGGCGCGACACAAACCGAATGGCCGTCGTCGCCGTCGACAAGGACGAACAGGCCCCGATCTTCGAGATCGCGGAGTACGGGCATCGTCGGGGACCTGTTCAACATCGCCCCGTAGCTGACCGAGGCAGTGCAGGCGCACAAGCGCTGACACATCCTTCACCCGAAGATGGTGGCTCTGACCGGAAACGGTCGGGGCCCACTCTCCGTTGGTAGGTGATTGCCGGCACCAGATGTCGTGGGTTGCAGGCAGAGAAGTCGACGAAATCGGCAGCCTTCGACTGGGTCGGTGCGACGACTCTGTATGGCGGCCTTCCGATCACCGCTCGTCCGGAACGGTTCAGCCTCGCCTTCGTCCGCATGGTCGCTGCGGCGGCCGGACCGGCCGTGGCGACCAGGAGTCAGCGCTGATCCGGCATTTCTCGCCGCGGCCACTCGCGGCCACTTCGGGGCAGATCGGCGGGAGCGGTTGCCAGCGTCGTGGATTTGCGCCGGGTGGACACGAACTGGGCGGATCCGGGCTGGGCAGAAGCGGGCCGGGCAGGTACGGGGAGTGGATCAGGCTTGCTGAGTTCGTCGAGTTCGGCCAGCCCAACCACAGCGACCAACATTATGGTGATCACAGTGACGGTGATGATCAGCGGTGTGATCAGCTGCATGGGATCGGCACCGTCGGGGGGCATGGCATGCTGCCCGACGTGCTGGGCGTGCTGGGCGTGCATCGACGCCATTCCGGTGTAATGCATGCCGCACACCGCGAGGCCCATAATCAGCGCCGCGCCGATGGTTGCGCGGAGGCCACTGACGTGCAGCATGAACCATAGCGCCGCGGTCGCCGCGACCACGGCGATCACGAGCGACATCGCAACAGTTCCGAGGTTGTATCCGACGGTCACATCGGTGTTCATCGCATGCATGCCCAGGTAGTGCATGGCGGCCACGCCGAGCCCGGTGATGGCGCCGCCGATCGGCAGCGCAAGGACTTCCCGTCGCCAGCGCACGACGACCGACAGCCCGATCCACACCACCACCATCGCCACGGCCGCGCTGAGCAGCGTCATCGGCACGTCGTAACGGATGGTTCCACCGCGGATGGAGAAGCCGAGCATCGCGGTGAAATGCATGACCCAGATACCAGCGCCACCCAGGGCAATCGCCGCGGCGATGAGCCAGCCTGCGGGCCAGTACGACGATCGGGCGTGCACCGCGCATCGAAGACCGAGCATCGATCCGGCGACGGACATGATGTAAGCCAGAACGGGGGTCACCCACCCGTTACTGAAGTGATCGAGTTCCAGCACGCATCCGCTCCGTGGCCATAACCGGCTTCTTGCCAGCAAATCGACTGCGACGATAGCGCAACTCGTCAAAAGTTGCATTATGCAAATTTCACATTGCGTGATTGCGCTGCGCGCGCCCTGGCCGGAGCTGCAACTCGGTTCGAGGCAACGAAGGCGGTTGTCTTGGGAGTTTATTTCGATCTCGTGGCCGTAGCGGTGCCATGGATCGCCATCTGACGCACCGCCCGTCGGGTCGATGGTTCGTTCTTACCTCTGCGGTCCGTAGTCGGTACCGGGTGCGCACCCATAACGGGCACTACGTCAGATCCACGCACTAAGTATCGGCAACGCAATTCACAAGACGGCAGCAATCCATCAGCGACCCTGCGCACGATCGCGAATTCCTTGCGCGCCTTCGCCTTCGACGGGCGCCGAACGGACAGCCGCAGCAGAACGGGGATTCAGCAATGGACCGACACGACCAAAGCCCAACGTGCGTTTGGTGCCTGCCACCAGAATTCGTTCGCGAAGCCATCGGCTGTGAAGGCATCCCACTTCCGGAATCCGGCTACCCGATTTCCTGCCCTGCGTTCCTCGACGCGGCACTGGTAGGTTCAGCGCGCGGGAATCGGGGTGTTCCAGAGGCTTTCGTGGTGGATGATCTCGACCCGGTATTGCTGGAGCAACAGGGCAACTCGGGGGTCATGGACGGGGTCGAACGGCCAATTCGCGGAGCGTCGGAGCTCGGCCAAATCAACCACGAGCTGCCTGGCCCGCCAGTGGCCGGGCACATACAGCACAGTAAGCGAGGCCAGTCGGTTGCCGTGTTCGGTATACACATCGACGCGGGAGCGAAGCGCTCCGAGCATCCTTGGCACCATCAGGATCGTCCCCACGATCAACTGCACCGCCAATTCCACCGACGCGCATACGCAAAGCACCAGAAAGAGCAAGAACATCAGCAGCTCGAGCGCCTGTCCGACGACCGCCACAAGCGCAATGACGATGAGCAGCAGCGGAAACCGGTACAGCCATTGCCAGCCTTCGACCCGGTCCAGCTTGTGCTCCCGATCGTCGCGCCGTTGTTGGCGGCGGGCCGCGCGCGGGGTGGGCTGCTGAACCGCTCGCGGACCCGAGGGCGGCGCGGCTCCGACAGGCACCTCGAAGAGGAAGTACGTGCCCTCCATTCCGATATTGAACGGTTGGACCAGCCGTCGCCACGGCAAGAACCTGCGTCGCAGGTACCAGGCACGCTCACCTGTGTCTGTAACCCTCACGCGCTTCAGTAAATCAGGCCTGCGTCAGCCATCCTCGCGAGATACCTTGCCCCACACAATGATCTGTCCGGCAGGCCGATCGATGTTGCCCGACGTCAGGCGCGCTGACTGGCGTCGATCGCAAGCCCGGACGCGCAACCGGCATCGGTATCGCGAAATCGCGAGCGCCCATAGCGTCGGGCGAAGGCAAATCCGTTCTCGTGCACCGCCGATGCGGGGGGCGCCGTTCCAGGGTGGCTTCGATGCCTCGGAGATTTATCTCGACAGCGGAGTCACGGTGCTGGTCGCGGTGATGTCGATGGTTATCGGTGCGCAGCGCTTCGCTCGCGAGAACGCCTGGTCAACACCGATGCAGTCCCGTCAGCAAGGTAGTGAGAATCGCCGACCGCCGGGTGTCGCTGCGTAGTACGGCGGAGACGGGTATCCGTAGCCGGTGCTCGGCCAGCGGCAGCACAACGAGCCCCTCGGTCGGGCTGTCGGCATAGAGCACTGTCCACGCCTCGGGTCGATTGATCAACTGCATGGTCGCGGTGTGGTCGGGCGGAATCGGCGGTCCGTACGTGGGTCCTGCGGACAGGTCTGCGAATGCGGCCCGAATGACGTTGTGCAGCAAAACCTGTTCCTGCTCTGGTGGCAGCAGTAGCGGGTAGGAGCTGAGTTCGGCCAGCGTCACCTCCTCGCACGTCGCCAGGGGATGGGCGGCCGAGGTGGCGATGACCAGATCCTCGACCCAGAGCTTCTCGACGGCGAGACCCGGCTCATCGACGCTGCCGCGGATGAGCGCGAGGTCGCAGTCGCCGTCGGCCACGGCGGTGATCCGCTGGCGGAACGGCTTGATCACGAACTCGATCTCGGCGTCGGGGTGCGCGGCGCGGGCGCCCGCGATCGCCGAGAGGGATCGCGTCGCGAAGGACATGTTCGCGGCAAGCCGGATGCGGTGCCCCGACGTCCGCACCGTGGCGCGGATCGCGGATTCCAGGCTCAGCATCTGTTTAGCCAGGGGAAGTAGCCGCATGGTCGCGTCGGTTGGTACGACGGCCCTGGTCGAGCGTTCGAAGAGTTGCACCCCGAGGTCGCGCTCCAGCCGGGCGATCTGGTGGCTGATCGCCGATTGTGAGATGTAACAGCGAGCGGCGGCTCTGCTGAAACTGAGCTCCTCGCAGACTGCGACGAAGTAGGTGAGCTGGCGAAGCTCCACGTCATCTCCAATTCATGAGCGATCAAGATAAGAGTCATCTACATTATGCGCCTGAACACCTGAAATATCTGCGCTTCGAATGACGGTTGGTAATGAGAGAAGGAGGCTGTCATGGAACACGCAGATGTCGTCATCGTTGGATCGGGATTCGGGGGGCTTGCCGCCGCTAAGCAATTGGCCAAATCGGGTATCAACTACGTACTCATCTCGAGCACGCCGGAACATCTCTTCCAGCCACTGCTCTACCAGGTCGCGACGGGTGTGCTGGCTTCCGACGAGATCGCGCCGCCGATCGCCTCGGTGCTGCGACGACACCGGGGGGCCGACGTCCGGCTCGGCAAAGTGGTCGGCATCGAGCCTGCCACTGCGATCCTCACCTACGAGCACGAGGGGGTGCGTCGGCAGATCCGATACGGCTCGCTGATCGCCGCCACCGGCGCCTCGCAGTCCTACTTCGGGCGCGACGACTTCGCCGACAAGACTTTCTCGCTCAAGACCATCGACGACGCGAGACTGCTTCGCGCCCAGATCGAGCGGGTCTTCGCCGAGGCCGCGGGCGCAGACGAGGAGACGCGGGACAGGCTGCTCAGCTTTGTGGTGGTCGGCGCGGGCGCGACCGGCGTCGAGGTCGCCGGTCAGCTGAAGGAGCTCGCGAAAAGGTATTACCACCAGGAAGTTTCGGTAACCCTGGTGGAGGGCGCCGGTGAGGTGCTTCCGCCGTTCGGCGGCGGGCTCTCGGAATACGCGAAGAAGTCGCTGACCAAGAGTGGTGTGGAGGTGTTGGTCGGCACCTTCGTGACCGACATCGAGCTCGGCAAGGTGACGGTCAAGGATACCGACGGCGTCGAGCGCAGGATCGCGGCGGAGACCGTGGTCTGGTCGGCAGGCGTGCAGGCGGGCGGCTTCGCGACCATCCTCGCCGAGGCCACCGGCGTCGAGACCGACCGGGCCGGAAGGCTTTTGATCAACCCTGACCTCACTGTCGGCGGCCACGCCGACATCTTCGCCATCGGCGACATGACCTCGCTCAACGGTTACCCCGGGCAGTCGCCGGTCGCCATGCAGGAGGGTAGGCACGCCGCCGACATCATCCGCAGGAAGCAGCGGCCGGGTACCCCGTTCAAGTACTGGGACAAGGGCAGCATGGCGGTGATCAGCAGGTTCAGCGCGGTGGTGAAGCTGAACGACCGCATCACCTTCCGGGGCGTGATCGCCTGGTTCATGTGGCTTGCCGTACACCTGCTGTATCTGGTCGGCTTCCGCAACCGCTTTGCGGCGGTGGCCTCGTGGCTCGTCGCGTTCATCGGGACGGGTCGCCCCGGCTTCGATGAGGTGGAGCAGACTCCGGTGCGGACGCTGGAACGCACCGCCGCCTGACCACACGTCACGACAATCGCGCTGTCCCAGCTCATGGGGCAGCGCGATTTTCTGCTCGATAGGGTCGTCGAGCAGGCACAAGGCGCGGTTCGGATGCGGGGGCGGGAACGAAATACGACCGTCTGGTGAACGGTCGGTGTGACCATCATCGCGTTCACCGAACCGGCATCGACGCGACACTTCGAGGTTGCTCCGACGCAGTTTCGGGCTGGCTTCATCACGGATATGACTATTTCGTCCGTGTTGACAGCCCCGGCTCGACAGACGGAATCCGGGGTGGAGCGGTCCCGGTATTCATTGGTCGTTTCCTCCGACGCCGAGCACCGCACGGCGGCACAGCGGCTGCGCTACGGCGTGTTCGCCGGTGAGCCGGGCTTCAGGATTCCCGACAACGGCACCGGCCTCGACGCCGACCGATTCGACGAGCACTGCGATCACCTGCTCGTCCGCGACGATGTCACCGAGCAGTTCGTCGGATGCTATCGAATGCTGCCACCGGACAAGGTGATCGCCGCGGGCGGGTACTACACGGCCACCGAATTCGATCTGAGCCAACTCGATCCGGAAGGCAACCGGATTGTAGAGATGGGCCGCGCCTGTGTGGTGCCCGATCACCGAAACGGCTCGGTGCTCACCCTCATGTGGGCGGGCATCCTGCACTACATCCAGCTCACCGGATACGAATGGGTGATGGGCTGTGTGTCCGTGCCGATGCAGGACACCCCCGCCGACCCGGCCGGGGTGAACGTACGCGGCGTCAGGGACATGCTGCTCGGCAGGCACGGCTCCGATCCGGAACGGCGAGTGCATCCCCACCGGCCGGTGGTCATCGACGGTCTCACGTTGGACGAGATGACGCCGCCGTCGCGGCCCAAGCTGCCGCCACTGCTGCGCGGCTACCTGCGCCTCGGCGCGGAGATCTGCGGCGAGCCCGCCCACGATCCCGATTTCGCGGTCGCCGACTTCGTCGCGCTACTCGGGCTCGACACGATCAACACCCGCTACCTGAATCGATTACAGGATGCCGCGAACGCACTCGACGGGGCACGGTGAGGTACATGGTGTTCGACGCGCCGCTCGCACGGCACACCGCACACGCGTGGATGCCGTCGAGCCCATGTGGGCCCGGCTGCATCGAGCGGATCGATGAGGTCGGGACCGGCCGGGTCATCGCCCGGCTGCTCGGCGTGGCCGGGTTGCTGGTCAGCTTCCTGGTGGTGAACGTGGCCACCCCGCGGGGCAGGCGCGAACATCTCCAGCGGCGCTACACGCGCATGGTGTTGGATTGTCTCGGAATACAATTGCGTGTCGTGGACAACCGGGTGACCACGTCCGGCGTGGGCGGTGCGTCGTCCGACACACGTTTCGCCGACCCTGGCGAGGGTGTGTTGATCGTCGCCGGTCACATCGGCTGGACCGATGTGGTCGTGCTGGCCGCGGTGCAGCCGCTCGGATTCGTGGCGCGAGCGGACATGGTGGATTGGCCGGTGCTCGGTGGCCTGGCGAAGCTGATGCGCGTCATCCCGATCGAACGCGAGCGGCTTCGCGAACTGCCTGGTGTGGTCGCCCGCCTCGGCGCGCGCCTCGCGGCCGGTGATCGAGTCGCGGTCTTCCCCGAGGGGACCACGTGGTGTGGCCGCGCCTACGGCTCGATGCGGCCCGCGCTCTTCCAGGCCGCGGTGGACACCGGCACCTCGGTGCAGCCGGTACGGCTGCGGTATCTGGATAGCAACGGTGCGCAGTCCACGGTGCCCGGTTTCGTCGGGGAGGACACCTTCGGCAGTTCTGCGATGCGAGTGCTCAGGTCCAAGGGGATGGTGGCCGAGGTTGTCCTCGAGCCGTTGGAGTACCCAGGCCTCGACCGGCGCGATCTGGCCCGCCGCTGCGAACGGGCAGTACGCGGCACTGAAACCCCGCGGCACGGTGTGCTCGCTGCGCAGGAATGGATCGAGGCAGGCGTCACCCGAGTGCAGGACCCGGAGCTTGCGGAGGACACCCCAGTGGTCGTGCGGCGGCGGCGCCCGTTCCTGCGTAGCTCCGGTCGCCGGGTCGACGCGGCAGATGCGTGACCACGTCATGAATACTCTCGGACGCTGTGGCCACCAAGTGGATCACGAACATTCCCGGCCCGGATCCGACTCCTCGGGAACGGCGGACACCAGTGGGAACCAACCGAAGAACGCGGCCGTCACGTAGGGCGAGCCGTCGTATGTGCGTGTCCGCCGATCGGTCGCGATAAGGGCGAACTGTCGGCGGCTATCGTTTGCTGGAATTGAACTCGGTATCAGGATCTGGTAGTTCCCCGGGCTGTGGTCGCCAATCTGGCCGATCCGTTTACGCGTCGCTCGATCGGTTGGCGTTTTGCCTGCTACCGGCGTGCCTCAGTCGCGACCGAGCGATCAACATGGCACCCGGTTGCCGCACCCATAGTCCGGACGGAGCCTTGAAATGAGACCCTGGGCATGAGCGAACCCCCACTTACATGCTGAAGTAGTTGAAACTAGTGCAATCAGCGGCGGGATAGCGCATTCTTAGTTAATCGGAACGGTGCCCACAGTTCATGACGTACCTCGGATTGGGAACGACGCATCATGTCCACGTCGCACGGACAGCAGGCGCTGCGTTACGAACCGTACTCAGTGGCAGGCGAGCGTGCGCAGCAACCATCGCCTGACGGTGCCATGCTGTCCCACCGTGTCGGCCACGGAATTTGGCGTCAGATTCCACTCGATCCCGACGAGCCCGGTGTGACGATAGGTCGGTCGAAGGCGGCCGACGTCACCGTGACCGCCGACGCGACTCTGTCGCGACTGCACGCCATCATCGAGCGGGTGTCGGACTGCTGGGTGGTCATCGACAACGGCATGTCGACGAACGGAACTTTCGTCAACGGCGAGCGCATCGGAGGGCGTCGGAAACTCAACTCCGGCGATACCGTCCGCCTCGGAGAATCGGTGTTCATCTTCACCGACGGCCACCCGCCCGAAGACGAAATAACGATTGTCCCGATCAGCCTGCCGACCCGGAATGACCTGACCGACGCCCAGTATTTGGTTCTGGAGGCGCTGTGCCGCCCCAGCGATGCTCGGACTGCCTACAGCTACCCCGCGTCGAACTGGCAGATTGCACACGATCTGTGCCTGAGCGTGGCCACGGTCAAAACCCACCTGCGGGCAATATTCAAAATATTCCAGGTCGAAAACCTGCCACAGAACCAAAAACGCGTGCTTGTGGTCGAACGTGCTCTCGCGTGCGGCGTGATTGTCAATCACGAGGGGTAGGACTCCGGCTGAAGTGTGTGATGTCGGTTCGCGCCCCATCACGGGGGCGCCGAGCAGCAACTCCTCTCGGTCGATACGGTGCGCAGCTAGATCGGGTGGAAACCTGCGCCGACGCCGCCGCGCGCGTTGACGTCGTCGATGATGGCGGCCATGTTCCCGCCGAGCTGCGGTCCGAGGCACGGCACGGTCAGATATCCGTTGACCATGCCGACGAGCGTTGTTCCGACCGTCACCGGCCCGCCGGAGTCACCGGGAAGGACACATATCTGCGTCCAGGTCCAGGTGTTGGACCCGAACACATCTCCGTAGGCCAGTCCGCAGGTCTGGCCCGTGGTGTAGCCCTGCTTGCAGGCGATATCCGGGAACTGCGCCGGACCGCCCAACCCGGTGATCGTGGTGTTGCCCACGCGGTTCACGGGCACGACCTTGCCGGGATCGAACTCGATGACGGCGTAGTCCATCGCGGTGTAGGTGTAGGCGAAGGTGCCGACTGTGCCTGCGTCACGGTTGGCCTCGGCGGCGACCTCGGTACCCGCCTCACCGCAGTGTGCTGCGGTGAGCCCGACCAGCCGACCTGCGGCATCGTGCCCGATCGTGGTGAGTGTGCAGATGCCCTGGTCGCCGACGACCAGGCCGGAGCCGCCGCCCAGCATCGACGGACCTGCCGCATGCGCGGTGCCTGTTTGTGCTCCGACCAGCATTGCGCCCGCTGCAAATGCAACGGCGGCCCTCGCGAGTTTCATGAACATGTCCAATCCAATCGTCCGGGCCGCGACTATCCTGTGCGGCGCGAATAACGTCTGCACATTTCCTGGACGGGGTCTATCGCCACCGGGGCGTCAGGCCCCGTCGTCAGGCATTCATTGGCATGGAGTCTGGTTGGAGTTGCGTCGTAGCGACGACACTATGACGGTCACCACACTATCGGGTGTGTGACGCGCGGCGTTGTCTGCATTGTTGTGGTGCTGTCGAACGGGTCACACCAGGCAGACGCCCGTAAAGAACGGGAAGACCGGTGGGACGAAGCAGACCCACCACAGGAAGGGGTTCCACCACAAGACGGCAGGTTCGACCTGTACGGGGACTGGCTCCGAGGGTGCCACCTGGACAGGCAGCGGAGATTCGGCCGGTGCTGCGGTCGCAACGCTGGTACCGAGTGCGATTATCGGTGCGAGCGCCACCGCTGCCGCGGCTACGCGAATTTTGGTCGTGTTCATGATGCTTCCTTTAGTGAGCGCTTCCGGGTCGCCCTCTTCCCTGAAGGCTGCCCGCGTGTGAACACCACCAACTCTGCTCGTAGGGTGCGCGGGCGATCTTCCTCCCGCGGGTTGGAAACACTCACACCTCGGGTGGAACCGAGGGCGTCGTCGGAATCAGGGGGATCGTGAAGAAGCGCTGGCGGGCTCCGGGAATACCGGAAGGCGGCCGGCGGGTTGCGGATCGTAGGTGAAACGTGGACACATCGGGGGACACCCCCAAGATGTGCAGGTCAAGGCTGGGATAGGCTTTATCGGTCATGAAGTCGGGTTTTTCGGGTCAGCTCAACGGTGCGCCCAAGACGGTCTACCTCGATCATGCGGCGACCACACCGATGCTGCCTGCCGCCATCGAGGCGATGACGGCTGCTCTCGGGCTGACGGGCAATGCGTCGTCGCTGCACGGTTCGGGGCGGGCGGCGCGGCGGTTGCTGGAGGAGGCGCGGGAGTCCATCGCCGCGCATCTGGGCGCCAGGCCCTCTGAAGTGATCTTCACTTCGGGCGGCACCGAGAGCGACAATCTGGCGATCAAGGGCATCTATTGGGCCCGGCGCGATGCCGATCCGCGGCGGACGCGGATCATCGCGGGCTCGACCGAGCATCACGCGGTCATCGACACCGTCGAGTGGCTCGAGCAGCACGAGGGCGCACAGGTGACCTGGCTGCCGGTGGACGGCGACGGAGTCGTCTCGCCGCGTACGCTGCGGGCCGCGCTGGCCGAACATGTCGACGAGGTCGCGCTTGTGACCCTCATGTGGGCCAACAACGAGGTCGGGACAATTCAGCCGATCCGCGAGTTGACTACTGTCGCACAGGAATTCGGTGTTCCGATGCACAGCGATGCCATCCAGGCCGCCGCTCAGCTGCCGATCGACTTCGGCGCGAGCGGCCTCTCGGCGGCGAGTTTCGCCGGGCACAAGGTCGGCGGGCCGCACGGCGTCGGGGTGTTGTTGCTGGGCAGGAAGGTGCCGTGTGTGCCGCTGCTGCACGGCGGCGGGCACGAACGCGATCTGCGTTCGGGCACCTCGGATACGGCGGCGGCGGTCGGGCTCGCCACCGCGCTACGCCAGACGGTGGCCGAGTTACCGACGCGCACCATCGAATTGACCGGACTGCGTGACGAGCTGATCGAGCGGATCCGCGACATGGTGCCCGATGCGGTGCTCAACGGCCCCGCAGGCGAGCAGCGACTGCCAGGCAATGTGCACTTCACCTTCCCCGGCTGCGAAGGCGATTCGTTGCTGATGCTGCTGGACGCGGCCGGCATCGAATGCTCGACCGGGTCGGCCTGCAATGCGGGCGTTGCCTCGCCGAGCCATGTGCTGATCGCCATGGGCGTCGAGCCGTGGCAGGCCCGTGGTTCTTTGCGATTTTCGTTGGGGCACACCTCGACCCGCGCCGATGTCGACGCGTTGACGAGGGTGTTGCCCCAGGTGGTTGAACGGGCCAGGGCCGCGGGTCTGGCCGGTGCGAAGGGAGGTGTCTGATATGCGAGTACTCGCCGCGATGAGTGGTGGTGTGGACTCGGCGGTGGCGGCGGCACGTGCCGTCGACGCTGGTCACGAGGTGGTCGGCGTGCATCTTGCGTTGTCGGCGACACCCGGCACGCTGCGCACCGGTTCGCGCGGTTGCTGCTCGAAGGAGGACGCCGGTGACGCACGGCGCGCCGCCGACGTGCTCGGAATTCCGTTCTACGTCTGGGATTTCGCCGACCGCTTCAAGGAAGACGTGATCGACGATTTCGTCGCGGCCTACGCGGCGGGCGAGACACCGAACCCGTGCCTGCGCTGCAACGAGAAGATCAAGTTCTCCGCGCTCGCCGACCGCGCGGTTGCGCTCGGCTTCGACGCCGTGGCCACCGGGCACTATGCACGGCTGGAGGACGGGGTGCTGCGGCGCGCGGTCGACGCCGACAAGGATCAGTCCTATGTGCTTGCCGTGCTGACGGCACAACAGCTTTCGCGGGCCATGTTCCCGGTGGGTGACACCCCGAAGCCGCAGATCCGAGCGGAAGCCGCTGAGCGCGGTCTCGCGGTGGCCGACAAGCCCGACAGCCACGACATCTGCTTCATCCCCTCCGGTGACACCCGCGCGTTCCTCGGTGCCAAGATCGGCATCCGGCCCGGTGCGGTCGTCGACAACGACGGCCAGGTGCTCGCGAGTCACGAAGGCGTGCACGGGTTCACGATCGGCCAGCGCAAGGGCCTCGGCCTGCCGGGTCCCGCCGCGGACGGTAAGCCGCGCTATGTCACCGACATCGATCCCGACTCGGGCACCGTCCACGTCGGCTCTGCCGAAGACCTGGAGGTCTGGGGCGTGCAGGCCGATCGCGCGATCTGGACCTCCGGCGCAGCGCCGGACGGGCCGATCGAGTGCGTCGTGCAGGTGCGTGCCCATGGTGGCATGGCCCCTGCGTTCGCCGAAGCGGTCGGTACCGGACTGACGGTGCGCCTGCGCGAGCCGCTGACCGGCGTGGCCCGTGGCCAGGCGGTCGTGTTGTACCGCCCGGATGTCCGCGGCGATCAGGTGATCGGCAGTGGGACTATTTCGGGCACGGTGCGCGATGCGGCCGACGAGTCCGACGCGGTGAGTGGCGCGAGCGCGACGCAGTGACCGTCGCCGGTGCGCGGCACCAGGCGACATGCAGACGCATCCTTTTCGGCACTCCGGCGTGCGCCGGGGTGCAACCCACGATGAGGCGCGAGCCTCGTACAGAGGTGGCACGGTGAGCGAGATCGCCAAGGTAGCCGGCGAAGTCGACGCGAAAGAACTGGTGGGTATCCCCGGCGGCATTGCGACGGCCGTCGGCTCGTGGCCGGGCACCGATCCACGCGAGGCGGCGACCACAATCCTCGGTGAGCTGCCGGATCTGGCGCATCTGGTGGAGTTGCCCGGGCGCGGCATCGGGGCGGACATGCTCGGCCGGGTTTCCGCCCTGCTCGTCGATATGCGATTCGACACCACGACGCGGGGTTACCGGCTGGCCCCGCGACCCGGTGCGACGTCCCGGCGCGCACGGGACCTGCTGCGAGCGGATCTCGATGCGCTCGAAGAGGCCTGGGAGACATCGGGTTCGGCGGGCACCGGTCGCATTGTCAAGGTGCAGGCCACCGGCCCGCTGACCCTCGCCGCGCAGGTGGAATTGCCCGGTGGGCACCGTATCCTCACCGATTTCGGTGCGGTGCGCGATGTTTCGGAATCGTTGGCAGAGGGTCTTGCTCAGCATGTGGCCGAGGTGCGCAAGCGGCTCGGCGCGGAAGTGGTTCTGCAACTGGATGAACCGTCGCTGACCGTGGTGCTGCAAGGCTCGCTGCGCGGCCCGAGCATTCTGAATACCGTGCGGGCGCTGCCCGAACCGGAGGCTCTTGCGGTACTGGATGCCGTGATCACCGCACAATCCGCGCCGGTGTTGGTACACAGCTGCGCCGAAGCGCCCGCGCTGGCTTTCCTGCGTGGCAGCGCCGCCGCGGCGATCGGCTTCGACATGGCCGCCATCGGCACCCGCGACCTCGACCATATCGGCGAAATCCTCGACACCGGAAAACAATTGGTTCTCGGTCTGGTGCCGACGGCACCCCCGGCCATGCCGGCGACCTGGCGTGACTTCGCCGAACCCGGCGTCCGGCTCGTCGATCGCCTCGGCTTCCCGCGCAAGACGCTCGCCGAGCGGATGGTGATCGGCCCCGCGTGCGGATTGGCGGGGGCTCCGCTGGAATGGGCGCGTACCGCACTGCGTGTGTCCGCGGAAGTCGCGCGCGCCTACGCCGAAGAACCGGAATCGCTGACCTTCGACTGACCGTCGGCCGCCACCGTGCCGCCCGATCGGAATCGGGTCATCGGGGGCGGCGACGTGCGGGAACGTGCGATCGAGATGTCGGTGGGCTCGGCTAATGTGCGTTGGGTGAGTGACAGCGACAGTGCGGCGGTCCCGGCGACGGCAGAGCAGCGGGTGGAGTGGCAGCGGCTTGCGGACGAAGTTCGTGAGCACCAGTTCCGCTACTACGTGCGCGATGCGCCGATCATTACCGACGGTGAGTTCGACACCTTGTTGCGGGAGCTGCAGGCTCTGGAGGAGCAGCATCCCGACCTGCGCACGCCCGATTCGCCGACCCAGCTGGTCGGCGGCGGGTTCGCGACGGATTTCACCGCCGTCGATCACCTCGAGCGGATGCTGTCGCTGGACAATGTGTTCGACTTCGACGAGCTGCGCACCTGGGCGAGCCGGGTGGAGGCCGAAACCGGGTCGAACCTGCACTACTTGTGCGAGGTGAAGATCGACGGTGTCGCGCTGAACCTCGTCTACGAGAAGGGGCGCCTCGTGCGCGGTGCGACCCGCGGCGACGGCCGCACCGGTGAGGACGTCACACTCAACGCCCGCACTATCGAGGACATCCCCGGCGAGCTGACGCCGAGCGACGAGTTTCCGATTCCCGACCTGCTCGAGGTGCGCGGCGAGGTGTACTTCCGGCTGACGGACTTCGAGACGCTCAATGCCGCCATCGTCGCCGAAGGCAAACCCCCGTACGCGAACCCGCGCAATACCGCGGCGGGCTCGCTGCGGCAGAAGGATCCCGCGGTGACCGCGCGGCGCAGGCTGCGCATGATCTGCCACGGCTTCGGGCGCATCGAGGGATACACCCCCGCCTCGCAGCATGATGCGTATCGTGCGCTGGCGGCCTGGGGGCTGCCGGTGTCCGAGCACACCAGGCGGGTGCAGGGCATCGACGCGGTGATCGAGCGCGTCGCCTACTGGGGCGAGCACCGCCACGATATCGAGCACGAGATCGATGGTCAGGTGATCAAGGTCGACGAGATGGCGCTGCAACGCCGCCTCGGCTCGACCTCGCGGGCGCCACGCTGGGCGATCGCCTACAAATACCCGCCCGAAGAGGCGACGACCAAGCTGCTGAACATCGAGGTGAACGTCGGCCGCACCGGCCGCGTCACCCCGTTCGCGGTGATGGAGCCCGTCTTCATCGCGGGGTCAACGGTCGCGATGGCAACGTTGCACAATGCCTCGGAGGTCAAGCGCAAGGGTGTGCTCATCGGCGACACGGTCACCATCCGCAAGGCAGGTGATGTGATTCCCGAGGTGCTCGGCCCGGTGGTGGACGCGCGGACCGGCACCGAGCGCGAGTTCGTGATGCCGTCGAACTGCCCGGAGTGCGGCACCGAGCTGGCACCGCAGAAAGAAGGCGACGCCGATATCCGTTGCCCGAACCAGCAGTTCTGTCCGGCCCAGTTGCGGGAGCGCGTTTTCCATGTCGCGGGCCGCGGCGCTTTCGACATCGAGTCGCTCGGGTACGAGGCCGCAGGCGATCTGCTGAAGTCGGGTGCGATCACCGACGAGGGCGATCTGTTCGACCTCACCGAGGAGCGTTTGCTCACCACGACGCTGTTCGCCAATAAGAACGGTGGCCTGTCTGCGAACGGCAAACGGCTGCTGGAGAACCTGCGGGCCGCCAAGGATCGACCCCTGTGGCGGGTGCTCGTCGGGTTGTCCATCCGGCATGTCGGCCCGACGGCGGCGCGGGTGCTCGCGCGCGAATTCGGCAGCCTCGACCGGATTCAGGACGCATCGGCGGAGGAACTCGGCGCGGCCGACGGCGTAGGCCCGACCATCGCCGCGGCGGCGGCGGAATGGTTCACCGTCGACTGGCACCGCGCGATCGTCGACAAGTGGCGGGCCGCAGGCGTGCGGATGGCGGACGAACGCGACGAGTCCGTCGAGCGCACGCTCGAGGGTTTGTCGATCGTGGTGACCGGTTCGCTGCAAGGGTTTTCGCGAGACGGCGCCAAGGAAGCCATCCTGGTGCGCGGCGGCAAGGCATCCGGCTCGGTCTCCAAGAAAACCGCGTTCGTGGTCATCGGGGAGGCCCCCGGCTCGAAGGCCGCGAAAGCTGAGGAACTCGGTGTGCCGATCCTCGACGAGGACGGCTTCCGGCGGTTGCTCGAAGCGGGACCGGAAGCGGTCACGCCGGGTGCGGACGCGCAGGAAACCGCCACCGAGGACGCCGTAGCGGAGGAATAGGGCGGGTCGGTCGCGTCGCGGTCGCAGTCCGTCGTTGCCACGGTCGCAGTCGCGATCGTGGTCGGTTCGGGGGCGTTGGTGTGCCGACGGTGAACACTTCTTGACCTCAACTGTGGTTCAGGTATGAGGATCGAGTGGTAGGCAACTATCAGGAGTGCACCATGGTTCACCGCCCTACCGCTCTCATCACGGGCGCTTCCGCAGGATTCGGTCTCGCACTGACGCGTTCACTGGTCGGACGCGGCTGGCGGGTGATCGGCACCGCCCGCCGCGCCGACCGACTCGAACGCGTGCGTGCCGAACTCGGTGACGCCGTGCTCGCGGTGGCCGGCGATATCACCGATCCGGCGCATCGCGCCGAGTTGGCCGATATCGCGCGACGGATCGGATACCTCGACCTCGTTGTGAACAACGCGAGCAGGCTCGGTCCGAGCCCGATGCCGCGCCTGGCGGACTATCCGCTCGATGAACTCGAGCGGGTGTATCGCACTAATGTCATTGCCCCGCTGGCGGTTCTGCAGTTCGCGCTGCCGCTGCTCGGCTCCGCCGGTGTCGCGATCGACATCAGCTCGGATGCCGGCGTCGAGCCGTACCCGGACTGGGGCGGTTACGGTTCGTCGAAGGCGGCGCTCGATCAGTTGACCGCCATCCTGGCCGCCGAGCATCCCGAGGTGTCGATTTATGCCTTCGATCCCGGCGATATGCGCACCGAAATGCATCAGGCCGCGTTTCCCGGTGACGATATCTCCGATCGTCCCGCGCCCGAGACCGTCGTCCCCGCGCTGCTGCGGCTGATCGAGGAACGTCCGAAGAACGGGCGCTATACGGCAGCCGATTTCGCTACGGGGGTGGCCGGATGACGTCGGTTCTCGCCGACTGGGCGCGCATCCTGCCGCCGGAGCGCAATGCCATCGCACCGCCGGAGGCGCGCGGTCTGGCGCGCGACGAGGTCAGGATGCTGGTCTCTGCGGATCGGCTCACCCACACCAGATTTCGAGAACTGCCACAGCACCTGATGCCGGGCGACCTTGTAGTGGTGAATAATTCGGCCACTGTGGCTGCGGCCGTGGACGGCACGATCGAGGACAGACCGGTCACCCTGCACTTCTCCACCTGGCTGCATGCGCAGGGCGAACCGGACGCGCAGGTGACCGACGCCGCGAATACCGCTGCCGCAGACACTTTCGGTGGTTGCACCGGGCGGTGGGTGGTGGAAGTGCGCACCGTGGATCGCACGCCGATACCCGAGGAAGAGCTGGACGCAGGCACCGAGATCCGGTTACCGGAAGGCGCGGTGGCCACCCTGCGCGAGCCATGGTTACCCGGCGCGCGCCGACTGTGGATTGCCGAGCTCGCCGGCGACCCGCAGCGGCTGCTGCAGCGCCACGGTTACCCGATCACCTATTCGTATGTGCCACAACGCTGGTCGTCGTCGTATTACACGACGGTCTTCGGGCGCATCCCCGGCAGCGCGGAAATGCCGAGCGCGGCACGGCCGTTCACCCGGCGACTGGTGCTCGACCTGGTGAGCTCCGGAGTCGCGATCGCGCCGATCACACTGCACACCGGGGTGTCCTCACCGGAAGCGGGAGAACCACCCAGCCCCGAACGCTTCGCCGTCTCCGCCGCGACCGCGCGCAGAGTCAACGACGCCAAAGCGGCGGGAGGCCGCATCATCGCCGTGGGTACCACGGTGACGCGAGCCCTGGAAACCACCGCGGACCACACCGGGCAGGTCCACCCCGCCCGCGGGTGGACCGAACTCGTCCTCGGTCCCGATCACCCGGCCCGCACGGTCGACGGCCTCATCACCGGCTGGCACGCCCCCGGCGCGTCGCACTTGGATCTGCTCGTCGCGGTGGCAGGCGAACCGGCCGTGCACGAGGCCTATGCGACGGCCCTGGACACCGCGTACCTCTGGCACGAGTTCGGCGACAGCGCCCTGCTTTTCGGCGCGGGTGGTGCTCGGAGTTAGGACGGGTTGATGGTCACCGTGGCGTTCAGCTGACCGGCGATTTCGATTCGCCCGCACTGACCGTTGCTCAGATCGAGGTGCCGCGTGGCGGTCTTGGTCTTGCCTGTCTTGATGGTCGCGTCGACGAGCACGTTGACCCGCCCCACCGAGCACACCTTGGAGATGGCGGGCGATCCGTTGAAACTGACCGTGCCACCACCCTGACAGGTATTCGTCTCGTTAGCAAAGAAGAGTCGCGCTGTGCCGTCCGGGCACGGCGCCTCGGCGACGGCCTGAGGAGCAGCGACGACGATCGACCCCAAGCCGAGGGCGGCGACGATGGAGCTTCGGACCACAAGACGACGAACGGTCAATTCCATCGTTATCCATCCAATCAAAACAGTTGGTGCAATAAGCACCACGAAGCAACCGTGGCGCCAGCATGCTAACGCGCCCGGCGCACCCCCCGCACCACGAATGGGTCGCGTACCTGCGAAGAAAGCAAGAAATCCGGTGTCGATGAGCGGTATCCGTGCGCATCGTGCAGGGTCGCCGCTATCGACCGTTTCCGCTGGTGTGGGCTGCCGATGGCGCGATTTCGGATGCTGGAGTGCAGCGCCCGCGGTCGGGTTTCCGGGTAAGTGCGGCGCGGTCGGAGGTGGCGGTGTCGCGGCGCGGCGGGGGAGAGGACAGGATGGCGGGATGCTGCGGAGTTTTCAGGTGACCAACCACAGATCGTTGGCGGATCGGCAGGAGTTGCGGTTGAGCCGGGGGAGCGGGCCGGTGGCGGTGCCGGTGACCGGGGTGCACGGCGCGAGCGCCGCGGGGAAGACGAGTCTGATCGATGCGCTGGGGCAAATGCGGGACGCGGTGCTGAATTCGGTGACGGGGTGGGATCCGTATGCGGGGCCGGTGCGGTCGCCGCATCTCGGCTTCCCCGATCGGCCTTCGGAATTCGTGGCGGGTTTCGTTGCCGAGGGCGTCCCGTACACCTATGGCTTCGAATTGGACAATGCCGATGTCACGGCGGAGTGGTTGCATGCGCATCCGCGCTCGCGCAAGCGAATCGTGTTCGAACGCAATGGAGAACAGATCAAGATCGGGCCGATGTTCGAGGCCGCGCGTTACGGCATCGCCGCGCTGATCCCGTTGGTGCGTCCGAATGCCTTGTTGCTCAGCCTCGCCGGTCAGATGTACGCCGAAGCGCTTGTCCCCGCCTATCGCTGGTTCTCCTCGATGCTCGAGGTGCAACAAGGCCCGGCGGCGGCCACGGCGGTCGCCCACCGACTCGGCAGCCATGTCTCGGCGTCCGGTGACAATGCGGTGCGATTGCTGATGCTGCTGCGCACCGCCGAGCTCGGCATCACGGATCTGCTGATCGCGGAGAACGACTCGCTGTACGCCGATTACCTCCGGGATCTGGACGGCGATATCGCTGGGACCGCCAAACAGCTCGAGCTGTGCGCTTCCTCTCCTGGTCACGCCGACAATCTGTTGCGGGAGAACGGGATCACCGAGGTCATGCTCGACCGTGAACTGAGCAATCTGAAGTCAGCGCGCGATGCCCTCTACACCAGGATGGTGGCCCGTCGCGGCGTCGGCCTGAGCCTGGTGCATGCCGGCATCGACAACGCCTTCGACATCACCGACGAATCCACCGCCACGCTGTCGCTGCTGCGCTTGCTGCCTGCCATGTTGGACGCACTCGATTCCGGCCGAGTGCTTGCCGTCGACGACATCGGCGCCGACCTCCCCGCCGAGGAGACCGACCGTCTGATCCAGCTCTTCCAGAATCCGGAAACCAATTCCCGTGGTGCGCAATTGATCTTCACCACCAACAACCGTGCGCTGATCGACCGGGGCAACGGTCGTTCGCAACGAACGCGCACCGCCGTCTGGCAGGTGCGTCGCACCGAAAACAGCACCAGCGAGCTCGTGGCTCGGTAGCCGCGGCACGGGTGCGGTCGTCGATCACGCTGCCCGATCGGCGGCACGATCGTCGACCGCACGCGGGGACAATCGCAGGATGGTGGGGACAGACCGTGCTCACCGTGGCGTGATCGGTTGCGGCGCCAGGGCCAATAGCATGGTTGACATGCTGGAGTTCGGGATGCTGCTGATCATGGTCACCGCACTGGTCGGCTGGTTGGTGATCTACCTGCGTGGACGCCGGGGGATTCAGCCCACAGAGGCCGAAACGGGTGCGCTGTACCTCACCGGGGTGAGCCCACGCCCCGATGCCACCGGCGAGCAGTTCGTGACCATTACCGGCAATCTGACGGGTCCTACGGTCCCCGGCACGGTGGTGTACGGCCGTTTCGTCTGGGACACGAACGAGTGGCCGTCCATCGGCGACTACCTCACGGTCGTCTACCCGCCGGGCAAACCGGAGCGCTTCCAGCTCGCCGGCCCGAGCGCCCGGCCCGACCTCGGCAGCTGACCGCCGCATGGGCCGCGAACGTCGGTTGTGAGCTGCGGCACTGTCGCTCGGCTGTGACGCAGCACGCTCGGCGGCGAATGGGAGGATGCCGGTATGAACGCTGCCGGCAGGGATGTTAAGGACAAGGTCGTGGTTCGGACCGCCCGGCCGGACGAGTACGACGCCATCGGCGAGCTGACCGTCGAGGTGTACGTCAGCGAAGGGTACGTAGTGCCCGGCAGCCCCTATGCTGCGGAGCTTGCCGACATCACGCATCGGGCAGCATCGGCGCAGGTGCTGGTTGCCGCGCACGGCGACCGTGTTGTCGGGTCGCTGACCGTGGCTCGGCCCGGCACACCGTATGCGGAGATCGCTCGACCGGGGGAACTCGAGTTCCGCATGCTCGCGGTCTCGAAGACGGCGCGCGGCCTCGGCGCGGGAACGACGTTGGTGCGCACCGTGCTCGAGATGGCGACTGCGGAATCGTTCGGCGCGGTGGTGCTCACCACGATGCCCGCCATGGTCGATGCTCGCCGAATCTATGACCGTTTCGGATTCGTACCTGTGCCGGAACGGGATTGGCGTACTCCCGCGGGCGAGCAACTGACCGTGCTGCGCCTGCAGCTGACCTAACCCAATACGGTCGCGACGATGCCGGCCAGGTATCCGAGCCGCGCGACCTCGGACGGGCGGAAGTCGGGGCCGCCCGGTCGCCCGAGCAGCAGTACCTTCCCGGTGTTGCCGAGCGGTGCGGCGGCCAGCTTGGTGTCCATGTCGGTCCAGATCTGCGGGACCCACTCGGCCTCCGGATCCAGGACGGCGGGCTTCTCCAGCGGCATCCACGGCGCCGAACCGGCCTGGGTCTCGGGGGCGCTCGGGCTGCCGACAACGCGGTAGGCGCCCTGCGGACCCATGTCGATGACGGTGCTCCAGCCGACGCGCAGCACCCGGGGCACGCCGTCGACGAGCACCTGCAGGCGGTCGTCACGGGCGGTGGCGACCTGGTCGATCAGTTCGAGTTCGCGATGAGTGTCGAGCACACCGGAGTACGGGCGAATGGAATCCACGCGCACATCGGGGATCGATTCGGCGGCGGTGATCAACGTGTCGGGCAACGCGCCCTGCGGCACCTCGACGACGAGGTCGTCGATCGCGAAGCCTGCCCCACGCTCCACGACATCCAGTGACTGTATGTCGGCGCCGACGGAGCCCAGTGCGAGCGCGAGCGCACCGAGGCTTCCCGGTCGATCTGGAAGTTGCACGCGGAGCAGGTATGACACGTGCTTTCCTTTCCTTGGCAGCCGAGCGTGGTGAACGGATACCCGGGTCACGCAATACTTACACCCCGGAGTGCCGGTTATCGACTCGAAGCCCGTCGGGTGATCGATACCACTCGGCGATTTCGTGCGAATGCGGCGTGTCACGCTAGTACGCGAGGTGTGTCGTCGTGCGTCCGGCTCCTGTGGAAGCGGGTCGTCGTCGAGTCGCTAGGCTATGCGTGGCCTATTAAGCACGCTCAACAATGCCGAAAGGGGTTCCGCGGTGCCCGCCATCTCCCGCGACGAGGTCGCACACCTCGCCCGGCTGTCCAGGCTCGCCCTGTCCGAGTCCGAACTGGATCAGTTCGCCGGTCAGTTGGATTCGATCTTGAGCCACGTGCGGACCATCTCCGAGGTCGCCGCCGCCGATGTCCCTGCCACCTCCTCGCCCAATCCGGCGACGAACGTGACCCGCCTCGATGCGGTCGTGCCGTGCCTGACTCCGGAGCAGGCGCTGTCGGGCGCCCCCGCGGTCGAAGAGCAGCGGTTCCTGGTGCCGCAGATTTTGGGAGAGGCCGAATGAGTGAGCTGACCACGCTGTCTGCGGCCGAGCTGGCAGGCAAGATCCACGGTGGCGAGGTGTCCTCGGTGGAGGTCACCCAGGCGTACCTGGATCGGATCGCGGCGGCCGACGGCGAGATCAACGCGTTCCTGCACGTCTCGGGGGAGCAGGCGCTCAGCGCCGCGGCCGCGGTGGACTCCGCGCTGGCCGCGGGTGCCGCGCCCGCCTCGCCGCTGGCCGGAGTTCCGTTGGCGCTCAAGGACGTGTTCACCACCACGGACATGCCGACCACCTGTGGATCGAAGATCCTCGAGGGCTGGGTCTCGCCGTACGACGCGACACTGACCACCCGGCTGCGCGATGCGGGTATCCCGATTCTCGGCAAGACCAACATGGACGAGTTCGCGATGGGCTCCTCCACCGAGAACTCCGCGTACGGCCCGACCCGTAATCCGTGGGACACCAGCCGGATTCCCGGCGGCTCCGGCGGTGGTTCGGCGGCCGCGCTCGCCTCGAATCAGGCGCCGCTGGCCATCGGCACCGACACCGGCGGATCGATCCGTCAGCCCGCCGCGGTGACGGCGACCGTCGGCACCAAGCCGACCTACGGCACGGTGTCCAGGTACGGCCTCGTCGCGTGCGCCTCGTCGCTGGACCAGGGCGGCCCCTGTGGGCGCACCGTGCTCGACACCGCGCTGCTGCACGAGGTGATCGCCGGATACGACCCGCGCGACTCCACTTCGCGCAAGGTCGCCGTGCCACCGGTGGTCGCCGCGGCGCGCGAGGGCGCGAAGGGTGATCTGCGCGGGCTGAAAGTCGGTGTGGTGAAGGAACTTCACTCCGACAGCTACCAGCCGGGTGTGCTCGCCTCGTTCGACGCGGCGGTCGCTGTACTCAAAGAGCTCGGCGCCGAAGTGGTCGAGGTGTCGTGCCCGCACTTCGAGTACGCATTGTCCGCGTACTACCTGGTGATGCCGAGTGAGGTGTCGTCGAATCTGGCTCGATTCGATGCCATGCGGTATGGCCTGCGCGTCGGCGACGACGGTCAGCACAGCGCCGAGCAGGTCATGGCCGCGACGCGCGCCGCCGGATTCGGTCCGGAAGTCAAGCGCCGCATCATGATCGGCACCTACGCATTGTCGGCCGGGTACTACGACGCCTACTACGGCCAGGCGTTGAAGGTTCGCACCCTGATCGCGCGCGACTTCGACAACGCCTACGAGAAGGTCGATGTGCTCGTCTCACCGACCAGCCCGTTCACCCCGTGGAAGCTGGGCGAGAAGGTCGACGATCCGCTGGCCATGTACCTGTCGGACCTGTGCACCCTGCCCACCAACCTGGCGGGACATCCGGCCATGTCGGTGCCGTCCGGGCTGAGCAAGGACGACGGCATGCCGGTCGGCCTCCAGATCATGGCCCCCGCACTTGCCGACGACCGCTTGTACCGCGTCGGTGCGGCCTACGAGGCCGCGCGCGGACCGATCAGCTAGTACGCCGCTGTCGCGGTATTCAGGCCCTATCAGTTCGGTGCCAGGTGGGTGGCGCGCAGATCCTGCGCTGCCTGCCTGGCTCTGTTCTGGGCTACCGTCGACCTTGTGAGCCGCACCCAGTGGACGATCCATGGTGAGAACGTCGTGGACGAAAACCGACACATCAAGCTCTCTACCGTCGACATCGAGCTACCCGACGGAGTGAAGTTCACGCAGTACGTCGTACGGATGCCGCATTGCGCAATGACGTTGGTACTCAACGACAAACGTGAAGCCTTGCTGATGTACCGGCACCGATTCATCATCGATCGATGGGTTTGGGAGCTGCCCGGCGGCTACGTCGACCACGCCGAGGGCGTAGCCGTCGCGGCGGCGCGTGAGGTCGAGGAAGAGACCGGCTGGCGGCCGAAAACCATGGAGCACCTGGTCAGCTTTCAGCCATCCATCGGAACCATGGACCAGCCACAAGAGATCTATCTTGCGCGGGGCGCGGATCTGACCGATACGCCGCCGGACATCAACGAAGCTGAAGACGTACGGTGGATTCCCCTGGAGGAAGCGGTCGCGATGATCGATCGTGGCGAAATTGTCGGTGCTGCAACAGTTGTCGCGCTATACCGGGCGCTCAGTCTGTCCGCATAGTGATTGCGAGTACCTGTCGCCGGAAGTGGTCGATGTCGGGCAGCGCGGTGTACGCAGCAAGGCGGTGGCGCACCTCGCGGAGATAGGCGTGGGTTCGGTGCGACTCCAGCCCGCTGATGATGTCGAGCGCCTCAGTGCCGATGCGCGCTGCTTCATGAGGATCGTCGTGGGCGAGGGCAGAAGCCAGCAAGCACAGATTGAACGCGCGCCCGCGAAGATAGCCGTCGGACATGTTCAGGGATTGCCCCGCGAACTGTGCCGCCCTCGCGAAATCGCCCAAGTCGCGGAAGCAGTGGGCCGTCTTGGCTGACATGTATGCGCCGTCGAAGTAGTCCAGCCACGCCGGGCGCGACGAGTCGGCACGGGTGAACGCCCGTTCGGCCGCGTTGAGGGAAGTGGCGCACGACGAGCTGTCAGCACGTGCTGCGTGACCATGCGCCTCGACCATGTGACATTCGGACTCCAACGCCGCCAATCCTGCACCACGAGCGGCGATTTGAGCAGCACGAGCGAGGTCGACTGCGTCGCCTGGGCGACCGACATAGGTGGCTTGGTGGCTCATTGCGGCGAGAATCTCCGCTCCTAGCCCTATGTTGCCCGCAGCTCTGGACATCCGAAGGGCCTGGATCAGATACCGCTGAGCAAGGCCGTGCTCCTCGAGGTCGTATGCCGCCCATCCTGCCAGCTTCGTCAGCTCAGCGGTGGTCGCGAACAACTGGCGTCCGACCGGTTCGTTGTAGCTGCCATGCAGGAGCGGTGTGACGGAGCTGTGGAGGTAATGGACGATCGTCGAGCGGACCTTGCCGCCACCGACGCGGTTGTCCAGGTCCCGGAACGCCTTTGTCATCGTGCGGACTGCGTCGACGTCGGTTTGACCGATGCGGCGGTGTCCAGCGGAGACAGGGTGCTCGGGGCCAGGCAGGGTCAGCCATCGCATCGAGGCGGCCGGATAGACCGCTACCGCATACGACGCTCCTAGCAGGAACCGTCTGCGCTCCACATCACTCCTCCACAATGCGGTCGCAGCGGCTGTCGCCTCTGCGAGACTCAACGAGAACTCCAGCCCGAGATCGGCCGGGTTCTGCCCACCGGACATTCCGCAGTCCGACGGAACCACCCGTCGGCCGAGAACTTCCGTCAGAACCTCGGCAATCAATTCCGGGCCGGGTGAGTTCGGTTGCTCGCCTGCCACCCATCGGCCGACCGCGGTGTGGTCGTAGCGGAGTTCGACACCGACGGCGCGTCCGCGTTCGACTACGCGGCGGGCGAGACCTTTTCGGCTGAGCGGGGGCCTGGTTTCGTCCAGGAGTTCGACCAATTGCCTGTTCGGCTGTTTGGGCTGGCGTCCCATAACCAGGAGTGTGGCACGCGCATCGTTGCTGACGCCACGATCTGGCCCCGTGCACACCCCCCATGCACACACCTGCCCACTGTGCACGCCTTTCGAGTGGCATAGGACCAGAGGTCCCCTTAATGCAGCACCCGACGCCGGGCGATGCCGATGCCCCTCATCGGCACACCGACTAGCAGTGAGCCGCCAGTTGGTGGCGAAAGCCCTCGGCGTCGGGTGCAACCCAACGACATCGAACAGGGCAGGGGTGACGCGGTGGGGTTCAACTGGTGGCAAGAGGCCGAGCCGGATGGCACGTCGGTGCAAGAGATCGTGGACCGCGTACAGGCCGAATGGAGAGCGGAACGCCGACGGATCCGGGCCATGGGTGCTCAGCCCGCCGACGCCGGGATGTGGCCGCGCGGTTGGCCACACGAGGTACCCAACCAACCACTGAGTGTGTCCGAAGCGCACTGGACTATGCAGCGGCATCGCGGGTGCCGCGTAGACGAATGCCCACGCAAGGCTGCGGCCAGGCATGCGCTGATCAACGCGGGCCGGATGAAGCCGGACGCGTCACGGGAGTACTGAGCAGTGCATGCCGCTCAGATAAAGAAGGAATGGGGAAAGCCCGTGCAGTACATCATTTCTCGACTCGGCTTCATTGTGGCAGCCACAACTTCCGTCGTCATTTTGGTGACCAGTCCGTCGCATGCCGTCACCATCTCCGACTGTGTAGACGGTGGCGGAATCGTGGTTCGCTGTTCTGAACAACCGGTCACCCGACAGGACAAGATTGCGTGCCCGACACCGGGAAAGAGCACCCGCATATGGTGCGTCGGAGGTTTCTACGGCACACCGCCGCTCGAGATTCTCGACTTCGGCGGTGATAGCCGTTATGGCGGCAGGACAGCCACGACCACGGTAGGTAGTGTCCGGCCATGACCACCACCGAGCGGGACGAGTCCACAGTCACGGTCACCGGCGCGGCACCGGGAGTAATCGTCGCCCTACGCCGTGCAGCAGCGATTGCCTCCGAGCACGGACACAATTATGTCGGCTTCGAAGATCTCCTCGTCGCACTGCTCGATGCCCCGATGTCCCCGTTGCAGGTTCATTGGGAGCAACGTGAACTCGGTGCACTGACTCTCGGGGAGCTTCGGGAACTGGCGGTGTCCATCATCCCCGGACCTGTGCGCGGCACGCACGGTCCTGCCGAACCTGCCACAGTCACGTTCGAACTGTCCGGACCACACTCGGACGAGTTCCGACAGTTGATCGGCGAGCATTCGTGACCGACGTCCGAGAACAGACGCAGCCCTGGTTGCCCGGGATTAACAAGCAGCCTGGGTCGCGTCCCGCTCGCGGACCGATCAGCTAGTGCGAACGAAATCGGGGCGGTCGCCCGAGCCCTCGAAGGGTCGGGCGACCGCCCCATTTTCATGCGGGCCAGGTGAATTCGGGGTCGATGAGATAGTCCTGGCGGCGCTGGTCCAGTGCCATGGCCACCATCTGGTGGGCGCCCGGTCCGATTACCTTGCGCACCGGCGGGTTCGGCAGGTCCACGAGCTCGAGCAGTCCTGCTGCGGCCACTTCGGGCGCCGCCTCGACCCACTCCGATTCGACGTCGGCCGGCGGCGGCGGTGCGCTCGGGTCCGGGTAGTCCGGCATGCCGAGGATGGCCGTGCGGAGCCCTTCGTAGGCGGGCAGTCCGGAGCCGAACTTCATGCTCGACTTCGCCCAGTCGGTATCGAAGCCGCCCAGCTGCGCGAGGGTGACGGAAATCCCCAGTGGCCGCAGCTCGTCCGCGAGCGAGGCGCTGAATCCTTCCAGCGCCCATTTGCTCGCGTTGTACATCCCGAACAGCGGCAGACTGCCGACTGCGCCGACCGTCGAGATCTGCACGATGTGCCCCGACTTCTGCTCGCGCAGGTGTGGTACGGCGGCCTGTGAAACCCAGAGGGCGCCGTAGAAGTTGGTGTCCATTTGGTCGCGGATCTCGGCCTCTGTCAGTTCTTCGATGGCGCCGACGAGGCCGTAGCCCGCGTTGTTCACGATCACGTCGATGGTGCCGCTCACCTCGAATGCCCGGTTCACGGTGGCGATTACCCGATCGCGGTCGCGAACATCCAGGGGCAGCACGGTCAATCGGTCGTCGGCGAGGTCGGCCATGGACTTCGGATCGCGAGCGGTCGCGACAACGTGGTCACCGCGGCCGAGGGCGGCGACGGTGAAGGCCCGGCCGAGTCCGCGGTTGGCGCCGGTCATGAACCAGGTTCTGGTCACTGTGTCGATCCTTTCGTCGCGAGACGCTCCGTCTCGTTGAAGACAATGCCAAGCGATTCCGACCTTGTCAATACGAGACGGCTCGTCTCGTTTCTGTTACAGTTCGGGCATGGTCGACACCCCCAGCGCCGCCCGGCGCAGCGAACGCGCCCGCGCCGCGATCCTCGCCGCTGCCACCGAACTCATTCGCGAGCTGCCCTACGGGAAGCTGACGGTCGAGGCGATCGCGGCCCGCGCAGGGGTTGGCAAGCAGACCATCTACCGCTGGTGGCCCTCGAAGGGTGCTGTCGTTTTCGATGCCATGCTCGAGCTCTATACCGGCCCGGACGGTCTCGTGCTTCCCGACACCGGTGACATTCGCGCCGATCTGCGCGAGCTGGTGCGTGGCGCGATCGTCGAGCTCACCGATCCTGGGTTCGAGGCGTTCCTGCGCGCGATGTACATCGAGATCCAGCAGGACCCGGAGCTCGGCGCGGCCTATCGGGAGCGGCTGCTGCTTCCCCAGCGTGCCGCCATCGCGCAGCGGCTTGCCTCGGGTGTGCGGGCCGGTCAGCTACGTGCCGACGTCGACCTCGACTTCGCCGTCGACCTCTTGCTCGGTCCGATCCAAAGTCGTTGGTCGGTCGGTCTTCCCGGACTGACCGAGGCGTACGCCGACGCGACGCTGGAGGCCGCACTAGGGCACCTCAGCGCCTGAATTCCGGGTCGGCAGCGGGAAACTCGGGGCGGACCGGGCGAGCAACGAGGCGAAATGCGCCCGACCGCCGCCTGTCAGGGGGTGCGCAGCGATTCGGCCTGCTTGCGAATGCCCTCGGTCATGCCGGTGAAGCCACGCTCGAGGTTTTTGCCGAGGACGGCGCTCACCACGGGCTGGAGCCAGCCCGCGAGTTCGAAGTGGGATTCGTACCGGGTGCGATCGCCGTCCAACGCGGTGACGGTGTGGGACCGCAGGCTGTGCAGGGTGCCCAGCGGCACCGGCTTCATCGAGTAGCTGAGTTCGCGGCCGGGGGTGTGTGAGCGGATCCATTCGCGCTGGCGCCTCGGCTTCGCGCCGGACACCTGCACGAGCATGTCGATCGGTTCGCCGGGAACGAGGGTGCTGCGGCATTCGGGGACGAAGGGATTCCACGCGCCATAGCGGGCGAGATCGGTAATCACCTCCCACACCAGGTCGACGGGTGCGTCGATGTCGACGGAGGCGTCGATGACAAAGGCCATGAGGGAAAACTAGAACATGTTTCAGCTGTGGGCAAGCATCGGTGTGGTCAGCAGCTGCCGAGGGCGGTGCCCTGGTCGGTGCCGTAGCGGTGGCCGTGGCCGGGCGGGGCATCCAGTGCGGCGAGCAAATCGGCGCTGGTCTGCAGGAAGCTGACCACCGGGAGCCATTGCGGGACCGGGGCATCCACCCGGACCCCGGTGAGGTCGGGGGCGCGCCACAGCAGCGACGGTGACCAATGGACCACCGGGTCGGAGCTGTTGGCCAGCACCGTCGCGCCGGCGCGGTGCACCTGACCCGCGGGCGGGCCCGCCCAAAGTGCCGCGCAGGTCCGGCGGTCCTGATCGGCGTCGTCGGTGAAGACCGAACTGCCACCGAGGGCGCCGAGGCTTTGACCGTAGACATAGAGCCCGGGCTTGCGGTCCATCGTGCGAATACGGTTCTCGACAGCAGTGAACAGCGCACGCGCGTAGGCCACCGCTTCGTCGCGACCGAACAGGAAGGTCGCCCAGCTCGGCGCGTAGGAATACTGCATGCCGACCAGCGCGACATCGCCACCGAAGCGTTGATAGAAACCGGACACTGCGTTCGAGTCGATCCAGCCCGACCCGGTCGGTACCGCGACGACGATATTCGACCGTTCGAAGCCGCCCGAGCGCTCCAGCTCCCGAATCGCAAGGGCCACCCGGGAATCGCGGTCCGGCGCGGAATCCAGGCCGACATAGACGCGGACCGGACCGGCGGGCGACCCGCTGACGAACTTGCGCCCCTCGGCCCCGAGCGACGGCCAGCTGACCGCCGACTCGGCGCTGCCGGACCGTAGAAACGAAACCGGCTGCACCAGAGTGGGATCGATCGTCGCATTGGCGGTGGCATAGGCATCGCGGCGCCAATCCACCACGGCGGGAACACCGAACAGGTACAGCGCGGACGCGGCGACTGCGGTCACCGCAACACTGCGCGACCACCCCAGCTTGTGCACGACCCACCCCGCGGTCCGGGCGGTTGCGGCGCACCCTCCGACGATCAGTGCGGCCCCGACCGCACAGTGCAACCAATAGTCCGACCCGATCGGCACTGTTCCCATCGCCGCGCGCAGCCGGTTCTGCCAGTGGCCCGCCTGCACGGCGGCAGCGACGATCGAGACCAGCGTCAGTCCGAGCAGTGGCAGACGAAACCGTGCGAGTGGTCGATTGATATCGAAGTTCCAGCGGGCCGACAGGAATCGGACCGAACCCGCGACGCCGAGGGTAAGGGCGACGAAAAGTCCGGTCAGCGCGGCCTGCGCTCCCGGCGTGCGCGGCAGCAGTCCCGGAGCCAGCGACATGAGCACCCCGGCCCCGACGGCGAGTGTTGTGCCGATCCGCGGCCGGAGCGTGCGCGGCACCCTGCCGTTTGCCATCCGGCGACCGATCCGCGTGGGCGGCATCGGTGTACCGGACGGGTTGCTGTCCAACGGCTTTCGGGTTGGTGCGCCCAACAGTGTTGCGGTGTGGTGTATGTCCGGTGTCACGGTGCCGTGCGCAGTTTCGACCGCTGTAGCGGTTGGCGGCGGGGTCACAGTCGAGTTCGTCATCGCGGAACGCCCAGTGCAGCGGTCTGATTCACCGACGCGGTGCAAATCGGCCGGACGGGCTTGTGGCCGCCGCCGGTGGCCCTGGTCGGTCGCCGCAGGGACGGAGTGCCGCCGGCGAGAGCGGCTACCGCGGCGGCGAGACTGAGCACACCACCGCCGATGAGCACGGCAAGCCACCCGCTGAAACTGCGGTTGGTCTGGGAATCCGCTGTGCTCCACAGTGATTCGGCGACCGGCGCGGCGTAGCCCTGTCGGCGGGAGTTGATGTCAACGAACGTCGACGCGATCGTGGCCATGGCATTGCAGCGGGCACGGGAGAAGGGGTCGCTGCGGGTATCGCAGGCCTCGTGCATGTGCAGGCCGAGAGTGCTGTCGAGAGCCTGCCTGGCCCACGGGCCGAGCGGTTCACCGCGCTGATCGGCGTAGCGCAGCAGGTCGTAGCCGAGATCATGAGCTTTGCATGCGGTGTCGAACTCGACGGGCAGGGTGACCGGCGATGAGCATTCGCCACCCGGGTTCGCGAGCAGACCGTCGACGAGGCTGGGTCGGTAACCGAAGCGTGCGGCGAAATCGTCGGGGATGGTGGTGACGGCGTCGGGGCCGCCCGCGGTCAGGATGGACACCGCCGCACCTACCGCGACGTTCTCCACCGGAGGCCGAGTCACCGCGGCGTGGGTTGCGGGTGCAAGTACAACGGTGGCCGCCATGGTGGTCAGCGCCGCGGCCGTCAGCGCCGCGCCCCTTCGGTAACGAGCGGAACGGGGGCGTGCGTCGGTGGCCGCTGACTCGGTGCCGGCCTGCCGTGCGGTGGTCGGTGTGCTCATGATCCAAGACGCTATGAATCGGACGCGCCTGCGTACCTCACGCCGAGGTGCGGTTTCTCGGCCCGTGCCGTCGGGGGAGCGGGACTTGCGCCTCCCTCTCGGGTACCGGTGGCGAATTCACCCGTGGGTATGAGGACCGCAATGCTGTCGGGTTTCTACTGTCGTAGTCATGAAGCAGAAACGCGGTGCCTGGACCAGGTCGATGAACGCTCGGATGTGGTTCGACGCGTTCACCGTGCTGGTCGCGATCGTCTTTTACTCGGTGGCGTGGCCGACTCTGCATCTCACACACGCGGTGCCGGTGCCGGTGCAGCCGTTCATCGCCGCACTCGCTGCGTTCCCGATCCTGCTCATCCGCATCAATCCCGCGCTGGGCTGGGCGATCTCGGCGGGGTCCGCGCTGGTCATCGCGCTGGCGATCCCGCATCAGCCCAACAATGAGATCCCGATCCAAGTGGTGCACATCCTGTGCCTGTTCGCGTTGGTGTTCGGGGTGGCGCTGCGGGCGGCGGTCCCGGTCATCGCTGTCGCGTGGGCCGCGACCTCCCTGCTACTCGCCACCACCATGGCCGACGGCGGCGGCGACCTCGCCGGCTCGGCCTGGGGCTGGCCGATCGCCTTGGCAGCGGTCGTGCTGCTCGCGTTGATGATGCGCTGGCTGGTGCAGTCGCGTGAGCAGTTGTTGCGCAAGGAGGAGGAGAACGAGCTGGAGCGGGCCAGGCGCACCATCCTCGAGGAGAAGGCCCGCATCGCCCGTGACCTGCACGATGTGGTGGCTCACCACATGTCGCTGGTGGTGGTGCAGGCGCAGACGGCACCGTATCGGGTGGTGGGCGTGACGCCGGCCGCCCGCGCGGAATTCGAATCCATCGGCGCCACCGCGCGGGAGGCGTTGAACGAGATTCGCGGCATGCTCGGTGTGCTGCGCAGCGATGGTCAGTTGCCCGAGCATGCGCCGCAGCCGAAGGCCGCGGACGTGCTCGGTCTGTTCGAGGGTGCGCGCCGGGCGGGCGTGCACCTCGACTGGACGATCGATGGGCCGCTGGATGCGGTACCGGAAACCACCGGGCTCGCGCTGTACCGCATCGTGCAGGAGTCGCTGTCGAATGCGTCGCGGCACGCCCCCGGCGCCCCGGTCCAGGTGATGATCAGCTGTGGTGTCGATGTGCATCTGAGCGTCGGCAACGCACCCGGTGCGGTGCCCGCCAAGCAGGGCGACAACGGCGGCCACGGTATCGCGGGGATGCGCGCTCGCGCGCTCGCCGCGGGCGGCGAGGTGACCGCGGGCGCGCGCTCCGACGGAGGCTTCGAGGTGCGGGCCCGCCTGCCGCTCGGTCCCGCCGTCGACCTGCCGCTGGATCCAGCTGTCGCGCTCGATTCGATGATCGCCGACCGCTGACGGTCGCCCGGAGTGGGGTCGAGGCGGTTGCCGATTAGGGTGGGTGGGTGGCAATAACGGTTTTGATCGCCGACGATCAGGCGATGGTGCGCCAGGGCTTCGGTGCGCTGCTCGCCGCGCAACCCGATATCAGCGTGGTCGGTGACGCGCCGGACGGGAAAGTTGCAGTCGCCGAGGCCAAACGGCTGCGCCCGGATGTGGTGCTGATGGATGTGCGGATGCCCGAGATGAACGGCTTGGATGCCGCGCGCGCCATCCTCGCGGCCGGATTCGATCCGCCGGTGCGGGTGCTGATGCTCACCACCTTCGACATCGACGACTACGTCTACGAGGCGCTCAGTCTCGGCGCGAGTGGATTCTTGCTCAAGGATGCGCCCGCCGAGGAATTGGTGCGTGCGGTCCGGGTCGTCGCCGACGGCCAAGCGCTTTTGGCGCCCACCGTGACCAGGCGGCTCATCGCGGATGTCACTCGACGCCGCACCGCGACCCGCACCAAACCCACTCCGGCGCTGGGTTCCCTGACTCCGCGCGAGCGCGAGGTGCTCGAACTCATCGCAAAAGGCATGTCCAACATCGAAATCGCGGAATCCCTGTTCGTCGCCGAGCAGACCGTGAAAACTCATGTCTCCAAGGTCTTCTCGAAACTCGACCTGCGCGATCGCGCGCAGGCGGTCGTACTGGCCTACGAATCAGGACTTGTCACGCCAGGCTGACCGGCACGGTGCTCGGCGCCGGTCATTGCGGGCACTTACCTCCGCGCAACTCGTCGAGGTGGCGCTCGATCAGCTGGGCCATCCGGTCGAGCAGGCCGGTAGCGTCCTCGAACAGGCCCGAATCAGCTTGTGCGGCAAGAGCGATGGCGACGCTGCCGGACTTGGTCGGCACCACGCCGAATTGGCGAGCCAGATAGACGCCGGTGTCGTCGTCCGGACCCCAACCGCCTTTGAATTCGGCGCCGGCGATCGAGCCGAGGCCCCAGCGCTGGTCTGGCGTGATCTGTTCCATCAGGTCGGTCACAGTGGCAGCCTGTGCAAGGCACGGCAGCCGCGATGCGAACCTGGCCTGATTGGCCAGCGTCCACTCGGTCGCCCCGAACGAGTTGTAGTCCAGCCGGGTTCGGGGTCCGGGCACACCGGTCACAGCATCGCCCGCCTCGTCGAGAATGTCCTGGACGGCCTGGGCCGCCTCGAGGCCATCGCCGAGCGACTCCCAGAGTGCCTCGGCCGCGCCGTTATCCGAAACAGTGATCGCGGCCTCGGCGTTCTCCGCCGCGCCTTCGGGGTCGCGGCGCAGAGCAGCTATCGCCAGCGGAACCTTGATGGTCGACCACGCGATGCCGCTGGTCCAGTCGCCGAAGATGGTCATCCGGCCGCCACCGACCGGCATGACCGCCATCCCGACCTGGCCGGGCAGATGGGGTTGCAGCTGGGTGAAATCCGCGGCGAGCGAGTCGGGCAGCGTGACCGACAAATCTGGATGCCACGATCCGGCGGTGTCGACGGTGATCGTCGGCGCGGCCGCAGGCTCGTGCTTGTCCGGCAACAGGACACAGGAGGTCATCGCGAGCAGCGTGACGAGGGCAGCACAGTGCAACACCGCCTGACACGCACGAACTGTTCTCAAGACCTCACCACCGTGTCCTCCCCACCACCACAACACGTGACCGTTGTCCATCGGCGGTGCAAAACTTACCTCTGCTACCCGAATACCCGTTCGGTCGGTGACCGAACAGCGGAGATCATCACCGCGCCGTTGGACGGTGACGCGATGATGATGCCTCATGGATAGTTTTGCCGATTTTCGCGGAGAATTCGAAACGTCGTGGCCAGGGGGCTACCCGCCGGACGGCTGGCTAGGCTCGGCTCGGCCAGGCGCGGGTTGCGGGCGGACCGAAGTCCGGCTGTGACTACTAGGCTGACGGTGCTGTTATCACCTCGAAGGGGGTCGCGTTGCTGAACAGCGGTGAGGTGTTTGCCGGGTTCACCATCGAGCGTCTGCTCGGGCAGGGTGGCATGGGGTCGGTGTACCTGGCGCGCCATCCTCGGCTGTCTCGACAGACGGCGTTGAAACTGCTCAACCGCGAGCTGTTCACCGACGCCGAGTTGCGTGCGCGGTTCGAACGCGAGGCCGATCTGGCCGCGCACTTGGACCACCCGAATATCGTCGCCGTCTACGACCGCGGCTCCGAGGACGATCAGCTGTGGATCTCCATGCAGTACATCGACGGCATCGATGCGGCAACGGTGAATCCGCAGACGCTGCCGCCCGAGCGTGCGGTGCAGATCATCGAGGGAGTCGCGGGCGCACTGGATTACGCGCACGGCATGGGCGTGCTGCACCGCGATGTGAAGCCGGCGAACATCATGTTGGCGCGTTCGGTCGGCGGGCAGGGCGAGCGGGTGTTCCTCACCGATTTCGGTATCGCGCGGTTGCGTGAGGATTCCACGCACCTGACCCAGGTCGGCATGTTCACCGCGACCCTGGCCTATGCGTCACCGGAACAGATGACCGGTGGGCACCTCGACCATCGCTCCGACCAGTACTCGCTGGCCTGCGCGCTGTACTGGCTGTTCACCGGAATGGCACCGTTCGATTCGCCCGACCCGAACGACATCATCCGCGGCCATCTGCAATACGCCGCGCCACCACTGGCCACCAAACGGCAGGGCCTCAACCCGGCTCTGGACGGGGTGCTCGCCATGGCGATGGCCAAGCGTCCCGAGCATCGCTTCGCCACCTGCACCGAGTTCGCCGCGGCCGCGCGCCGGACGCTCACCGCGCCCGCGTCGGCGGTGCCCGCGGCAACGGTTCAGGTCAACCCGGCCTACCCTCCTGCCGGATATCCCGGGCCGGGGCCTGCACTCGCTGTGCCGCCCGCGAATCCGGTCGCCGCGATGCCGCCCGGAGCGCCGCCGCATGTGCCTTCCGCACAGGTTGCTGCCGCCGACCAGGCCGCATTCGCGCAGCAGGTGCCCGCGCCGGCCGCGCCCTCGCCAGGATATGGTGGTGCGCCCCAGCAGCATTCGCCCTACCCGGCGCAGCCTCCCGTCAATCCCGGTGTCGCCCAGCCGATGCAGGCCGCGTCGCAGCACCCGGGGACCTCACATCCCGGTGCGGCACCGCCCGGCTATCCGCCGCCGAACGGGCAGAATTATGGTGGCGCACAGCCGATGCCGCCGAGCCGTTCCACCGGCGCAATCGGCTGGCTTGTACTCGGTGTCGTGGTTGCGGTGGTCGCCGTCGTCGCGTTCCTCGGGGTCATGGCCTTCGACTCGGATCCTGGCGAGGATTCTGCGGCGTCGCCCGCGCCGTCGACGACGGTGTCGACCCCGACCGCCCTGCCCGCGGATCCGCTGGCGCCGAGTCGCCGCGCGTTTCCGAGTCTGTTGCCGCAGGGCACGGGCGCGTTCGGTGACGCGGAATTCCAGGATGCGGAGTGTATGGCGCGCAAGCCCGCGGACGGCGTGCGGCTCAAAGATGAACTGCTGCAAACCAGTCGCTGGGTGGTGGCGTGGGAGTGCAGCCGTGACGTCGCCGACAGCAATCATATGAACTACACGATCCTCGGCTACGAGTCTGCTGCTGCCGCGCAGGCAGTAGTGGCCGCGCTACCGCCGAATACCGCGACGCCGTCGCGCAAGAACGGCGCGGGACAGGCGGCGCATCTATGGATCGTTCCGGATCCGACCGGCCCACTCGCGCAGTTCTATCACACGGCAAAACTGGTGGTCAGCTTCGAATCCGATCCCGCTCGCTCGAATTACCTGCTGTACATGAGCTATCACGGCACCTCGGGCGACCCGCAGACCGCGCCGCCTTCGGCCCAGGATGCCGTGCTGACCTGGTGGGCCGCCGCGCCGTTATAGCGTCCGCAGCCCATCGTTCCTGCGCAGGCCGCACGACGGGCTGCTGTCTTCCGCGATGGGGTTCAGTCGACGGCCAGCGCCTCCACGATCGGCATCCGGGCAGCCCACAGCGCCGGGGGGATGGAGCCGAGCAGGGCGAGCACCAGGGCGGCGGTTCCGTAGACGAGCAGGATCGGGCTCGGCGCGTAGTGGATATCGATGGTCATGGCATGCCCCATCGCAACCGTGGCCAGGAACTGCACCGCCGCGCCGACCGCGAGACCTAGTGCGGCGCCGCTCAACCCGATGCCTGCGGCCTCGGCGAGCACCGAGCGCAGCAGGAACTTGCGGCTGGTGCCCATGGCGCGCAGCACGCCGAGTTCGCGGCGTCGTTCGAGCACCGAGAGCATCAGTGTGTTCAGCAGCGCCACCGTCGCGACCAGCACCACGATCCAGAGAATGGCCGCGCTCATCGCCGCACCCTGCCGCACGCTCGACGAGATAGCGGTCACTGTGGCCGCGCCGGTGTCGACATGCATGCCTGCCGGGGCCACCTGCCGGATCGCGGCCGCCACCGTGCTGTGGTCCACGCCCGGTTGCAGGGTGACCGCAAGGATCGTCTCGCCCGGTCGCTCGTACCACTGACGCATCTGCCCGAGATCCATCACGACCACGCCGGCGATGGCGGAGAAGTACGGAATCACCTGCAGCACTGTGGTGGTGTGGTCACCCGTCGGTGTCGGCAGCGTGACGTCGGCGCCCGCGTCCACCCCGAGTGATCTGGCGACATCGCGGGAGATCACCACGCCCTCGCCCGCGGCCATGCGCGCCACCACATCTCGATCCACCGCACTGGTCACCGAACCGTCGACCTCGGTGGGATACCCCTGCAACATCACGCGACCGCTGCCGAGGGTGGCGAACGCCATCTGCGCCGGGTTCACCGCGGACACACCGGGGATCGCCGCGATCTTGTCCCGCAGGTCGCTCGGCAGCATCGGCCCGGTGGGGAATTGCTCCATGGCGGTCGGACTCACATAGAGGTCGGTGCTGCCCAGGTCGTCGAAAGTGGCGGTGGCCGAATCGACCATATTGCGCGACGCACCGCCCATAGCGACGGTGGCGGCCACTCCGATCATCACCGTCATGGCCGTTGCCCAAACGCGTCGCGGTGCGCGTTCCAGCGTGGTCGCGCCCAGGGCGCCGGGCGCGCCGAACAGGCGGGCCACCGCGGCGGTCGCGCGCACGATCGGACCGGTCGCGGCGAAGCAGAGCGCAACGGCCGCGGCGAACGAGAGGGAGATGGCGGCCAGCGAGAATCGACCGAGGTCGGCCTCGGCGACGCTGATCGCCGCGCCGGTCAGTCCGAGCCCGACCACGATGTGCGCCCACCACAGCATCGGATTCACCCTGTCGGTCCGTGCCACCCCGACCGGGACCAAGGCTTCGATCGGCTCGACCTTGTACACCTGACGTGCCGCGATGGCCGCGGCCGCGACGCTGGCGAGTACACACGCGGCGATCGCGACGGGAATCGCGTACCACGGCACCAGGTATTCGGTGCGCGCCTCCACCGACTGCACGATTGCGGCGGGCAGCCGGTCGATTGCGTTGCGGCCCATGACGACACCGAGCACCGCCCCGACCGCGCCGCCGAGCAGACCGAGCAGCGCCGCCTCGGCGAGCAGATCGCGCACCATGGGCGCCCGTTTGCCGCCGATGGCGCGCAGCAGCGACAACACCGGCCTGCGTTGTGCGACGGCCATACTCATCGCGTTGTAGATGAGGAACGCCGAGACGATCAGCGCAGCGGCCGAGGACATCAGCGTCGAATACCGGACCAGCTGGATCGCCCCGCCCGCCTGGGCCGTGCGCAGACTCGGTTCGGCGACAACGGCGCGGCCGTCGACGACCTCGGTGAGCGCGGCGCGCAGCGTTGCGAGGTCGGCGCCGTGCGCGGGAACGATCTGAATGGAGTCCAGGCGCCCGGTCCGCCCCGTCACCTGCTGTGCCACACCCAGCGAGGCAGCGACGATGTGACCGCCGTTGAGCTGCTCGGATGTTTTGCCGTCGAGAATGCCTGCGACGGTGACGGTTCCGGATCCGAGTGCGAATTTCTCGCCCTCGATGCGGCCCATCGCGGCACCAACGAGCACGCCGTTGGGCATGCTCAGCAGCTTGCCCGCCTGCGCGCCCATGGGGCCCGCCAGCTCGCTGCCGAGCGCGGCGATGCTCGCGTCGGCGCCGATCAGCAGGGCGCGTTCGGCGCCGCTGCCGATCTGGGCGCGCAACATCGGCACCGCCTTTTCGACGCCAGGCGTTGTGGCGATCCGTTGTTGCAGTTGCTGATCGAAGCCCGCGTCGGTGACACCGGTGATCTCCAGCGCGGCCTTGCCGCCCAGGCTGCGGGTGAGCCGATCCACTGAACCGGTGACCGAGCCGGAGATGCTGAACACCGCAACGAGCAGGCCGGCTGATACGGCCATCACTGTCAGTGACGTGAGGGTCCGGCCGCGATGCGCGAGCAGCTCGCCGATATTGAACAGCCGCAGCCGATCCCACGCAGCCCGGATCATGCCCGAACCGTGCGCTGTGTGCGGTCGACCTTGTCGTTGGAGCCGATCCGACCGTCGCGCAACGTGATCACCCGATCGCAATACTCGATGGCACCCATATCGTGGGTCACCATCACCACCGAGTTGCCGTTACCCGCGATATTGCCGAGCAGTTTCAGGATCGAAGCACCGGTCTTCGAGTCGAGATTTCCGGTGGGTTCGTCGGCCAGAATCAGCGGCGGGTCCATGATCAACGCTCGCGCCACCGCGACCCGCTGCATCTGACCGCCGGACAGTTCGGCAGGGCGGTGCGCGACGCGGTCGCCCAGTCCGACCAGGTCGAGCAGCTCCAGCGCACGCGGCTTGGCCTTGCGTAATCCGGTGCCGTCCAACAGCTTCGGAATCGCGACGTTCTCCCATGCGGTCAGCGTCGGAAGCAGGTTGAAGAACTGGAAGATGAAACCGACACGATGGCGCCGGAACTCGGACTGTCGTTCCTCCTCCAGCGAGCCGATCTCCGCACCCTGGAAGCGAATCGACCCCGAATCGGGGCGGTCCAGCGCGCCGAGCAGATGCAACAGTGTGCTCTTGCCCGAGCCGGACGGTCCGATGATCGAGGTGAATTCGCCCGGGTCGATGCGCAGGCTGACGCCGTCGAGCGCGCGCACGGTCTGTTCACCCACCCGGTAGTGCTTGGAAATGTCCGACAATTCCAACATCGCGTGATCCGACATGGCGTCCCCCACTTTCTTTCGTTGTCTATCCCGCCATGGCCCGCGACGTCAGGTTGCTGCGACGATGGTGCGCGTCGAGCACCGCCCGCAGCGCTGGTTGTTCCGAGGCGAGCTCGAGGTAGACCTCGACAGCAGACTTCCCCTCCAGCAGAGCCTGCTCCATTTTCGCGTCGAGATGTAGGTTCCACCGATACCGGAGTGCGAGCAAGAGGCCGTCCGGGCCGCCGAAGAGCCGTTCCAGCCCCGGGATTTCCGAGAACAGGTCTGGACTGTCCGGATCGACGGCCGCGCGGGTGAGCACGGTGTGCACAATGTCGGTTCGGGCGTGCTGATCTTCCCAAGACATGGCATTCGCCTTCCGTGAATGTGTTCGTCTCCGGCCGCGGATGACGCAACGCGGAGCGGATGCCGTTCACGCTACGGACGCCGAAAAGCGCTGTCGTCGTGCCACGGACCCGAATCGATCTCCGCCCGTGGTAGGAGGGTCGGACCGCTCCAGGGACGATGACCAGGGCCGATCGGGCGGTTAGCCTGGGATGATGGATGTGACCCGCGCCATGATCTCGCCTGCGGGCGGACCGGCGATTCCGTTCCGGGAGACCGGGACCGTCTGGTCACGCACCGTCGCGTTCGCGCGCCACCCCATCGCGGTGGCCAGGCAGAACATCGAAGAACTCCCGTTCGACTACCCACCCTCTTTGATCGTCAGCGCCGATGTGGCGCTGTTTCTGGTCGGCGTCGCGGCGACGGCGCAACGGCACAGCTACTTCCCGACGGCAGTGCCAGTGCTGGCCGTGCTGGTGATGTTCATCGCCTCGCCGCTGTTCTGCATATTCGGCGTGCGTCCGTGGCCGTGGATCGTCGCATGCTCCGGGATGGCGGCGACGGCAATGTTCCTGATCCAGCCGGTGTCGGGGGACTTCGCCCCGTTCGTTCTCATCGTGAGTGTCGGCGAGATAGCCGCCATCGCACCCAAGCGCGCCAGCGTGTTCTTCGGCGTTGTCGCGATGGTGGAACTGCTTGCCTTCGACGTGGCGGGAAATCTGCAGTGGAGCCCGACGGGTGAGCGGCTGGAAGGCCTGCCGATGTACATCCTCGGGATCGCGCTGGGCTGGCTGGTCGGTGTGATGATGCAGTACCAACGCCGATTCCTGTACCAGGAACGTGAGTTCCAGGACATTCGGGCGGCTCGGGCCGCCGACGAGGAGCGTCGCAGGATCGCTCGCGAGGTGCACGATGTGATCGCGCACTCGCTGAGCATCACGCTGCTGCATCTCACCGCGGCGCGGCACGCGCTGCAGACCGATCGCGATGTCGACGACGCGGTCGAGGCGCTCGTCGATGCGGAGCGGCTCGGCAGGCAGGCCATGGCCGACATCCGGCGCACCATCGGCCTGCTCGACGTAGCGCCCTCGAAGCAGGCTCCGGAACCCGGCGTCGAGGACATCGAGGATCTGGTCGGTGATTTCGTGCGCGCGGGACTGGATGTCCGCTACACCGGCACCGCCGACCTGGGCGCGGTGTCGGCGGCGGTCGGGCTCGCGCTGTACCGGATCGGGCAGGAGTCACTGGCCAATGTCGTCAAACACGCGCCGGGCGCGTCGGTGACGGTAGGGCTCGCGGTGGACGCCGCCGCGGTGACCCTCGTCGTGAACAACACACTGCCCGGGGGCTTGCCGGCGAATCGAGGACACGGGATGGGGCTGTCCGGTATGGCACAGCGGGCCGAATTACTCGGCGGCCGGATCACTGCCGGTCCCTTCGACGACGGCTGGTCGGTGCGCGCGCAGTTCCCGCTGGCAGGACGATCCGGGCCGTGGTGCTCGCTACTCGGCCAGACCTCGGCGCGGGAGGGCGCGTGAGCTCACTGGGACCGGCCAATGACGAGGTCGCCGTTCTGGTCGTCGATGATCAGGAACTCGTTCGCGGTGGACTGCGGCGAATCCTGCGCCGGCGGGACGGTTTCGTCGTCACGGAATGCGCGGACGGGGACGAAGTGCCTGCCGCACTCGTGAACGGACGCCCCGACGTTGTTCTCATGGACCTGCGTATGAAACGCATCGGCGGCATCGATGCCACGCGAATGCTGCATACCAAAGACGACGCCCCGCCGGTTCTCGTGCTCACCACCTTCGACGACGACCAGTTGCTGTCGGGTGCGCTGCGCGCGGGGGCGGCCGGATTCATCCTCAAGGATTCGCCCGCCGAGGATCTGATCCGCGCGGTGCGGACAGTGGCCGCGGGCGGAGCCTGGCTCGACCCCGCGGTCACCGGCCGGGTGCTCACCGCCTACCGCACCGTGCGACCCGTGCGCCCCCATGACTCCCGGCTCGCGGAGCTGACCGTACGCGAGTACGAAGTGCTCGAACTGATCGGCCGCGGCCGAGTCAACACCGAGATCGCTCGTGAACTCGGCATCTCGGAAGTCACCGTGAAAAGCCATGTCGGACACATATTCGGCAAGCTCGAGCTGCGCGATCGGGCCGCCGCAATCGTGTTTGCGTTTGACCACGGGGTGGTATCACCAGGAGAATCCACTGTTCGACGGGCAGAACCCGGTCGCGAACCGACGTGATTGGCGGTGCGTGATCTCGGCCCAGGATGTGGAGGAATGACGGGGTGGACGGACCAGGTCGGAGGGTCGGAAGTCGATTCGGGCCGTATGAGCTGCGCTCGCTACTCGGCAAAGGCGGCATGGGCGAGGTCTACGAGGCCTACGACGCGGTGAAGGACCGCGTGGTTGCGGTGAAGCTGCTCTCGGAGGAGCTAGCCCAGGACCCGGCCTACCAGGTGCGCTTCCGGCGCGAATCACAGGCCGCCGCACGACTGGCCGAGCCGCACATCATCCCCATCCACGATTGGGGCGTGATCGATGGCGTGCTGTTCATCGACATGCGCCTGGTGCCCGGCATAGATCTGCGTTCGTTGCTGCGCCACCAGGGGGCGTTGAGCGCCGAACGCGCGATCGGGATCATCGAGCAGATCGCCGCGGGCTTGGACGCCGCACACGCCGACGGCCTGGTGCACCGCGACGTCAAGCCCGCCAACATCCTGGTGACCGACGCGGATTTCGCCTATCTCGTCGACTTCGGCATCGCCCATACCGAGGGCGACAGCGCGATGACCCAGGTCGGGATGGCCATCGGCTCCTATACCTACATGGCGCCGGAGCGGTTCGACGTCGGCCCGGTGACCGGCCGCGCCGACATCTATTCGCTGGCCTGTGTGCTGCACGAGTGCCTCACCGGATCAACTCCCTTCCCGGTGGCGAGCATGAGTGTGCTGATCCGCTCGCACCTGTCCGAGCCGCCACCGCGACCGAGCGTGCAGCGGCCGGGGATCCCGGCCTCGATGGACGCGGTGATCGCCCGCGGCATGGCCAAGGACCCCGCCGACCGGTATCCCACGGCGGCGGATTTGGCGCGGGCCGCCCGAGCTGCCCTTGGCAGCCCGGCGACGGCGAGCAGTCCCACGTTCGTGGTGCGTGCGCCGGACCCCGCGACCTTCGGTCAGTCCGATCCCACCCTGGTGCAACGGCATTCGGCCTTCATTCCGCCGGAGACGACGGGCGAGCTGGTGATCCACCCCACCGGCCCGACAGTGGTGACTCAGACCGACCTCCAGTTCACGCCGCTGCCGCCGCAACAGCCTGCGGGGTCGCCGTTCGGACCGCCCGCGCCCTATCAGCCGACGCAGCAGCCGCCCGTTCGGCCTTTTCCGGATGCGCATCTGTATCAGGAAAGCGAGCAGTACTCGCAGCCGCAGCCGTATTCGGATGCGCAACATCCCGGCGCGCAGCAATACGCGGACCCGCAGCACTATGCAGTACCGCAGCCGAATTCCGGACCGCCTCCGTTCGCGGACCAACATCCTGGTGCACAACAGTATTCGGATCCACAGCAGGCCCAGGAAACGCAGCGGTACGAGGCGCCGCAGCGTCCTGAGCGGCCGTTCTATCCCGAGGCACAGCCTTTTTCGGATCCCCAACAGTTCTCCGGTAGCCCGTCGAATTCGCTTTTCCAGCAGGCGTACCAACCGCAGCACGCCGCAGGTCGTGACTTGCGCGCACCCGACTATTCGGCGGCGGCCGATTCTCGCGCCCGCGAAGACTATGTGTCTCCCGGCGACTATGACGACGACGACGATTACTACGGGCCGGATTCGGCAGCGGACCCGTACTTCCCGCCACCGCAGCGGCGATCGATCGTGACGCCGATCCTGATCGGTGTGCTCGCCGTCGTCGTGCTTTCGGTCGGCGGTGTAGTGGGCTGGCAGCTGCTCGGCTCCAGCGACTCAGGGACCTCTGCCACCGGCGTCGAGGCCGGGGCGTCGGTGGCGCCGACGACCCGCAACAGCAGCACACCCAGCACCTCGACAGCGCCCACGACGACCTCCGCGCCCACGTCGTCCACTCCGGTCGCGCTGCCCGAGAGCGCGCGCCCCTGCTCGGCAGGCGGGCCCGGGCGTGGGGCATTCACCCGGGTGGCCGCGGGCAGCCAGGTAACCAGTTGCGAGTTCGCAGAAGAGGTCCGCAGGGCTTACGCCGAGTCCGCCACCGCCAACGTCTCACGCGCACCACGCTCGGTGGTGGCGACAAGCCCGGTCACCGGCCGGACTTACACGATGAATTGCGTCGCAGAGGGCCAAGTGGTCACGTGCAGCGGCGGTGAGAACGCGGTGGTGTATGTCTACTGATCGATCCAGGCACTTCCGAACGGTTTTCGGCGCCGCGGCGCTGGTCACGCTGCTTCCGCTGACCGCCTGTGGGACCGGTTCCGGTGCGAACTCGCCGGCGCCGCCGTCGAGCATCACCCAGGCCGCGGCGCACACCGACCAGCAGCATCTGTCGATGACCATTCCCGGCACGCTCGCCGCCGGATTCGTCGAACTGCAGGCGGGCCTGCGCGGCCATGTCGGCATGGCGATCATGCCGGTCGGCGGCGACAAAATGGTCACCTTCGGTGACTGGACCACCGGCCCCGCCTGGTCGACCATGAAGGTCCCACTGACGGTTGCCGCGTTGCGCCGCAATTCCGCGAACTCGACCTATGCTGCCACCGCGGCGATCACCGCCTCGGACAATGCGGCCGCCGACACTCTGTGGCAATCGCTGGGCAGCGGTCAGGAAGCGGCGAAGGCGGTGGAGGCCGTGCTGCGTGAGGGCGGTGACACCAGGACCACGGTGCCGCCGACGAGGACCAGATCCGAGCACTCGGCATTCGGTCAGGCGGAGTGGACGCTGGCCGACCAGGTTCGCTTCGTGTCGCGGCTGCCGTGCCTGCCGCAGACGGGGAACGTCATCACGCTGATGGAGCAGATCACGCCCAACCAGCGCTGGGGACTGGGCGCGTTCACCGGCGCCGAATTCAAGGGCGGCTGGGGTCCCGACCTCTCCGGCGCATACCTGGTGCGGCAGTTCGGGCTGGTGCCGACGCCGGGTGGTCAGATCGCCGTCGCTATTGCTGCACAACCCGATTCGGGTGCGTTCTCGGACGGAATGACGGTACTGGACAAGTTGGCGACGCTGATGTCACAGCACCTCGATGAACTTTCCGGCGGCGCCTGCTCCTGACTTGACCGGGTAACGACAACACCTGACAATCGCGACTATCGGGTGAGGTTGCGGGACCCCTGGTTTGCGGTGCTCGCAGGCGCATCCGCAAGGTGGAGGTAACGGGTGGACGTCACGCAGTCGAGGGCCGAGACGCGATTGGGTCCCTACGAGTGCGTTCGTTGCTCGGTAGAGGGGGCATGGGGGAGACCTACAGGCGTTCGGTCGATTCAGTTCGTCGGCGGTAGGCAACGAGGTCACCAGTTGCCCCTTTGCCGAGGAAGTGCGCAAAGTTTATGCGGGCGGCGTCAGCGAGGCGGGAAGCACTCGCTCGATAGTCGCCTACAGCCAGGCCAAGGAACGGGACTACACCATGGAATGCACAGCCGGCCACGAGTTCGTCACCTGCACCGGCGGCGAGAATGCGATTGTCTATGTCTACTGACCGTTTCCGTAACCCAGGGTTCACGGGGGCGGGGCCCTACCGTCCCGCGGTGCGGGGCAAGATATCGGCCATGCGCATCGGAGTCTTGACCGGAGGCGGAGACTGCCCAGGACTGAACGCGGTCATCCGCGCCGTCGTTCGCACAGCGAACGGCCGCTACGGAGACGCGATCATCGGCTTCCAGGACGGCTGGCGTGGTCTATTGGAGGACCGGAAGATCCCGATCCTCAACGACGATCGCACCGACCGGCTGCTCACCAAGGGCGGCACCATGCTCGGCACCGCACGCACCAATCCGGACATGCTGCGCGCCGGGCTCGGACAGATCAGGCAGACCCTCGACGACAACGGCATCGAGGCGCTCATCCCGATCGGCGGCGAAGGCACACTCACCGCTGCGAGCTGGCTGTCCGACGAAGGGGTCCCCGTGGTCGGGGTGCCCAAGACCATCGACAACGACATCGACTGCACCGACGTCACGTTCGGCCACGACACCGCACTCTCTATCGCCACCGAGGCAATCGACCGGCTGCACACCACCGCGGAATCGCATCAGCGTGTGATGCTCGTCGAGGTGATGGGACGCCACGCGGGCTGGATCGCCATCCACGCAGGCATGGCCGCAGGCGCGCACCTGACCCTGGTGCCCGAGGTGCCGTTCGACGTGGACGAGGTGTGCACCATGATCAAGCGCCGCTTCCAGCGCGGCGACAAGCACTTCATCTGCGTTGTCGCCGAGGGCGCGCACCCGGCGCCGGATTCCGGATTCGCGCTGCGCGAGGGCGGTATCGACGAGTTCGGTCACGAACGCTTCACCGGCGTCGCCCAGCAGCTCGGCGCCGAAATCGAACGCCGCATCGGCAAGGAAGTCCGTACCACCGTCCTCGGCCACGTCCAGCGCGGCGGCAGCCCGACCCCCTACGACCGCGTCCTCGCCACCCGCTTCGGCCTACACGCCGCCGAAGCCGTGCACGCGGGACACTTCGGCCAAATGGTCTCCCTGCGTGGCACATCGATCGACCTGGTCCCGCTGTCGGAGGCCACCAAGCAGTTGAAGCGGGTCCCCGAAGACCGCTACCGCGAAGCGGAGGCATTCTTCGGCTGAACCCGAGGCGCTCGCATCCGCCGCAGCGAGCCGTACTCATCGAGGTCGCGGTTCGCTGTATACGGGTCGGGCCGACCGATTGCACGCCGCTGCCCGTTGATTCATCCGATGAATGTCGCGGCGTCGGTACTGTGGTGGCTATGCGCAATGGACGAGTGATCGCGTTCGTTCTGTTTGTCGTTGCCGCCGTGGTGGCCGGGTGTTCGTCGGAATCCGACAACCCGCCGAACCCGGTGACCGGTGACTGGAGGGGGATGATCCAGACCCCGGGGAAGCCGATCGAGATCGGGGTGAGCTTCGCCGACGACGGCACCGCCACTATCGATATCCCCGTGCAGGGTGTGCACGAGACACCGCTGAAGGACGTGAAGACCGACCGTGACGCGGTGGAATTCGCCATCGCCGACATCCCGGGTGACCCGAAGTTCCACGGCAGGTACGACGCAGGCGCGGGCAAGATCACCGGTGACTTCATCCAGGGCGGGCAGAGTTTCGTGTTGGCGATGGAGCGCGGCAAGGTCGCTCCGCTCCCACGGCCACAGGAGCCGAAACCGCCTTTCCCGTACCGCTCCGAGGACATCACCTACCGCAGCGGTGACATCACCATCGCGGGCACGCTCACCCAGCCGCAGGGCAACGGACCCTTCCCTGCGGTGCTGCTGATCAGCGGTAGCGGCCCCCAGGATCGTGACGAGACACTGATGGGCCACAAGCCGTTCCTGCTCCTCGCGAACACCCTGACCCGCGCGGGGTACGCGGTGCTGCGCACCGACGACCGCGGTGTCGGCGGCACCGGCGGCAACCTCGACGCAGCGAACTACACCGACCTGTCGGGCGATGCCGCGGCAGGTGTGAGTTTCCTGCGCGGCCGTCCGGGCATCGACCAGGCTCGGGTCGGACTGTTCGGCCACAGCGAGGGCGGCTACCTCGCGCCACTGGCGGCCTCGCGCCCCGACAGTGGTGTCGCGTTCGTCATCGCGATGGCAGGCCCGTCCGTGGTCGGCGCCGATGTGGTGAACGAGCAGACACAACTGATCGGCGCGGCACAGGGCACCCCGCCCGACGAACTGGGCGCGCAGGTCCGCGACACCACCGCGGTTACCGCCCTGCTGCGGACCGGCGATATCGAGGGTGCCAAGAAACTGGCCCGCGAACAGAACGCCACCCTCCCGGCGGACAAGCGTGCCAAGGCAGCCGACCTCGAAGCCCAGATCACCCCGTACTTCGCGGCTTTGGTCGCCTACGATCCGGCACCCGCGCTGAAGGCGCTGCGTGTGCCGGTCCTCGCCTTCTACGGTGGCAAAGACCTCCAGGTTCCCGCCGCCCAGAACGAACAGCCGATGCGTGACAACCTCGCCGCCGACCCCGACGCGACGGTGCTCACCTTCCCCGGCCTCAACCACCTTATGCAGCCCACCGAGACCGGCCTGCCCAGCGAATACAACAATATCGAGACCACCATCTCGCCAGAGGTGCTGACCTACGTCACCACCTGGCTGACCCAGCGGATACCGCCGAAGTAATCGCAGCCACTCCGACACCCGACGGTGATCGACGTGGCTGCCGATAGTGGCTGGTAGCCGCCGCCGGATCGGCCGCAGGAACCCTCGGAATCCGACGGCGGGCGGGTGAATAGACTTATCGCCATGAGCGCACCCTCCGACGACCTGATGGACTATGCCGATGTCATCGCCCGGTTCGAGCCGGTGCTGGGCATGGAGGTTCACGTCGAGCTGAATACCGCGACCAAAATGTTCTGCGGTTGCCCCACCGAGTTCGGCGCGGAACCGAACACTCAGGTGTGCCCGGTGTGCCTCGGACTGCCGGGCTCGCTGCCGGTGGTGAACGAGAAGGCGGTCGAGTCGGCGATCCGGATCGGGCTGGCGCTGAACTGTTCGATCACCCCGTGGGGCCGGTTCGCGCGCAAGAACTACTTCTACCCCGATCAGCCCAAGAACTACCAGATCAGCCAGTACGACGAGCCGATCGCCACCGAAGGCCACCTGGATGTGGTGCTCGACGACGGCAGCGTCTTCCGCGTCGAGATCGAGCGTGCGCACATGGAAGAGGACACGGGCAAGTCGCTGCACGTCGGTGGTGCGACCGGTCGCATCCACGGCGCGAGTCACTCACTGCTGGACTACAACCGGGCCGGTGTGCCGCTGATCGAGATCGTCACCAAGCCGATCACCGGCTCGGGGGAGCGTGCGCCGGAGGTGGCACGCGCCTACGTGACCGCCCTGCGTGAGGTGCTGAAGTCGCTCGGCGTCTCTGACGTCAAGATGGAGCAGGGCTCGCTGCGCTGCGATGCCAACGTGTCGCTGATGCCCGTCGGCGCACAGGAATTCGGCACCCGCACCGAGACCAAGAACGTGAACTCGCTCAAGAGTGTCGAGGTCGCGGTTCGCTTCGAAATGCGGCGTCAGGCCGCGCGCTTGGCCGAGGGTCTGAGCATCGTGCAGGAGACCCGCCACTTCCACGAGGCGGACGGCAGCACCTCGCCGGGCCGGGTCAAGGAAACCGCGGAGGACTACCGCTACTTCCCCGAGCCCGATCTGGAACCCGTTGCGCCCGAAACGGACTGGGTGGAGCAGCTGCGTACCACCATTCCCGAGTACCCGTGGTTGCGCCGCGCCAGGATCCAGGCCGACTGGGAGCTGTCGGATGAGGTGATGCGTGACCTCGTCAACGCGGGCGCGCTCGACTTCATCATCGCCACCGTCGACGCGGGCGCCCCGGCCAATGAGGCCCGCTCCTGGTGGGTTGCCTACCTCACCGAAAAGGCCAAGGAGCGTGAGGTTTCGCTGGAGGACCTGCCCATCACGCCCGCCCAGGTCGCCGAGGTGATCAAGCTGGTCGAGGCGAAGACGGTGAACAACAAGGTTGCCAAGCAGGTCGTCGACTTCGTGCTGGCGGGCGAGGGCAACCCGGCCGAGATCGTGGCCGCCAAGGGGCTGGGCATGGTCAGCGACGACAGCGCGTTGCAGGCCGAGGTCGAGAAGGCGCTCGCCGCGAACCCGGACATCGCCGATCGGATCCGCTCCGGCAAGGTCCAGGCCGCGGGCAAGATCGTCGGTGATGTCATGAAGGCCACCCGCGGGCAGGCCGACGCCGCCCGGGTGCGCGAACTCGTGCTCGCCGCCTGCGGCTGAGTTCGGGCTGAATTACTTCCTGCCGCAATAGAATCGGGCCGCAACACCAGGTGTTGCGGCCCGATCGGCATCGTGCGGTCAGTCCGACCCGCCACCGCCCTGCGGCGGCGGGATCCGCACTACGCGGTCGTCGAACGGTCCGGGCTGACCATCGGTCTTGTTGACCGTCGCCACCCAGATGGTGCCGTCGCCGCCGGCCGCCGCGCCGCCGAGCTGTCCGTACTTGTCCTGTGCGATGAGGCTGGGCGAGGAGGTCACCGCGTGCGTATTCGGGTCGGCGACGGCGATCGCCACCGCTTTCGCTCCGGTCAGTGCGATAGCAACGCCGTCGCTGGCCGCCGCGCATCCTGCGACGCCGGGACGGTCGGGCCAGGTCCACGCGGTGGTGACAGTGCTGTCTTTGGCGAGCAGTTGCAGGCGGTCCTCGGTCGCGGTGCGGTCGGTGATCCAGACGCTGTCCTTGCCGTCGCCACAGACATCGCCCGCGGTGCCGATGCCCGACACCACGACCTCCGCCGTCGACCCGGGCGCGGGGGAGTTGACCCGCAGCAGTTTGCCGCCCAGCGAGGACGGTGACACGGCAGCGCTCGGATTGCCCGCATCGCCGGTCAACACCAGCATCTGCGTCGGTGTGACGAACTCGATCGAACCGTGGTTACCGGTGGCGCCCTTGGGGATTCCGGTCAGGATCGCCTTCGGCGGGCCGCCCTCCGCAATGCGGACAACCCGATTGTCGGTGGCGGTCGTGATGTAGGCGTAAATCAACCCGTCCTCGCGAAAGGTCGGGGAGAGTGCGATGTCGGAGAGCCCGCCGTCGCCGGAGCCGTCCACGTCGACGCGCGCGACCTCCGTCGGAGTTTCCTGCGGGCTGCTCGGGTCCACCGGTACCACCTTCAGGATGCGTCCGGTGCGCCGCTCGGCCACCAGTGCGCTGTCGCCGAGGGCGATCAGACCGCCGGTGGTGTCCAGGCAGGTCGCCACGACCGCCGGGTCGGGGTCGATGCACGGCCCGGTCGGGCGAGCGCCCGGGGTCGGCGGCTGCTTGGGCGGTTTGGGGTCGGCGGGATTGACGGTCGGCTCGGGGGTGAACGGACTGGAAGCTGAATCATCGAACCGGGCGCAGCCTGCCAGCAGGACGGAGCCGAGCGCCAAGCTCAGGGCGACGCGGCCCGCGACAACCAAACTCATGGTTCAGACGTTACGGAAACACTGGCCGCCGCGCCCCTCCCGGGTCGGGTGTTGTCGCCCGAAAACCCCGGATGCTGACACGCCGTTGCTTGCAGACCGCCCGTCGTCGCCCGCGGCGGCATAGGGTGTTAAGCCGTGAGCGAGTCTGTGAGCGAACGATCAACACAGTGCGCCTCGCGCGCGCCGGAGCCGAACATGGGTGAGGTGCGGTCGTGAGCGAGGAAACCATGTCACAGTGCGCGTCGAGCGCGCCCGAGCCGAGTGTCGGCGAGGGGGCGTCATGACCGACAAGTCGAATGACACACCTGCGGCCACCGGATCCGCAGGCGGCACGCCGCCGTCGACGGCGGAGCAGGAGGCGGTTTCGACCACCGGCAGCGGTGTGAGCAGCCCGTTCGATTCACCGACCGAACAGCTCTCTTCGCTGGGGAAGGGCCCCGAGCTGACCAAGGACGTGCCGCGCACGGACGACGAGCTCGGTCTCGACCCCGAGGTCCCCGCAGTCGGCGAGCAGGCGAACCAGGCAGACACTGCACCCGCCTACGCGTACGCCAGCATCCCGCCCGCCGCGAACCCGCCGAGCGAGCCGAGTCGACCGCTGCGCCGTCGCAACGGTGACAATCGCCGCGGCACCCTCGATCTGGGACTGTTCGTGCTGCGCCTGGTCATCGGCGGCACCTTCATCTACCACGGCCTGATGAAGCTCGCCGGTTGGTTCCACGGGCCCGGCCTGGACGGCACCCGCGACATGATGGCCAACGGCGGATGGGACCACCCGACGATGGCCACCATCCTCGTGACGGCCGGCGAGCTCGGCGGCGGCGGACTGCTCGTCCTCGGCCTGGCCACCCCGCTCGCCGCGGGCGCCGTGCTCGCGGTCATCCTGGACGCGTGGGCTTGGAAGCAGGGCATGCTTCCCGGCTTCCAATACAAGGTCGCCACCGGCGTCGAACTGGAATCCATCCTGGCGGGCGCCGCCGCAGTGATCATCCTGACCGGACCGGGTCGCCTGTCTTTCGACCGCAACCGCGGCTGGGCCACCCGCCCCGCCTACGGCTCCTTCGCCGTCCTGATCCTCGCCATCGCCGCCGCCGTCGGCACCTGGATCTGGCTGCACGGTGGCAACCCCTTGATCGGCATCGGTCCCTGGTAGTCCGCATCCCCGAATATTCAGGTCGTACCGGTCGGTGCCGCGAGGCTCGCGTCCACGTCCTGTGCCTGGTGCTCGGCTGACCTCCCAGCGTGCGTGGTGAGTTACCCATGTACTTGCCAGATCAGTTGTCTGGTCCCGCATATGGATCGATAGCGAACGGCGTCCCCCTGACCGATATGAGGGATGCCGTTCGTTCGTCGGTGACGGGACATGGCTACGGCACGTGTCGAGTAGACCGCTCGGTCATGTCCCGTTCATCAGCGAAGCGCTTGGATTCTGGTGTCTGCCAATGGAGGCGGCTCCAGGGGTCGTTGTTCGTTGCCGGTCGGCTTGCCGCCGAACGGGATATGGCCGCAGCCAACGTCGAGTAACGCTCTCCGCCGCTCGTTCGTGCAGCAGCGCGGGACGAAGGTTCCGCCCAACGAAAACGGCGCCCCCTGTCGTTCGACATGGGGCGCCGTTCGGGCGAGCTGCTACGGGACGTAGCGAACAGCGCCCTTGTCGGCCGAGGTGGCGAGAGCGGCGTAGGCGCGCAGGGCCGTGGTGACGGGGCGGACGCGGTCGACGGGCTGCCAGGGGCGTTCGGACGCTTCCATTTTCGCGCGACGCTCGGCCAGGACGGCATCGTCGACGAGCACCTCGAGGGTGCGGGTGGTGACGTCGATGCGAATCTGGTCGCCGTCCTCGATCAGGCCGATCGCGCCGCCGCCCGCGGCCTCGGGGGACATGTGGCCGATCGACAGACCCGAGGTGCCGCCGGAGAAGCGGCCGTCGGTGATCAGCGCGCACTCCTTGCCGAGGCCCGCACCCTTCAGGAAGGCGGTGGGGTGCAACATCTCTTGCATGCCGGGCCCGCCCTTCGGGCCCTCGTAGCGCACCACGATCACGTCGCCCGGCTTGATCTTCTTGCCGAGGATCGCCGAGACGGCCGCTTCCTGAGATTCGACGACCACCGCGGGACCCTGGAACGAGAACAGCTCCTCGTCGATGCCGGCGGTCTTGAGGACAGCGCCGTCGACGGCGATATTGCCGCGCAGCACGACCAGGCCGCCTTCTTTGGTGTAGGCATGCTCGAGGTCACGGATGCAGCCGCCCTCGGCGTCGGTGTCCAGCGAGGACCAGCGGTTGTTCGTGGAGAACGGCTCGGTCGTGCGCACGCCACCGGGCGCGGCGTGGAACAGCTCGATGGCCTCCTCGGAAGCCTTGCCGGAGCGGATATCCCAGGTGTCGAGCCACTCGTCGAAGCTCTTGGTGTGCACCGTGCTGACGTCGGTCTCCAGCAGGCCCGCGCGCCGCAGCTCGCCGAGGATGGCGGGGATGCCGCCGGCTCGGTGCACATCTTCCATGTGGTAGTCGGAGTTGGGGGAGACCTTGGACAGGGTCGGCACCTGGCGGCTGGTCTCCTCGATCGTGTGCAGATCGAAGTCGATCTCACCCTCTTGTGCGGCGGCCAGCGTGTGCAGCACCGTGTTGGTGGAGCCGCCCATCGCGACGTCGAGTGCCATCGCGTTGCGGAAGGCCTTGGCGTTGGCCACATTCCGCGGCAGTACCGACGCATCGTCCTCGCGGTACCAGCGATTCGCGATGTCCACGATCACCTTGCCCGCGCGCTCGAACAGCGCGTGCCGAGCCTGGTGGGTGGCCAGCGTGGAACCGTTGCCGGGCAACGCGAGTCCGAGCGCCTCGGTGAGGCAGTTCATCGAGTTCGCGGTGAACATGCCGGAACAGGAGCCACAGGTCGGACACGCACTGCGCTCGACCTCGCTCAACCCTTCCTCGCTGACGTTCATATTGGCGCTGGCCGCGATCGCGGTGATCAGATCGGTCGGTGCCTGCGCGACACCGCCGACGACAACCGCCTTGCCTGCCTCCATCGGACCGCCGGAGACGAACACGGCCGGAATGTTCAGGCGCATTGCGGCATTGAGCATGCCGGGAGTGATCTTGTCGCAGTTGGAGATGCACACCAGCGCGTCGGCGGTGTGCGCGTTCGCCATGTACTCGACCGAGTCGGCAATGATTTCGCGCGAAGGCAGCGAGTAGAGCATGCCGCCGTGACCCATGGCGATGCCGTCGTCGACCGCGATGGTGTGGAACTCACGCGGCACACCGCCCGCGGCGCGCACCGCGTCGGCCACGATCTCGCCGACGTTCTTCAGATGTACGTGCCCCGGCACGAACTGGGTGTAGGAGTTCGCGATGGCGACGATCGGCTTGCCGAAGTCGGAGTCGGTCATACCGGTGGCGCGCCACAGTGCGCGAGCGCCTGCGGCATTGCGGCCGATGGTGGTTGTCCGTGAACGAAGCGGTGGCATGTATGAATCCTCGGGAGGTCGCGGGGGCTGAGTTGCGACTGCGCAGATTCGCTCGGCGGCGCCGAGCGAATTCGACGGTCGTCCACGTTACTCCCGCGCGCGTGCGGGCCGCGTGCCGGTCATCGGCGGCGGGCCGCCGTCGAACTGCGCTCTCGCTGTCGGTCTGTGTTCGGGATGGTGTCGCCGCGCAGGGTTGGCGTCGGCGCTGACGGTGTCATCGGTTGTGTCGGTTCCGGCACCGTCGGTGTCCACAGGTCTGGTGAATTGGGGCGGGGGTCATCCGTCCCACGCGGTCACCAGATCGCGCATCCGGCTGTCAGCCTACCGACGGAAGTCAAGCCGATAGATCGACGAGGATGCGCATACCGGTTCGGGGGATAACGCACCGCGCCGCTGGTGGTCCTACGCTTCGCCGTCGCCTGCCTTGGTCGTGGTGCCGTCCGTGTCCGTGTCCGCAGGCTCGGCCGCGAGGTCCTTCGCCTCCGCGCGCTCCGCTTCTGCCTTTCCCTTCTCGGCCTCTTTCCGCTCGGCCTCGACCTTGGCCTCCCAGGCCGCGGCCTCCGCGGCGAACAGGTCCGGGATCCGGCCACCCGACGCGTCGATCAGATCGCGCAGCCGGTCGTAGCTGACTGCGGGAAGTTTCACATCGCTGTCGTCGGTGAGGTGGGCGCGCACGAACCCGCGCTTGGGGATCGTCACCCCCGCAACCTGCGACCAGTCGAGGTGCCGTGCACCGAATACGGTGCGCAGATCCAGCCCGTCCTCGGAGACGGTGGTCCTGGTGCGATAGATCCACACCGCCACCGCGACGGGGATCAGCAGCAGCCACCACAGCGCGATCGGCCAGCCGACGAACGGGAAGAACACGCAGAACAACAGCACCAGTACACCCAGGTAGGCCAGCTGCGGCACCCGGATGATCTTTGCGGCCCGCGGCGGCTGCGCCGGGTCCGTCGAGCTACCCGTATCCGATCCGTCGTCGGAGATGTGGGATGATTTAGCCGGTGGCACGGACTGATGCGGTGATGACACACCACCATCCTCGCATCATGGTGGACAGACTCGAGCACCCACTCTGTCTCACATAATGGGACTTGTTTGACTGATCGGCTCGCGCACACATACCGTCATGCGCGTGAATCGAAACGAGTTGCTCGTAATCGGCCGGCGCGTCCAGCGTTGAGCCTGACTATCTGAGTCGAATACGTCAGCTCGCGCGCGACGCGCCACCCTCGAACAGCCATGCTGTCCGGGGGCTTTTTTGTGTTCGGACTATCGATACCGAGTTCCGGACCACGGCGCGACGCATGCACCGCGTGCACAGCAAGTGTTGTCCGGGGTACGAACGACAAGCAGTGAGGAAACCAAGACGGTGAGCGCACCAACCGCCCGGCCAGGGCCCTCGGCCCGCAGGCCGGCGCCCTCGGCGAATCAGCCGGCATCGCCCGCTGGCATCCCGACGAACGCGGCGAACCGCCGCCAGGTCCCGCCCGAGCGGGTCACCGGCGCGCAGTCGGTCGTCCGTTCGCTCGAGGAACTCGGCGTCGACACTGTATTCGGCATTCCCGGCGGCGCGATTCTTCCGGTGTACGACCCGCTTTTCGACTCCGTCAAGGTGCGCCACGTGCTGGTGCGCCACGAGCAGGGTGCGGGCCACGCCGCGACCGGATATGCCCAGGCCACCGGCAAGGTCGGCGTGTGCATGGCCACCTCGGGCCCCGGCGCGACCAACCTGGTCACCCCGATCGCCGACGCCCAGATGGACTCGGTTCCGATCGTCGCCATCACCGGCCAGGTCGGCCGCAGCCTGATCGGCACGGACGCGTTCCAGGAAGCCGACATCTCCGGCATCACCATGCCGATCACCAAGCACAACTTCCTCATCACCGAGGGCGTCGACATCCCGCGCATCATGGCCGAGGCGTTCTATCTGGCCGCGAGCGGTCGTCCCGGCGCGGTGCTCGTCGACATCCCGAAGGACGTGCTGCAGGCGAACACCACCTTCAGCTGGCCGCCGGAGATGCGGCTGCCCGGCTACCGTCCGGTCACCAAGCCGCACGGCAAGCAGGTGCGCGAGGCGGCCAGGCTGATCATGGAAGCCAAGCAGCCCGTGCTCTATGTCGGCGGTGGCGTGATCAAGGCCGATGCCTCGGCCGAGCTGCTCGAACTGGCCGAACTGACCGGCATCCCGGTGGTCACCACCCTGATGGCGCGCGGCGCGTTCCCGGACAGTCACACATTGAACATGGGCATGCCCGGCATGCACGGCACTGTCGGCGCGGTCGCCGCGCTGCAGAAGTCTGATCTGCTGATCACCCTCGGCGCGCGTTTCGACGACCGCGTGACCGGCCAGTTGGATTCCTTCGCACCCGACGCCAAGGTGATCCACGCCGACATCGACCCGGCCGAGATCGGCAAGAACCGGCACGCCGACGTCCCGATCGTCGGTGACTGCCGCGAGGTGATCGCCGAGCTGATCGAGACGCTGAAGTCCGATCCCGCCACCACCTCGGCGCCGCTGCTCGCACTCGGCGAATGGTGGAAGTACCTCGACGGCATCCGCAAGAGCTACCCGCTCGGTTGGAACACGCCGAGCGACGGTTCGCTCTCACCCGAATTCGTCATCGATGCGCTCGGCCGGCTGGCCGGACCCGACGCGATCTACTGCGCGGGCGTCGGGCAGCACCAGATGTGGGCCGCCCAGTTCATCAAGTACGAGAACCCGCGCACCTGGCTGAACTCCGGCGGTCTCGGCACCATGGGCTACGCCGTTCCGGCCGCCATGGGCGCCAAGATGGGCGCACCGGACAAAGAGGTGTGGGCGATCGACGGTGACGGCTGCTTCCAGATGACCAACCAGGAGTTGGCCACCTGCGCGGTGGAGGGCGTCCCGATCAAGGTCGCGCTGATCAACAACGGCAACCTCGGCATGGTCCGGCAGTGGCAGACGCTGTTCTACGAACAGCGTTACTCCAACACCGATCTCGGCACGCACACCCTGCGTATCCCCGACTTCGTCAAGCTCGCCGAAGCACTCGGCTGCCACGGCATCCGGGTCGAGCGGGAAGAAGACGTCGAGGCCGCCATCCGTGAGGCGCAGTCCATCAACGATCGTCCCGTGGTGATCGACTTCATCGTCGGCAAGGACGCCCAGGTGTGGCCGATGGTCGCCGCGGGCACCAGCAACGACGAGATCATGGCCGCGCGCGGCATCCGTCCGCTGTTCGACGAGGACGAGTCGGCCGCCGAGCCCGCGGTGATCCACGAAGCCATGTCGCACCAGCACGAACAGGACAAGGTGAACGAAGGATGAGCACGACTCACACCCTCAGCGTGCTGGTGGAGGACAAGCCCGGTGTGCTCGCGCGAGTTGCGGCGCTGTTCTCTCGCCGTGGCTTCAATATCGAGTCCCTCGCGGTCGGCGGTACCGAGCTGCCCGAGATCTCCCGCATGACCATCGTCGTCACCGTCGACGACCTGCCGCTCGAGCAGGTCACCAAGCAGCTCAACAAGCTGATCAACGTCATCAAGATCGTCGAGCAGGACTCCGACGCCTCGGTGGCCCGTGAACTGATCCTGGTCAAGGTGCGCGCTGACGCCAGCGTGCGGACTCAGGTGATCGAGGCCGTCACCCTCTTCCGGGCGAAGGTCATCGATGTGTCCCCGGACGCGCTCACCGTCGAGGCGACCGGAACCCGGTCCAAGCTCGACGCGCTGCTGCGCATGCTCGAACCGTTCGGAATTCGCGAGATCGTGCAGTCCGGAGTTGTCGCAGTCGGCCGTGGTCCGAAATCGATTACGGCTACCCGCTAGGGTGCGAGCCGTTGATCGCAGCGACCAGCTAATCTTGCTGCGATCAACGGTCGGCGTACCGCAAGCCCCGTGTACGCGGGGAAGATCCCATTTGCACATTCAGCACCTGCGTCCGCACGGTGCGCTCCCCGCCGAGGCGGGGCTGATCCTTCAGAAGGGAACCAACCAGTGGCAGTCGAGATGTTCTACGACGACGACGCCGACCTGTCGATCATCCAGGGCCGCAAGGTCGCTGTCATCGGCTACGGCAGCCAGGGCCACGCGCACTCGCTGAGCCTGCGCGACTCCGGCGTCGATGTTCGCGTCGGCCTTGCCGAGGGTTCGAAGTCGCGTCCGAAGGCCGAAGAGGCCGGTCTGACCGTCGGCACCCCCGCCGAGGTCGCGGCATGGGCCGACGTGATCATGGTGCTTGCCCCCGACACCGCGCAGGCGTCGATCTTCACCAACGACATCGAGCCCAACCTGAAGGACGGCGACGCGCTGTTCTTCGGCCACGGCCTCAACATCCACTTCGGTCTGATCAAGGCTCCGGCCGACATCACCGTCGCGATGGTCGCCCCGAAGGGCCCCGGCCACCTGGTCCGTCGTCAGTTCGTCGACGGCAAGGGCGTTCCGGCCCTGATCGCGGTCGACCAGGACCCCAAGGGCGAGGGCCAGGCCCTGGCGCTGTCCTACGCCAAGGGCATCGGCGGCACCCGCGCCGGCGTCATCAAGACCACCTTCAAGGAAGAGACCGAGACCGACCTCTTCGGTGAGCAGGCCGTGCTCTGCGGCGGCACCGAGGAACTGGTCAAGACTGGTTTCGAGGTCATGGTCGAGGCGGGCTACGCGCCGGAGATGGCGTACTTCGAGGTCCTGCACGAGCTGAAGCTCATCGTCGACCTGATGTACGAGGGCGGCATCGCCCGCATGAACTACTCGGTCTCCGACACCGCCGAGTTCGGTGGCTACCTGTCGGGCCCGCGGGTCATCGACGCCGACACCAAGAAGCGCATGCAGGACATCCTGAAGGACATCCAGGACGGCAGCTTCGTCAAGCGTCTCGTCGCGAACGTCGAGGGCGGCAACAAGGAGCTCGAGGGTCTGCGTAAGGCGAACGCCGAGCACCCGATCGAGGTCACCGGCGCCAAGCTGCGCGGCCTGATGAGCTGGGTCGACCGGCCGATCACCGAGACCGCCTGAGTCTGGGGTCGAATAGCGCGAACGGCCCGGCACCTGAATGGTGCCGGGCCGTCGTCTGTTCGGTCAGGTCTGCCGAGACAGCACCGGACTATTGAGATTTATGGCGCCGGCCGGTTGTTGGGGTTCATCGGGCCGGCCGGGTTGTTCGGATTCATAGGGTTGTTCGGGTTATTCGGGTTGCCCGGGTAGTCGGGGCTCAGCGGGTTGGCCGGATTGCTCGGGTTGAGCGGACTCTGCGGGTTATTGGGGTTATTGAGGTTGTGCGGGTTGAGCGGGCTGTTCGGGTTGTCAGGATTGGACAGGCTGCCATCCCAATTGCGGTCGGCCTGTTCGCGCCACGCGCGCTCGCACTCGTCCCGCCGCTCGGGGGTTTCGGGGTTGGCACAGTCCTCGGGCGTGAGTTGCCCGATTTCCGTTGCGGCTGCGGGGGCGTCACTGGGGCGGCCGAGGCCGGAATTGCCAACGCGGCCAAGGGAGCAGCGGCGATCGTCGCTGCAAACGACACCCTGGCCAGCATTCGGCGGGGAATGGTTGTCGAGAACACCATGAATTCTTTCTGATTCTGCTGGGGCATCGTGCTCAACGCCGTTGTGGCACACGATGATCGGCATCGCGCATCCAGCGGGCTGAAATCGAAGTCCATGCGGGCGGAACCCCCGACAGCGGCTTTCCGGTGACGTGCCGCTTAGTCCCGCCCGATCCAGCAACTAGCTGCTGCCGAACATTCCGCGTGGGAAGAGGTGGCGGGGGAACCCCCCACGGTCGTCGTGACGTCCGCGGTCGTGACGTCCGCGGTCATCCCAACCGCCACGATCGCAGTCGTCCCAACGGCCGTCGCTGTGATTCCAGTCGTCCCACGGGCCGCGGCGGTCGCAATCCCAGTCGTTGTCCCACGGGTCGTGCCGGTGGTGCCGGACTTCGGTAATCGCAGGACCATCGGCTGTGACTTCCGCCGAGGCCGGAACCGCCAAGGCGGTCAATGGAACTGCGACAAACGCGCCGGCGATAGCGACACGTGCCAATCTCCGGCGTGGAGTAGTCGACTTTGTTGTCGAGAACACCATGGATCCTTTCTCTCTTTTCGGTGAACCGCGCGTCCACCATCCCTCGGTGAGGGTCTGCTCTTGTGGGGCGAAAGCCCATCGGGCAGGTCGGGATCGAGGTCGCGATCGTCGCCGTCATGAGTGTCTCTGAGACCCGAAGGCGTCGACCGGACGTTCTACACTCTGCCGGACTTCGGCCGAAAGACAATGGGGCTAACACCATTACAGGGAAGTTTCATCCTTTGGTATGACGAGTCCCCTAACCCGGGGGTATCAGAACTCAGGGTCTGCTCCGGCGCGGCCGCGATGCGATGCGACCCGGTAGGGCGGGACGGCGAAACCCGCTGCGTACAGACCTTCTAGACTGTTACCGATGAGTAAGTTCTTTGGTTCGGTGGACGAGGTGACGCGGCGACTCACCGACGCCGGATACCTGCCGTCCCTCGACATCGCCACCGCGGTTTTCCTCGCGGGCCATCTCGGTAAACCGCTGTTGATCGAGGGCCCCGCAGGCGTCGGCAAGACCGAACTGGCCAAGGCCGTCGCGACCGCGACAACCGCCGATCTCGTGCGCCTGCAATGCTACGAGGGCATCGACGAGGCCCGCGCCCTCTACGAGTGGAACCACGCCAAACAACTGCTGCGCATCACCGCGACCGCCAACGAAAGCTGGGACAGCACCCGCGACCACGTCTTCACCGAAGAATTCCTGCTCGCCCGCCCCCTGCTCGCCGCGATCCGCAGCCCGAACCCGACGGTCCTGCTTATCGATGAACTGGACAAGGCCGACGTCGAACTCGAAGGGATGCTCCTGGAGGTGCTCGGCGACTACCAGGTGAGCATCCCCGAACTCGGCACCATCACCGCCGTCCGCACACCCTTCGCCATCGTCACCTCCAACGCCAACCGCGACCTGTCCGAGGCGCTGAAGCGGCGCTGCCTGTATCTCCACATCGACTATCCGACAGCCGAATTGGAACGCGCGATCGTCCGGATGAAGGTCCCCGAACTGGACGAGGCTTTGGCCGAACCCTTGGTCGGCGTCGTCGGCGCCCTCCGCGAACTGCCCTTGCGCAAAGCGCCCTCGATCGCCGAAACCCTCGACTGGGCAAGAACTCTCGCCGCTCTCGGCGCCCGCAATGTCACCAGCGCCATCGTCCGCTCCACCCTCGGCGTCCTGCTCAAGTACCAATCCGACCATCGCATCGCGATCGAACGGCTCGGCCTGCTCGGCGCGGATGGGGCGAATGGGAAGGACGCGGTGAAGTGACGGGGCGTCGCGTTTCGGCAGGGGGGTTCGCGCCGGTCGGCTGTGCTGCCCCGATGTGTTTCGCTGTGGTGGTGCCGAACGACGATTCGGTAGGAAGCGCGTTATGACGGCACCCGCGCGGCGTGGGCGACCCGACCGGCCCGCCGAGTCCATGACCGATCGCCTCGTCGAATTCGTCGGCCTGCTCCGCGACCACGGCATCCACGCGGGTCCCAGCGAAACCATCGACGCCGCCGAGGCGATCCTTGTTCTCGGCCTATCCGATCGGAACCGACTGCGCTCGGGGTTGGCGGCAACCCTGTTGCGCCGCAACGGCCAACGCGCCGTCTTCGATCAGCTCTTCGACCTGTACTTCCTCACCACCGACCCGCTGGAGTCGGTACGTCCCGCCGATCCGGAGTCCACAGACGCGCTGCGGGATCGGCTGGTTTCCGCACTGGCGCAAGACGATCGCGCGGCCGCCACCGAACTCGCTCGACAAGCACTGACCGAACTCGGCGGCTACGGGGGAGTCGGAACGGGCCAGAGCTCGGGCCCGGTCACCGCTGCCTCCGGCGCAGGCTGGTCCTCCTACCTGACCATGAAAGCCCTACGCCCAGAAGACTTGATCGACCGCATCGTCGCAGGCATGGGCGGATCCACCGGCGAATTCGACACCACCGTGCGCACCATCGAAGCCAACCGCCGCCTCACTCAATTCCGCACCGCAGTCCAAACCGAGGCCCGCCTCCGCTCCGCCCAACTCCGTGGCACCGAATACATCGCCCGCCGCGGCATCCAATCCAGCACCGACCAAGTCGACTTCCTCGGCGCGCGCGAACAAGACCTTGCCGAAATGCGCCGCCTCGTAACTCCTTTGGCCCGCAAACTCGCGACCCGTCTAGCGGCCCGCCGCCGCAAATCCGTGCACGGCCACATCGACATGCGCCGCACCCTCCGCCGTTCCATGGCCACCGGCGGCGTCCCCATCGACCCGGTCCTGCGCGCCCGCAAACACGGCCGCCCCGACCTCGTGGTCCTGGCCGACCTCTCCGGCTCGGTCACCGGCTTCGCCGAATTCACCCTCCAACTGGTCCAAGCCCTCCAAGACCAATTCAGCAAGGTCCGCAGCTTCGGCTTCATAGACACCTGTGACGAAATCACCCCCTTTTTCACCCCCGGCGAACCCCCCACGCCTGGCACCGCCGCCCGAATTGTCCGCACCGCCAACGTCACCCGCTTCGGCAGCAGCAACTACGGCGAATCCCTCCAGGGTTTCGTAGACAACTACCTCGACGCCCTCGGCCCGCGCACTTCTCTGCTGATCCTCGGCGACGCCCGGACCAACCGCACCGACCCGAATCTTGCTGCTCTACAAGCGATGACGGCGCGAGCCAAACACGCTTACTGGCTCAACCCTGAGCCTGCCCGCTCCTGGTCCACCGGCGACTCCGCCGCTCAGGTGTATGCCGAGCACGTCACGATGCACGAGTGCCGCAATGTCAAACAGCTCGCCGAGGTAGTTGCCCGCCTCTTGCCTGCGTGAGTCATATCGGTCTGTTGGTCTCGAGAGTCTCGTGCCGCGCCTCCCGAGACTGATGTGAGTTGAGCGCTATTCTGATCCAGGTGCTGGCCAACCATGGGAGCAGGCAAAGCGTGGCCGGCAGCAGCAGGTGCACGGACGTTGCGCTCCGATCACCGCAATAATCGAGGCTGGCAGGGTAGTTAGGGGAGTTCTCACAGATGGCCCGTATTCGTGAAATTGTTCCGAGTACCCAGAACGTCCGGGCACACAAGGTCGAAGACGCTGTCAGCTGTCAATACAAGGTGATCGAGGATCCTGACGGTGCCACCCTGGTCCACCTATCGACGTTCGGGTCCGAACAGCGCGAATCCCAGCCCAAGAGCAGCCAATCGATCCAGCTCAACCGCCAGAACGCGGCTGAGCTGATCTCGATTTTGAGCACAGCGTTCGGGTTTGCCTGGCGACCGAGGCACGCGGGGTTCGTCGAGCCTGAGCCTGAGCCTGATGCGAACGCCGATATCGAGCTCGAGTTTGCTGATGCTACCGATGAACTCGCAGCTGAGTTGTACATGCCCAAGGAGTGGCTGCAGGAGAGCATCGCCTTGCTCCGGGATCGGCCGCAACTGATCTTCTACGGTCCTCCGGGAACCGGGAAGACCTATCTCGCAAAGGCTCTCGCCAAGCACCTGTGTGGTGCCGAGCACGTCAAGATGGTTCAGTTCCACCCGTCGTACTCGTACGAAGACTTCTTCGAAGGATTCCGTCCGGTCGAGACAGAGAACGGCCAAATTGCCTACGATATCCACCGGGGCCCGTTGCGTCAGCTGGCCGCGGATGCGCGCAAGGACCCAGGAAACCTGTACGCACTCATCATCGATGAGGTCAATCGCGGCAATCTATCGAAGATCTTCGGCGAGCTCTACTACCTGTTGGAGTACCGCGACGAGAGCATCAACCTGCTCTACTCGGACAAGGTCGAGATGTTCAGCCTGCCGAAGAATGTGCTCATCATCGGAACAATGAACCGAGCCGATCGATCTGTCGCACTGGTCGACTCGGCGATGCGCCGTCGCTTCGCGTTCGTCCACCTGCACCCAGCCAAAGAGCCGACACGAAGTGTCTTGCGAAAGTGGCTGAAGGACAAGGGTGAGACAGAAGTGATCGCCGATATCGTGGACGAACTGAACGAATCTATCGTTGACGAAGACTTCAAGATCGGCCCGTCGTACTTCATGCGGCCCACCGCCACTTCCAAGATCGGTATGGACGTTGTTTGGCGCACTACTGTGCTGCCCCTCATGGAGGAGTATCACTTCAACGACCCCGGTGTCGATGTGCACGAGCGATACGAGCTGGCCGGAATCGAAAGACGGGTGAGCTCTCGAGACTCTGAAGCGGAAACGTAGAAATGCCACCGCCCGTCGATCTTGTCGAGCATGGTCGACCGCAAGAGGTCGAGCTTTCCGAAGAGCAGTACGAGGCTCTTCGCGGGCTCAAAATTGCTGGGGTAAACCGGATCTCGACCGGCAAATACAGCATCAAGCCTGGTCAGAAGGTCGGCTCTATCCGACTGGGTGCTGTACAGATCAACATTCGACCCAAGATCGCCGAACTCAACCGACTCTTGTTCTTCGTCGGATACAGCTCGAGCCCCTCGATCTGGCGTGACGAGTTCGTTCGACTCGAGAAGGCCGACGGCCTTTTCCCCGCAGTCTCGGAGTCGTTCGTGCGCTTGGCATCCGACGCATTCGCTCGCGGGTTGTTGCGCGGGTATCGCTCCACCACCGACTCGCTGTCGGTCGTGCGTGGTCGAGTTCGATTCCAGGAGCAGATCACCCGAAACTATGGCCTGCCGGTCCCGATTGCCGTGCAGTATGACGATTTCACCGCGGATGTAGCGGAGAACCGGGTCATCCTGTTGGCCACGTTGCGTCTGCTCGCCCTGCCGGACATCGGAGCAGCTGCACGGCAACAGCTCAATCGCATTCGCGCGATGCTGGACGAGATAACGACCGTTCCCATACGCGCAGGTCGACCGAAGTTCGGGTTGAACCGACTCAACGTCCGTTACCACGATGTGCTGCGGTTGTCTGAAGTGATTCTCGACAACGGTTCGTTCGGTCAACACAACGGTCCTCTTGCAGTCTCGGGCTTCTTGTTCGATATGTGGAAGATCTACGAGGACTTCGTCACCGGTGCATTGAGTATGGCGATGCAGCAGTACGGGGGATACGCGAAGACTCAGACCGACCACTACATGGACAGGGCGGCAAGGATCAAGTTCATTCCAGATCTGGTCTGGTGCGACGGCGACGGTCTCCCGGTCGCTGTCGTCGACGCGAAGTACAAGGCGGAGAAACCAAAGGGCTTCCCCGAAGCCGACCTCTACCAAATGCTTGCCTACTGCGCCGTTCTAGGTCTCGAGGAAGGGCACCTGATCTATGCAAGGGGCAACGAGCCGGCGACTGTCCACGCGATCAATACGTGCAATGTCACCATCCACTGCCACGCTCTCGACCTATCCCTCCCCCCAAACGATCTGCTGAAGAGTATCGATTTATTGGCTAAGGCGATTCTCGACAAATAGCACCACTTGTGCCTCGAAGCCCGCCGAACCGGCCTCAGCAGGCAGCTCGGAATTTCATGAAGCGTTCCTCGAAGTCGGTCTGGCGAGGGGTAGTCCTCCTTCGAGCGCGGCAAAGCCAATAGTGCGCCGTTCAGTGCCTGCAGGCGATGCTTCAGTATCAGCACACCTTGCGGATCTCGCATGAGCTCAGCGCCGATTGGATCTCGTATTCGGGTCCAGCCCGTCCACATCGTGTCTGCACTTGACGCTGTGCTGCTGCGTGCCTGCTCCGGTCGGTTCAGGTGCTCGATCGGAGCCAGCGTCCTCGACAGTCGACGAGTCTGCTCATGCCTCCTGGTAAGCCGCCAACACCGCCTTGACTGCGTCCGTTACAGGTGGTTCTTCAGAAAGGCCGGTCCAGGTGTACGCATCATGTTCAGTCAGCTCGACCGGCTCGGGATCCACAACGTCCACGGTGAAGTTGAACTGGCGATTCTTCTTGCCGCTACCGGATTGATAGTCAAACTCGCCCAAGTAGTTTCGGATTCCGGTGATGTCGAGCCCGGTCTCTTCCTTGACCTCGCGGATGAGCGCTTGGTCGAGCGTTTCGCCAGGATCGACTTTACCGCTCGGCAATTCCCAGATGCCGCCCATGAAGTCGTCGGTTGGTCGTTGCAGCAGGAGCACTTTGCCGTCATGTTGGACGACCGCGCCGACCACAAGCTGTTGTACCTCGTCGAGTTCGGCTTCGCGTGTCAACTTCTCCAGCAAGGCGGTTTCGATCATCAGTCCTATCCCTTCAGCTCGGCGTGGTGTTCGGTCACTTTGCGGATGGCTTCGATGTAGCGATCGACCATCGGTAGATCTTCTTCTCGGTTCCAGACAGGCAGTTTGAGCGTGGTGAGGTGGATCTCTTCGGCTTGCGGGTAGTCGCCGGGGGCGTAGGTCAGTTTGCCGGTGAGTGCCGGGAACAGCGGACCAGGGTCTTGAAACAGCGGCAGTAGGTTGAGTGGGCAGGTTGACCCGGGGCGATCGAGCTCGGAACAACCTTCAGCCTGCAGGGCGGCGTGGAAGCGTTCGACCGGCACCTCATCGAAAGCATCTGCGTCGTAGCGCATGGTGAGCCCGTACCAAGACGGCAGCACTTCCGGCTCGGTCCGCGGCACAGCGAGACCTGGCAGGTCATCGAGTTCCCCGAGGATGTATTCCGCGATGCGCTGACGCCCGGCAAGGTAGTCGTCCAGGTGTGAGAGCTGGTCCAACGCGATAGCTGCGGCCATCGGATGGATGCGATGTTTGAGGCCCATGCCGGTTACAGCGTACCGACCGAGCTCGACGCCGGGGATCTCGTTTCGGCAGCGTTTGTTGTACTGGCCGTGCAGCAAGACCCGGTGGTAGACCTCATCATCATCGGTCAGCACGAATCCGCCTTCTCCCGCGGAGAGGGGCTTAGGGCCGTTCATGCTGAAAGCGGCGGCGCGGCCGAATGTTCCGACCCGCTTCCCTCTGACGCTTGCCCCGTGGGCGTGGGAACCGTCTTCTAGGAGCTGTATGGCATAGATGTCGGCCAGCCTTTTCAACCCTTCGATTTGGGCTGGCACGCCCCACATATGTGTCACCACAATGGCTTTGGTTCGGGGGGTGATGCGCCGGGAGATATCCTGTGGATCAACATTTCCGCTGGCGTCGCAGTCCGCCAGGACAGGTGTTGCTCCGAGATGCAGCAGCGGCGTTGCGGTGGCGAAGAAGGTGTATGCGGGCACGATTACTTCATCGCCTGGCCCGATCCCGCACGCGGCGTACATCGAATACAAGGCTGCGGTGCCTGAGCTGTTGAGGACAGCGTGTCGCACACCGAAGTAGGTCTGCAGATTGTCTTCCAACCGGGCAACGACACCAGAGCGGTCGTAGATCGAAATGCCTTCGTCGAGTTGGTTGAGCACTGCGACGATCGTGGCATCGGTGAGCGGTGGCCACGAAAAGTGCGGTGCCTCTTCTTTGATGACGGGTGTGCCGCCGAGAAGTGCCAAAGGGGACATCACAGTAGCTCCATCGGGTTGATGTGGGAACGGGTGCGGGCCGCCTCATAACAAGCGGCGACGAAGGCCATATGGGCGAGATTGTCGGCGGGGGCACTGAGGTTGGGGCGAGTGCCATCGATGACGCGGTGGAAGTAGTCGATCTGGCAGGCGGCTGCGGATGGCCACGCCTGTTCGCGCCGTAGCGATTCGATGACCTCGCCGCCGTTGGTGAGCCGGCGGATGCAGCCGCGCTCCAAGTGGACGATGCCCTCTGAGCCGACTAGCCGGATCTCCTCTGACTTGGGGCCGAGGAAACGGGATAGCAGCAGTGAGCCATAGAGGCCGTTGTTGTAGGAGAAGTGCACGAGCGCAGTGTCTTCGGCGTCATAGCTGCGGTCCGGCCTGGCTCTGACGGATAGGTCGGCGGTAATGCTGGCCGGAAGACCGAAATACCATAGAAGCAGGTCGATCAGGTGGTATCCCATGTCGATCACGCAGCCGCCCCCGGCTTTGGCGGTTACACCGCGCCAGCCTTCGGAGGGGTCTTTGATGTGCAGGGTATAGCGGGCATCCACCAAGAATGGAGTACCGATCTGGTCAGCGAGCTGTATGAAGCTGCTGTAGATCGGGTTGAAACGTCGTTGCAAGGTGACCATCAGCTCGATGCCGGACTGTTCACACACCTGCGCCAGCTCACGAGCCTCGTTTAATGTTGTGGCGAACGGCTTTTCCTTCAGAACGTGGATGCGATGCGCCGCTGCGGCTTCGATGACCGACCGGCCGACATCATGCGGCACACAGACAACGACAAGGTCGAGCTGTTCAGCGTTGAACATCTTGTGGAAGTCGGTGTAGCCCGAGACCTGGTACAGATCTCGCTGCTCGCGCATGCTGGCCGGATTCTCATCGCACACTGCGACAAGCTCAACCCGCCCCGACGCCCGCAGCCCAGGAAGATGGTCATCCACCGCCTGTCGACCTAGCCCGACTACCCCTGCGCGTAGGACTGTTCGCTGCTCCGCAGCTAATCGCATTGTCCGCCAGTCGGATTCAGCCTCCTGCTGGACCGTGCACGGTGCTGGTGCACTTCCGATCGCACCTCGAAGCGTTTCACGTGATCGCATGAGATCCCCCGATTGGTGCGGTGGTGTGACCAGCTATCGCCAGCTCGCACCAGGTGGTGATGGTGCTGTCGCCACTACGAAACCGGCCGTACCGTCGGCTCAGTGCGGCAACTGTTGGGTTGAAACTCAGACCCGTCACGGAGAATCGCGGTCGCGCATCGCTGACTTCGATAACCAGCTTCTGCTCGGTGCGACCGACCCGAACAGTCAGCACCCTCAGCTCGGTTGCCTGTACCGCTTCACCAACGAGTTCGGTCATGATTTGTTCGGCAGTGTCGGTCAAGTCATCCAAAAGCCACTGCGACAGAGTCAACCGTGCATGTATTTGTGCCATGGAGACAGCGGTTGTTGTGGCGGCTAACTGAAGTTCGGCGACGGATACGGGCGACACTGATGAGCGAACCTCACCGCCGTCGACTGCTGAGGCCGCGAGAACACAGGCATGTGCCTCGTTCCATACAAACGTTTCGAACGCCTTCTCGGGCATGCCCGGCCCTACCAAATGCTGTCGGCTCGGCACCAGCACGTGTTGCGACTGTGAACGCAGGAGTTCTGCGGTCAATGTAGTCAGCGCGGCAGTGCTGTCGCCTTGCTCCTGGAAGACCATGCCCAATTCGATGCCCTCCCGGGCGGCGAGTAGCCGTATCTCGCTCTCGCACTTTTGGATCGAGCACCCCGCCACATCGAGACGCAAGTAGCCATATCCCAGCGGCATCATTTTCACCGTCCTCATCCGGGTGTCCGCGCAGACCGTGCGCTCGTAGCGTCCCGATCGGTTTGATCGCGGCCCCTTGTCGTCGGAACCCTGGTTCTAGGTTCGACCCTCGAGCGGTTCAGAAAGAGGGCAAGTTATGGGGCAGAAAGCCATCTGACCGCCACGCTCGATGGGGCTGGATAGACTGAGCTGACCGATACTGCCGAGGGGGCAAATGCCACCGAACGTGCGACTTCAGCAGCGACGCGAGGCAACGCCGTCACGAGTTGCGCCTGGGCGTGCGATGAGCCGCGCCGAACTTGCCGAAGCAGTCAACGACTACCTGTGGCGCACTCATCGTCAGCGCCGTGAGCTCGACGCACACACCGTGGCCCGCTATGAGCGGGGCGCAGTCCGATGGCCGAACGAGGCTTATCGAGAAGCATTCCGCGCCATCTTGGGTGCGACCGATAGCGAGCTCGGGTTTCTCCCTTCCCGTGAGCGACGGGAAGACCGTCTGCATCCCGATGGCACGCTCGCAGTGAACTTGTTCAGTCCGTTCGATCCAGGCCGTGTACCGACCACCTGGATCGACGAACTGGGTGCGGAAGAGGCCAAGGCGATAAGTCGTGTCGGATGGACCGACGTCGAGCGAGTGCGCGACGCGACGCGGAAGGCGGCCTCAGCCGAGAACCTGCATGGGGGCGGCGCTGCCAGCCTCCTTGCAGGCACACAGCTCGGCCGCTTCGTTCGGTTCTTCGATGCACAGGCCGCGCCAGCCACCCGCAGGGCGCTACTCGAGGCTGTCGGGAACCTCAGTGGCGTTGCCGGGTATGCCGCCTTTGATGTTGGGGACTACCCGACCGCCGAACGTAGGTTCCGTTTGGCATTGTGGTGTGCCGACAATGCAGGATCTTGGGAGCTGCGTGCCAGCACCCTGGCCGACATGGCCCGCAAAATGGCGTATGTCGGCAACGCCGACGGCGCACTCTCGTTGATCGAACTCGCACAGGTACGGTCGGATCGCCTGTCGGCGACTGCCCGCGCCATGCTCGGCGCCCTACGAGCGCAGTTCCTCGCCTCAGTTGGACGGATCGAAGAAGCACTCACCGCTGTCGCTCGATCAGATGAGCTCTTCGCTGACCGGATGCCCGCTGACGATGCCCCTTGGCTCTGCTACTACGACAAAGCCGAACACCTCGGCAGCACAGGTAAGGCGCTGATCCCTATCGCGAAAGCGCGTGAACGCATTGAGCTGGCAGCGCCGCGTATTCGTGAGGCCGTCGCGCTGCAAGGGTCGGACTATCCACGGTCTCGAACCTTCTCACTCACCCGATTGGCCACTCTGACAATGCAACTGGACGACCCGAGAGAAGCCGCCGCCATCGGCCTGCAAGCCACCCAACAAGCCACCGCCTTTCGCTCGCAGCGCATCCAGCACGAACTTCGCACCCTCGCAGCAGTGGCGTCTCCACGACGTCGGATGACCGAAGTTGCCGAACTGCGGAACGCCATCGCCAGTAGCACAACCCCGAGGCCGGAGCAATGAGCTCGACCGGGCCGACCGCCTCGACTGACGAGGTGCTGGCCAAGGCTGCGGAAGTCAGTGGTGTCGAGCTTCGCGGGTCTGTATTGGTTCGCGACGGCTCGCATGCCATCTACCGGCTGGGCGACGACGTCGTCGCCAGGATCGGACAACCAGGAAGCATCGACCACGCCGCGCGCGAACTCCGAATCTCGCAGTGGCTGAATGACTCCGGTATACCAACGGTCGAGGCTGACACATCGCTGGTGCAACCGATCGTTATCGCTGATCGCCCTGTCACATGGTGGCGCTTGATCCCAGATCATCGGCCGTCTTCTCCTCGCGAGCTCGGCGCGACCCTGCGGACGCTCCACGCGTTGCCACCTCCGAACGAATTCGTGATCCCCTCCTACGATCCCTTCGCCGGTCTCGAGCGACGCATCGTCACTGCACCATTGATCGACCAGGATGATCGGGCGTGGCTTCTCGAGCATTACGCGCGGCTCCGCGGGAAGTACGACGGGTTGCCGAACATCCCTACGCCCTCCGTGATTCACGGTGATGCCTGGCAAGGCAACGTGGTTGTGCCGCCGTCAGGGATCCCAACTGTCCTCGACCTCGACAAAGTGTCCCTCGGTTGGCGCGAATGGGACCTCATCCAACTAGCCGTGGACTACACGGATTTCAGTCGCGTCTCCGACGAGGAATATCAATCTTTCGTCGAGGCTTATGGAGGCTACGACGTCACCGCCTGGAATGGGTTCCGGGTGTTGGGTGATATCCAGGAACTGCGGTGGGTCGGATTTGCCGCCGCTCGTTCCGAAGCCAGCCGAGCGGCGGCGGCGCAGGCAAAGCACCGGATTGCTTGTCTCCGTGGGCAAGTGCCGCCGCCGTGGCGCTGGGACGCGCTGTGAAGCGAAACCTGGATCGACTCCTTGCGGCACGCTGACTCCAAAGCCACACTGGCTGTGATAGAGACCGTGTCGTAGAGGCGCTGACAGCCCTAGGCGACGATCAAGCGTGTGGCCGGAAGGTCTGCCCCTGCGCGTCCCCCTCGACCGCATCCACATACGACCGCGCAACAACGCCGGCAGGAGTTCCGTCGGCGGGATCGAGGCCCATGCTCGCCAGTGTCTCCGCGACCCAACCGGGACCGACGGCGTTCAGGCGTAGGCCGCGGGGCATTTCGATCGCGGCATGCGCTACGAATGCCTCCAGGCCCGCATTTACCAGAGCGCCGAAGGAACCGCCGACCATCGGACGCTTGAATACGCCGCTGGTCAACGTTATCGAGCCGCCGTCACGCAGCTGCTGGATTGCGCAGCGGACCAGATGCAGTTGGCCGAGCAGTTTGCCCTGCAGCCCGCGGGTGAAGTCGTCGTCCGAGTTCAGCGGCGTGAGCTTGCCGCTTGCCGCGGTGACCACGACGGCGTCCACGTCCCGGACGGTCTCGAAGAGTGCGTCGATCGAGGCGTTGTCATCCATGTCCACGCGCACCGGCCCACGTCGAGAGGCACGCACCACCTCGTGGTTCTTCTCGAGCGTTTCGGCAACGGCCGAGCCGATGGTCCCGCTGGCCCCGACAACGATGATCTTCATACGGCCCCTTCTTCGAAGCTCATACCGCAAACAGGCAAATCGTGAGGGTAGGTAACGAATATTCAGCTCCGGTTATTCCGAGTGGATCGGGTGGCCTGCGGGAGCCAGGTCATCGGAGATGATCCGGCTGGTCAACCTTTGGGAGGGAGACGCGCGTGGATCGTGCCGTTTGAACGCCTGGTTGCCGTGGGCTACGGAAGTGTCGTCAGCGCCGGACGGTGTACTGGCGGATTCGATCGGATCGGCCCTACGGACGTTGGTGGACGGATGGCACGGGGCTGGCGTATTGCGTTTGGCCAGTTTCCATTTCACGTACTCACCGAGAGCCGTGTCCGGCGACTTGCGGAAAGTTCGACGGCGGTGGCCGCGGACTTGTTGATCGGCTCGATCGGCGTGGACGGCATCGACAAGGCCGGTCGACTTCTTCAGGGTCTGGGCGTCGAAGTGGCGGTTGGCGCGGTGGGCCTGCGCTCGGGAGCGGGGGATGTTCTTGCGGGAGGACTTGTCGTTTTCGCCGTAGGTGTTGCGGCGGTCTTTGGTGTAACTGAGCTGCTTCTTCTCTTGCGGTGTCCTCCTCATACAGGTGAGGGTAATGGTGCGGGCTGATCGGATTCATGTGGTTTTCTTGCGAGCTACCGGCCACGGGCAGGTGTGTAGCCGGTAGCTCGACGACCAACTCGAGGTCAGTGGCGAACCTCGGCTACCGCGACCGGGCGGCGCTCCCGCCGCGAAAGTTCGCAGGCCTCAGCGATATAGAACGCCTCCAGGGCATCGCCCGCTGTGCAGGGGCTATCGATCTCCCCGGTCGCGACGGACAGGAACGCCGCAAGCTCGTCGGTGTACGCGCGCCGGAAGCGCTCCATGAATCCCGGATAGGCAGGAAAGGGCGAGGGAACGTAGTCGGGTTCGACGGAGGTCAACGGCGCTCGGTCGTCGAGACCGACGATCGCGTTACCTCGGGAGCCGAGTGCTTCCAGGCGGACGTCGTAGCCTGCGCCGTTGTAGCGGGCCAGGGAAACGGTTGCCAGGGTGCCGTCGTCGAGGCGCAGGATTACCGCGGCGGTGTCGACGTCGCCCGCATCGGCAAAGAATTGTTCGCCTCGGTTGGTGCCGGTGGCGTAGACCTCCTCCACTTCGCGGCCGGTTACCCAGCGGATGATGTCGAAATCGTGAACGCCGCAGTCGCGAAACAGCCCTCCGGAGCGGGGGATGTATTCGGCGGGTGGGGGTGCGGGGTCGAGGGTGGTGGCGCGGAGGGTGTGCAGCCAGCCGAGGTCGCCGGAGGCGATGGCGGCTCGGGCGGCGCGGTAGCCGGCGTCGAAGCGGCGTTGGAAGCCGATTTGCACTGGGACGGTCGAGTTTTCGATGTGTTCGATGACCGCGAGGGTGCCTTGGATGTCGGTGGCGACCGGCTTTTCGCAGAAGACAGGGATGCCTTGGTCGACCGCGCGGGTGATGAGTTCGGGGTGGGAGTCCGTAGCTGTCGCGATGATCAGGCCGTCGAGGTCGGAGGCGAACAGAGCGTCGAGGTCGGGCACCGCTTGAACGCCGAGTTTTCCGGCCGCGGCGCGGGCTCGTTCGGCGTCGGCGTCGGCGACGATCACACTGCCGACGCCGGGGAGGTGTTTCAGGGTTTCGGCGTGTGAGGTGCCGATTCGTCCGGTGCCTGCCAGGCCCAAGGTGACGGGTGTTGCAGATGTCATCGTCGCTCCTCCTGGTGAAAACTCATCGTGTGGTGGGAAATTCGAGCCCATGGGGATTCGAAGTGGCCCGCGGGGCCTGGTTCAGCTGCGGGGCGCTGCGGTCGTCGCGCGAGTGACAAGGGCGGGCTGTAGGCGGCGTCGGACCGGCTCGGTGCGGCCGTCGCGGAGGCGTTCGGTGAGCGCTTCGATTGCCAAGCGGCCCATTTGGGTGCGGGGCTGGTCGATGGTGGTCAGTGATACGTGGCGCAGCGCGGCCAGGGAGGTGTTGTCGTAGCCGACGATGGAGACGTCGTGTGGTACACGCAGTCCCGCTTCTTCCAACGCGGACATCGCGCCGACGGCGTTGAAGTCGTTGCTGCACACCAGTGCGGTGGGGAAGTTGTGGTGGGAGAAAAGGTTCAAAAGCTTCTGGACGGCGGCGATGCCTGCCGAGTCGGTGTGCTCGCTGGGGATGATCATCGGTTCCAGGCCGTGGCGGGCCATGGTGTCGCGATAGCCGCGGCGACGCGCAGCGGAGGTGAAGGCGGCGCCGCCGTCGAGGTGGACGATGCGGCGATGGCCGAGGGCGACGAGGTGGCCGACGGCCAGTGCAGCGCCGACCTCGCCGTCGTCGTTGACGGTGTCGACGTCGGGGATGGTGGAGCTGCGCGAGATCAGCACGACCGGCCCCTGCTGTGCCGCATCGCGAATCGCGGCGGCGGGCAGCACCGGTGACAGCAGGATGATGCCGCCGGGGCGGAACGACAGCAGGCCCTCCAAGGCGGTGCGTTCGCGGGCGGCGCTGCGACGGCCGGTGTTGAGGATCAGTTCGAACCCGGCGTCCTGTGCCGCGGTGTCCATGCCTTCGACGACATCGGCGAAGAAGGGATTGCGCAGGTCGGAGACCATGACGCCGATGATGTTCGACGTTCGGCTCGCTAATGATCGCGCCATGATGTGCGGCTGGTAGCCGAGGTCTTTGGCGGCCGCCAGCACGGCGCGGCGGCGGTGGTCGCTCACCTTGGGGGAGTCGCGCATGACGAGGGAGACCAGGGCCCGGGAGACGCCGGCGCGCGCCGCGACGTCTTCCATGGTCGGTCGCGCCATGTCGCCTCCGTTCCGCGTGTGGTGATCCGTGCAGTGTCGGACGTTACAAGGTCGGCGCGCGCTAATCAATAGAGCGCTCTAATTGGACATTCTTCACTTCATCGGCGCTGCCAGTTTGTCCTGGTTGGCGACATATTCGCAGGTCGCAGCGATATCCTGGCCAACGATGCCGTACTTGACACACTATGACCCACGTTACATAGTTGGAGCGCTCCAATAGTTCGGAGCGTTACACGTCGATCGACACCGAAGGTCGGAGAAGTCCCGATGACCGAACCTCTCTACCCGCTGCGTATCGCAGCCGCGCCAATCTCCTGGGGAGTCTGTGAAGTCCCCGGTTGGGGACACGTGCTCGACGCACGGACCGTCCTGACCGAGATGGTCACCCTCGGGATCTCCGCGATGGAGCTCGGCCCACCCGGCTATCTACCGCAGGATCCGGTCGAATTGCGCTCGCTGCTGGACGGGTTCGGCATCAGCGCGGTCGGCGGTTTCCTCGCACTCGCGCTGCATCAGGATGCGCCCAGCGCCGTCGAGACCGCGCGGAAGACCGCCGAACTGTTCGCCGCGACGGGCGCGGAGGTGCTCGTCCTCGCGGCCGCGACGGGACTCGACGGGTACGACACCCGGCCGTCGCTCTCGGATGCACAGTGGCGCACCCTCGTCGAAACCGCCGCCGCAATCCGCGATGTCGCCGCTGAGCACGGCCTGCGCACCACGCTGCATCCGCACGTGGGCACCTACGTCGAGACCGCGGCGGAGGTCGAACGCTTCCTCGCCGACTCGGAGCTCGACATCTGCCTCGACACGGGCCATCTGCTCATCGGCGGCACCGACCCGGTCGGCCTTGCGCAGCGAAATCCCCACCGGATCGGGCACATTCATCTCAAGGACGTGCGCAGTGCGCTGGCGGGCGAAGTACGCAGTGGCGCACTCGAATACAGCGAGGCGGTCCGGCGCGGGCTCTATGTCCCCCTCGGTGCGGGCGACGTCGACGTCGAAGCTCTCGTTCGCAGCGTGCACCAGGCGGGATACCAGGGCTGGTACGTCATCGAACAGGACACCGCTCTCGGCCGGGACGCCGGTGCACAGCTGCCGAGCCGGGATACCCTCCGCAGTCTGCGCCACCTCGCGGGCATCGGCGCCGCACTGACATCGGCTCGAATCTAGTGGGGAAAGTGATGACAACGATGTCTCTACGAGCACACCGCCTCGCACCCGGCATCATGTCGTGGTGGCGTGGGTCGCGGCGCATCCTGCCATGGGTTGCGGCGACCGCCGTCCTCGCGGCCTGCAGCGGACCGGGCACCGACGCCCCCGCCTCGACGCAATCACCCATTGCCGCAGGCACATTGAACTCGGTCGCAGTGGTTACGCACGGCAGCCCCGGCGATGCCTTCTGGAATGTCGTCAAGAACGGGGCCGAGGCGGCGGGCAAGGACCTCGGAGTCCGCGTCGAGTACAACTCGGCGGGCGATCCGGGACAGCAGGCGAAACTCATCGACAACGCGGTCGCACAAGGGGTGGACGGCCTCGTCGTATCAATGGCGAATCCCGAAGCGCTGCGGCCCTCCATCGAAAAGGCAGTCACGGCGGGCATTCCGGTGGTGACCGTCAACTCGGGTGAGAGCGAGAGCGCCAAGTTCGGTGCAATCGGTCATGTCGGGCAGAGCGAGTCGCTGGCCGGGCAGTCCGCAGGCAAGCGGCTGGCCGATGCCGGACGCAAGAAGCTGCTCTGCGTGATCCACGAGGCGGGCAATATCGGCGCCAATCAGCGTTGCGAGGGCGCCACCAAGGCATTCGGCAACGGGTCCACGCTGCAGGTGGACATCAACAATCCGACCGACGCACAGTCCCGCATCAAGGGCGCATTGGAGGCCGACAGATCCATCGACGCGGTGCTGACACTGAATTCACAGGTCGCCGCGCGTGCAGTGGATGCGGTGCGGGAATCGCAGTCGGCCGCCACGGTCGCGACGTTCGATCTCAATACCGATGTGGTCGACGCGATTCGAGCGGGCAAGCTGCTCTTCGCGGTGGATCAGCAGCAATTCGAACAGGGCTATCTGCCGGTGGTGCTGCTGCAGCTGTCCCGGACGAACCTGAACCTCGTCGGTGGTGGCGCACCGGTGCAGACCGGCCCGGCCTTCGTCGACAAGAACAACGTCGATGCCGTCGCTGCGCTCGTGGCGCAGGGCACGCGGTGAGATCGGAGTGGATCACATGAATACTGCCACAAAAACTTCCGAGGTCACCGTGAGTGAGCCGCCGGAGGGTCCCTCGCTGTTCCAGCGACTGATCGTGCGACCGGAGATCGGCGCGCTCCTGGGCGCGCTGCTGGTATTCGCGTTCTTCTCGATCATTACCGACCGGTTCCTCAGCGCACTCGGCATCGCGACCTGGCTCGACGATTCCTCCACGCTCGGGATCATGGCCGTCGCGGTGGCGCTGCTGATGATCGGCGGCGAGTTCGATCTGTCGGCAGGCGTGATGACCGCCTCCACCGCATTGGTGACCGCGTTGCTCGCGGTCAACGCGGGGTGGAATGTCTGGGCGGCCCTGTTGGTCTCGCTGGTGTTCGCGCTGACCGTCGGTGCGTTCAACGGCTGGCTGGTAATGCGCACCGGGCTGCCGAGCTTCATCGTCACCCTCGGCGCTTTCCTTGCGCTGCAAGGTCTCAACCTCGGTGTCACCCGGCTGGTCACCGGAACCGTTCAGGTGTCGGGCATTCGCAGCGCCGACGGCTACAACTCGGCGGGCTGGGTGTTCGCATCAACCTTGAATATCGGTGACACCCACCTGCAAGCCTCCGTCGTCTGGTGGATCGTGCTGACGGCGATCGCCGCAGTTGTCTTGGTGCGCACCAAGTTCGGAAACTGGATCTTCGCGGTGGGCGGCTCGCTGCCGAGCGCCCGCGCTGTCGGTGTCCCCGCGGATCGAACGAAGATCGTGCTGTTCATGACCACCGCGTTCGCGGGCTGGGTCGTCGGCTCCTGCAGCATCCTGCGGTTCGCCAGTGTGCAGGCCAATCAGGGTGTCGGGTTGGAGTTGCATTACATCATCGCGGCCGTGGTCGGCGGCTGCCTGCTGACCGGTGGGTTCGGTTCGGCGATCGGCGCCGCACTGGGTGCGCTGATCTTCGGTATGGCCCGCCAGGGCATTGTGTTCGCCCGTTGGGACAGCGACTGGTTCATGCTGTTCCTCGGCGTGCTGCTGCTGGCTGCTGTGCTGGTCAACAATAGATTCCAGAAGCGAGCCGAGAGGGTACGCCGATGACTACTCCACTGATCGAAGCGATCGATATCGGCAAGAGCTACGGCGGCGTCGTCGCGCTGCGGGATGTCACCACGGTGGTGAACGCGGGAGAGGTCACCTGCATCCTCGGCGACAACGGTGCGGGCAAATCGACCCTCATCAAGATTCTGGCCGGTGTCCATCAGCACGACCGCGGCGAACTCCGCGTCGAGGGTGAGCTCACCCGATTCGCCTCGCCCCGAGAGGCTTTGGACCGTGGCATCGCGACGGTGTATCAGGACCTCGCCGTCGTCCCGCTGATGAGCGTCTGGCGCAACTTTGTCCTCGGCTCGGAGCCGACGGCCGGATACGGTCCGCTGCGGTTGCTCGATCGACGCAAGGGACGCGAGATCGCGCGACAGGCGTTGGCGGACATGGGGATCGAAATCCGTGATATGGAGCAGCCGGTCGGCACCTTGTCCGGGGGCCAACGACAGTGCGTCGCCATTGCCCGTGCTGTGCACTACGGGGCCAAGGTGCTGATTCTCGACGAGCCGACCGCGGCCCTCGGTGTGAAACAAGCCGGTGTGGTGCTGAAATACGTTGTGCAGGCACGTGATCGCGGGCTCGGAGTCATCCTGATCACTCACAATCCGCACCACGCCTACCCGGTCGGCGACCGGTTCCTGCTGCTCAAACGGGGTGCGATGCTCGGCTCCTATGAGAAATCGGAGATCGATGTCTCGGAGCTGACCCGCCAAATGGCGGGCGGCGCGGAGCTGGACGCGCTCCAGCACGAGCTAGAGCGTGTGGTGACGCCGTGACGGCTATCCGAATGTCGGTCGATGTCCCCGGCGCGCGAAGGAGCGCGGTGACAAGAAATGTCACGAGCGGCCCGATCAGGATCGTGCGTCCGACCGCTGCTACACGACAGGCGGTGGCGTTGTGACCGGACTGGAAGCACTCACCATCGGACGAGTCGGCGTCGATCTGTATCCACAGCAGAGCGGCGTCGGACTGGCTGAAGTCGAGACCTTCGCAAAGTTCTTGGGCGGCACCGCGACCAATGTCGCGGTTGCCGCCGCTCGACTCGGCAGGCGCACCGCCGTGCTGACCAAGGTCGGACCGGACGGCTTCGGCGGTTTCGTGCGCTCGGCGCTGACGGGCTTCGGCGTATCGGCCGAGTACGTCACGACCGCGCCGAATCTGTTGACCCCCGTGGTCTTCTGCGAGCTCGACCCGCCCGCCGACCCACCGCTGTTATTCTACCGCGCGCCCATCGCCCCGGATCTCACCATCGAGCCGGACGAGGTGCCCTGGGATGTGGTGGATGACGTTGCGCTGCTGTGGGTTACAGGCACCGGCGTGAGCGCGGAACCGGCCCGTTCCACCCAGCGATCCATACTCGAACGCCGTGCCCGCCGCGGGCACACGGTGCTCGACCTCGACTATCGGCCGATGTTCTGGCCGGACGAGGCGACAGCGCATACCGAGATCAGCTGGATGCTCGACCACGTGAATGTGGTGGTGGGCAACCGCACCGAAGTGCAGGTGGCAGTCGGCACCGTCGATCCGGACGAGGCAGCCGACCGACTGCTGGCCCGCGGTGTGCGGCTGGCGGTGATCAAGCGCGGCGCCGAGGGTGTGCTCGTCGCGACCGAATCCGGACGCTGGTCGGTGCCGCCGTGCCCGGTCGAGGTGATGTGCGGGCTCGGCGCGGGCGATGGGTTCGGTGGCGCTTTGATCCACGGTCTGCTGTCGGACTGGGATCCGCAGCGGATCGCCACCTACGCCAACGCCGCAGGTGCGTTGGTGGCATCGCGACTGGCGTGTGCCGACGCGATGCCGACGAACGCCGAGATCGAGGAGGTGCTGTGTATCTGACCGATGAGCGCTGGCAGGAACTACTGCGTGTGCGCGCGACCGACCCGGCGGCGATCGAACGGGCCTATGCCAAGCGGCATCGACGTCCAGGTCTGTTGTCGGAGAAGGAAACACTCTTCCTCGTCGCCGCCGACCATCCGGCGCGTGGCGCGCTCGGCGTCGGCTCGGATCTGACGGCGATGGCGGACCGTCGCACGCTGCTGGAACGACTGCTCGTCGCGCTGGCCCACCCGGAGGTGGACGGTGTGCTCGGCTCCCCGGACGTGGTCGAGGAACTACTGCTGCTCGACGCGCTGGACGACAAGATCGTCATCGGCTCGATGAACCGCGGTGGTCTGGCAGGCGCGGAGTGGGAGATCGACGACCGCTTCACCGGATACGACGCCGACGCACTGGTCCGCTTCCGCCTCGACGGCGGCAAAATGCTGCTGCGTCTCGTCGACTCGGACGCGGGCACCATCCCGACGCTGCACGCGTGCGCACAAGCTGTTTCGGAGCTGGCGGGACACGGTCTGATGGCGATGGTCGAACCGTTGCCCTACCACCGCGACGCCGCGGGCGCCCTGGTGATGAGCAGGGATGCGCCCGCGCTGGCCAGAGCGATCACGGTAGCGTCCGGCCTCGGCGTCACCTCCGCCTATACCTGGTTGAAAATCCCTGCGCCGCAGGACTTCTCTGTGCTGGATGCGACGACGCTGCCGGTCGTGGTGCTCGGTGGTGCGCCGTCGGGCGACCCGGCCGCCGATCTCGCCTCCTGGGGTGGCGCACTCGGCCACGATGTGGTCCGCGGCCTTGTTGTCGGCCGCACGCTGCTCTATCCACCGGACGGTGACGTCGCAGCCGCAGTGGATGCGGCCGCCCAGATCCTGAAAGAGGCGCGATGAATGCCTCCCTCGTCGCCCTTGGTCGCGGTACGTGCGGCGACCTGGTGATGAGTCTGTCCGAATGGGGCGGCCGGCTCGGCGACGATTCGGTCATCGAGGTGGCACCGGGTACGAGTGTGCGGGGTTGTCAGGTGGCCGCACCACCCTTCGCCGGGCGGCGAGGTCACGACGTCAGGAGAAACAGCGGTCCAGGTCCTGAAGGAGGTCCGATGATCACGCCTGGGGGCGAAACGCCAACGCCGCGTCACTCGAGCCCGGCGATTTCAGCGGGGGACGTTCCATGGCTGCGGCAACGGTCGTGTGGGGCTGTCCATCAGGTGCCACTCGGCAAAGAGGCTCGGTGGCAGTGGCGGGCCGGGCGGGAGGTGCGATGAATCTGCATCGGCGAGCCGGGACGTTGAGCGACGGGGTGGATCCGGTGTTGCTCAACGTGGAAGCGGCGGGATGGACTTACGCCGGGCTGCGGGTCCTGCGGTTGGGGGCGGGGGAGGCGCGTGCGGTGCACACGGGGGAGTACGAGGCGTTCGTTTTGCCGTTGGCGGGGTCGTGCACGGTGCGGGTGGACGGTCTGGAATTTGTCTTGAACGGCCGGGATTCGGTGTTCACGCGGGTGACCGACTTCGCCTATGTGCCACGTGATGCCGAGGTCGAGCTGTCGACGGTGGATGGCGTCGAGGTTGCGCTGCCGATGGCGCGGTGCGGGAATCGGTTGGCGCCGAGATATGGTCCGGCGGAGCAGGTTCCGGTCGAGGTGCGTGGTGCGGGGCCTGCGACTCGGCAGGTCACGAGCTTCGGCGTACCCGGGGTATGGGATCACGCCGACAAACTCAACGCATGCGAGCTGATCACCCCGGACGGCAACTGGTCCTCGTACCCGCCGCACAAGCACGACGAGGCGAGCGAATGCGAAGTGGTCAATGAGGAGATCTACTACTTCCGCATCGCGGGGCACGACGGGATCACTACGTCCGGCGCGGGTTTCGGCATGCATCGGACCTACACAGCCGACGGCGCGCTGGAGGAGAACGTAGTAGTCCGCGATGGCGACGTCTTCCTGGTGCCACGCGGCTACCACGGACCGTGCATCGCCGCCCCCGGCTATCCGATGTACTACCTCAACGTGCTGGCAGGGCCGGCCCCCGAACGCTCGATGGCCTTCTGCGACGACCCGGCGCACACCTGGGTGCGCGACAGCTGGGCGGGACAGCCGACCGACCCCCGCTGTCCGGTCACCGACCACGAAGGCCGGTGCCGATGAATCCGCCCATTGCTGGGGCGCTCACCGGCCCTCCGGCCGACAGGTGCGAGGCAATGTTGGCGATTCATGTGTGCGGTTCGTCCCATCGACCCCGCCGCACGGTCACCGCTCACGAAGGGCTCCGCTCATGAAACTAGTTGTGGCGCAAGTATCGCGGAGCCATGAGGCCGCGCGATCTTCTGATAAATCCCCTGGCAATGGCCGTGGCTATCCGCGTTGCGTGGCGGCCGACCTCGAAGGACGGAGCGCATGAAGCTGACCGCGGCCCAAGCGTTGGTGGCGTGGCTGATCGCCCAGCGGTCGGAGACCATCGACGGGCATGAAGTGCCCTTGTTTCCAGCAGTGTTCGCGATATTCGGGCATGGCAACGTGCTCGGCCTCGGTACCGCGCTGCAAGAGCGCCGCGACGAGATGCCGGTCTGGCGTGGACACACCGAGGAGGGGATGGCGTTGGCGGCGGTAGGACTGGCCAAGGCGACCCATCGGCGGCAGGTCGGGGTTGCGACCTCCTCCATCGGGCCGGGCGCACTGAACATGGTGACGGCGGCCGGTGTTGCGCATGCGAATCGGCTTCCGCTGCTGCTGCTTCCCGGTGACACGTTCACCACACGCGCGCCGGATCCGGTGCTGCAGCAGGTGGAGCATTTCGGCGACGGGACGCTCACGGTGAACGACGCCTTTCGGGCCGTGAGCCGCTATTTCGATCGAATCACCCGGCCCGAGCAGTTGCTCGCAACGCTGCCCCAGGTGGCGCGGGTCCTCACCGACGCGGCTGATGCCGGGCCGGTGACACTGGCGCTGCCGCAAGACGTCCAGGCCGAGATCTACGACTTTCCGGAGTCGTTCTTCGAACCGGTCGTGCATCGCGTGGTCCGGTCCCGCGCGGATCAGCGATCCCTGGCCGATGCCGCTGCGGTGCTGCGGGCGTCGTCGCGGCCGCTGCTGGTGCTCGGCGGCGGAGTTCGCTACTCCGGAGCGGCCGCAGAAGCGGTGGAACTCGCTGAGCGGCACGGGATCCCGATCGTCGAGACGACGGCGGGCCGCACCTTGATCCCGCATCAGCACCCCCTGTATGCCGGACCGCTCGGCGTCACCGGCTCGGCTTCGGCCAACACGATGGCCGGCGCGGCCGACCTGGTGCTCGCGGTGGGCACCCGGCTACAGGACTTCACGACGGCGTCCTGGACGGTGTTCGCCCCCGACGCCACTCTGATCACGATCAACGCGGCCCGCTTCGACGCTGTCAAACACGGCGCGCTCGCGGTCGTGGGTGATGCCGCTGCGGCGCTCCGGGATCTCGCTGTGCAGCTCGACCCGAATACGCTCGGGCAGCACGAGATTCGACGCTCAGGTGACGCCGACGCCGAGTGGCGAGTCGATGCCGACTGGACGGCACGAGCGGCCGCGGTGCGCACCGAATGGGACGCCCACATCGACACGTTGCGCGCCCCGACCACCGGCCTGCCCACCTACGCCCAGGTGGTCGGCGTCGTCAACGAGCTGAGTGGGCCGGACGACTACGTCATGACCGCCTCCGGCGGCCTGCCCGGCGAACTCGTCGGCGGCTGGCGCGCCACCGGCGGCGCACCGACCATGGATGTCGAATACGGCTTCTCCTGTATGGGATACGAGATCGCAGGCGCCTGGGGCGCGGCAATGGCACACGACGGCCTGGTCACCACCATGCTCGGCGATGGTTCCTATCTCATGCTGAACTCCGAGCTGTTCTCGGCGGCCTTCGCCGGCCACCCGCTGGTCGCCATCGTTTGCGACAACGACGGCTACGCGGTGATCGCCCGGCTGCAGGAAGGCCAGGGCGGCGAACCGTTCAACAACTTCTACGCCAACTGCCGCACCAACCACGCCGAACCACCACGAGTCGACTTCGCCGCCCACGCGCGCGCCCTGGGCTGCGCCGTATTCACGGCCACCGACCTGGACGAGGTCCGCGACGCCTACGCCGAGGCCCGCACCGCCGCCCGCGACGAGTCGCGCCCGACCGTGCTGGTGGTGCGCACCGAGCCGTGCGCATGGACCGAAGCCGGAGCCTGGTGGGAGGTCGGTGTGCCGGAGCACCTCTCCGGCCGAGCGGCGTACGAGGAATCGAAGGCGCGCCAGGTGCGGTATTTGTAGTCGGCAGTGCAGGCGGTGCCGGTCGTGCGCCCGCAACTGGCGATCGGCGGTGACACCGGACGAAAATATCCGTTCGGGTCGGTTCGGGCGGGTAGCCTCCGCCTATGGGCCCCCTTGCGGATGCCGAAGTTGTCGCTTTTGTGCCGTCGTCGGACCTGACTCGGTCCGGCAAGTTCTTTGCGGAGGTCCTCGGTCTGACGATCGTGGAGGCGACGTTGTATGCGGTGGTCGCGCGCGGTGCGGGCACGACGGTCCGCATCACCCTGGTGAACGAGCTTGCTCCGCAACCGTTCACTGTGCTCGGCTGGGTTGTGCCCGACATCGGCCGAGCCGTCGCCGATCTGACCGAACACGGGGTGGTGTTCCTCCGCTACCAGGGGATGCCTCAGGACGTCGTCGGGGTGTGGGCTTCGCCGAGTGGTGACAAGGTTGCCTGGTTCGCCGACCCGGACGGAAATGTGCTGTCCCTGACCGAGTTTGCCGGCTAGCTGGTTACCGGTGCCTGCTGAGGTGTTGTCGTCAGTGTGCACCCGACCGCCAGAATCCACAGCATGGTGAGGCCGCCGACGGAGGCCGTCGTGCCCCAGCCGTTCGCCGCATAGAAATCGGCCGGTGTGTTCCCGAAGAACAGCGACGGGACGAACGCGATGTTGATCAGGGCAAGTACCAACGCCGACCAGCCGGCCCAGCGCGGTCCGCAGTATCGCGAAGCCGAAGGTCACGAAGAACAACGTCTCGAGCAGCCGGGAGATCGTGCCGTACAAGATGTAGGTGCCGCTGACCGTGATGGTCGGATCGATCGGTTCCGGCGCTTCGATCACAGCACCGACCTCCAGGCCCATCGAGACGAAGGCGACCGTCAGCCACATCAGTCCCGCAGTGGCGGCGACGGAACCGACCCATGCGTAGTCGGTCTGCTTCAGCAGGTAGCCCAGACCCGACATGAAGGCGACGAGCAGGGTAAGCCCCGTGAGCCCGAACATGCTGCGGGTCAAGACATTCGAGTCGGGCGGCGCACCGTCGTAGACGAAGTACAGCGGCAGTTCGATCAGGGTCAGAACGGCCGCGACGAGACCGGCTATTCCGGTAGTGCGCCGTATTGCGTTGATGTCCATGTGCTCTCGCTTTCGAGGAGTCCCGGATCGGCCGCCGACATCGTCGATAGACCAGATCCGTAGATAGTATATGACTTATACTATAAGTCGCATGTTAAAGTTTGGCGATGCCTTGACCAGTGGAAATGGAGGTTCACGGCGATGTCCGGGGAGAAGCTGCCCGACCAGCTCGTGCGCATGTGGCGGCTGCCGATCGGGCCGCGGCTCGGCCGGCCCGCGGAACTGGACGTGGACCGAGTTGTCGGCACGGCGGTCACACTCGCCGACCGCGCCGGACTCCAGGGCGCGACACTGCCGAAGATCGCTGCGGCACTGGGTGTTACGCCGATGTCGCTGTACCGCCACATCGGCTCCAAAGACGAACTGAACGATTTGATGGCAGACCTCGGCTTCGGCCCGGCGACGGAACTCGCCGTCTCGCAAGGGGAATGGCGCGCGGATCTGCGGCGCTGGGCACTCGCGCAGCTCGAAGTCTTCCGCCGCCACCCTTGGTTGACCCAGTTGCCGATCAGTGGCCCGCCGCGTGGGCCCAACGCGATCGACTGGATGGACGCCGGCCTGCGCGCGTTACGCGCCACAAGGTTGGACTGGGCCGCCAAGGTCGGTGTCATCATGGTCGTCAGCGGCTATGTCCGGCAGGGTTTTGTGCTGGCGCACCAACTCGAACATGGCAGCCGAGCTGCCGGTCTCGACCAGGCGCGGGTCGAACAGAATTATGGCCGTGACCTGGCTCGTCTTGTCGATCCCGACCGATACCCGGATGCCGCACAGCTCTTCGGATCCAATATTTTCCAACCGCCGCCTGTCGTCGAGGGAAGCGACGATCACGATTTCACCTTCGGCCTCGAACTCATATTGGACGGCGTTGCCGCCGCCGTTCTCGACGCGGAGCAGGGGGAGGGCGACGCATCGTGATCCGCCGCGAATCTCATGGGTTCGGTGGCCGCGGCGAGCACACTTTCGTGGCGCCGCGCAGCCGGCGCCTGCCGCACACGGCGCGCCCACGTCCGACGCGGTAATCGTTGTGCGACCGCAACATTGCGATCTCGGACCGGTCTCGAACTAGCCCGTTTGTTGCCTCCGCCCGCCGTCAGAGCCGTTTCCGTGAGATGCGCATCGGACTCGGGTTCGCTACCACAGCGCCCAGGGAACGTCGGTTTACTCACAGTGGGAGGTGTCAGATGTGGAGGAATTCGTCGGATGATGGCATTGTTGACGTCGAGATCGGGCTTATCAAAGTGATCTGCCCGGCTCGCCTACAGGAAGTAAGAAGTAAAGAACATGGCTCAAGGCAGTGTGAAGTGGTTCAACAGCGAAAAGGGCTTCGGCTTTATCGCCCAAGACGGAGGCGGCCCTGACGTCTTCGTGCATTACTCGGCCGTCAGCGGCTCGGGTTTCCGGTCCCTCGAAGAGGGCCAGCGCGTGGAGTTCGAGATCGGCCAGGGCCAGAAGGGTCCGCAGGCCCAGGACGTCCGCGCTATCTGATCAAGCGTGACTTCTGAGAGGCTCGCACCCGGCAGGGGGTGCGGGCCTCTTGCCATATCCGGGGGCGGATCGGCTCAGGAGATTTTGGCGAACTGGACGTGGGTGACGGTGGGGGAGCTCACGATTGACGTGCATTCGTATCCGGGCAGTGTCCCGAGCTCGTCGTAGAGTCGTTCGCCCGCGCCCAGCAGGATCGGGACGACGGCCAGGTGCAACTCGTCCACCAAGCCGGCAAGCAGGAACTGCCGGACGGCCGATGCGCCGCCCGCCAACCGCACATCCGCGCCATCGGCAGCTTTGAGCGCCTGGCGCAACACTTCCTCCGGGGTCTCGTTCACGAAGTGGAACGTGGTGCCGCCCGCCATCGAGACCGAAGGCCGCTGGTGGTGGGTCATCACGAAAGTGTCGTGGTGGTAGGGCGGGTTGTCGCCCCACCAGCCGGTCCATTCGTGGTCTGTCCATGGTCCGCGGATCGGTCCGAACATGTTGCGGCCCATGATGGTTGCGCCGATTCCGACGTCGCCGGCCACGACGAAGTCGTTGTCGATGCCGGTGTCGCCGTCGGCGTCCTCGCCGCCCATCGAGCGACCGTATTTCGTGGCGAACGCCCAATCGTGCAGCCGCATGCCGCCTTCGCCGAGGGGGTTGTCGTGACCTTGGTTCGGTCCTGCGACATATCCGTCCAGGGAGATCGCGAGGTTGTGTACGCGCAGCTTCGGCATGATGACTCCTCCGTCAGGTGATTGCATTTTGCAATCGCTTGTGGAGTACTGTAAGCACAACTGGTTGTATATTGCAATCAGAAGTATCGAGATTCTTTATCGGCATGAGAAGGGAGCACCACATGCGCGACGACGGACGCTCGGGTTGCCCGATCAACGCGACCATCGAGGTGATCGGCGACCGGTGGACGCTGCTGGTGCTGCGCGACGTGATGTTCGGCAACCGGCGATACTTCCGCGAGTTGCTGGCCGGATCCGAGGAGGGCATCGCGTCGAACATCCTGTCCGACCGGCTCAAGCGCCTCGTTGCGGCCGGACTGCTCAGCCGCGAAGACACCCGCCCCGGCCAGAAAGCCGAGTACCGGCTGACCGAACCTGCCATCCAGCTGGTGCCGATCATGGCCCACCTCGGTGCGTGGGGGCTGCGGCACCGGCCGACGACGAAACGCCTCCGAGTACGCGCCGAACTGCTCGAGGAGGGTGGCCCGCAGCTCTGGAGCGAGTTCATGGACGAACTGCGCGAATCACATCTCGGTATCCCGCGGCCCGATCCGAGCGGGCCGCGGGCGACGGAACGACTCGCTCAGGCCTACGCTGCGGCGACCGCCGAATCGTAGTGCCGCACTGCTCGACTCGGACGCGGATGTTGGCGACGTGGCTTGGACGCCGATGCTGCAGGCGTGGCTTCGATGCCGATGCTGCAGGCGTGACTTGGACGCCGATGTCGTCGACGCGATTTCGGCGCCGGTCGTGCAACCTGTAAACCCCGCGTCATTAAGGAACGTTCGTCGACAGTCCGTGCGGCGACGGTGGTGGTCGGACCATCCTGCGGCACGACGTCTCTCGTTGGTCCTGACGCGACCGGCCAGTTCCGGGACCAGCTCCGACCCACCCACACACATACCGCAGCGTGCGCTGCGCACAACTAACCGAGGCGCGCCGACCTGCTCCGGCGGCGGAGCTCCAGTCGCCCCCGGCATCCCATGCCACAGCCGCCCCGGTCCGCGCTACCGCAACCGGTCCCGCTCGCACTCGCCGAACTGGATGGCATCGGAATCTGCGACCTTCAGGAGACCGGCGTTACCTCGGGTGGTGTGACCGCAACGACTTCCTTCTGGAAGAAGTCCGCGGTCACCGCGTGTACGCGCGCCAGGTCGCGGTCCGGGGTCTTCGGGAAAGCGGCTGCGGCGCGGTCGAATTCGGCGGCGATGAAGTCGGCGATCGGCGCGGGAACGGTGCCACTGCCCATTTCGCGGGTGCGTGACTCGAGCTCGGTGAGCTCGGCGACGGTCGCGATGAGATCCGCGGGCAGATCGCACTGCTCCAGTAGTGTCGGCAGATGCATGGGCGCAACGGCAGCGTCGGGATGCTCCCGCAACCAGCGCAGCGCTATCGCCGGGCGGAGCGAATAGAACACCTTCTTCAACGACCGGTGCTTGTCGAACAGCGACCATTGCCTGCTGCCCAGGTGTAGGTAGTGGCGGGCCACCTGGTTGCGATCGGCGACCTCGGTTGCCAAGGCGCGCAGCTCATCACGGAAGCGGGCGTCGCCGCGGTACGCGATCGGCGACATCAACCACTCGATCAACACGGCATTGCCCTTCACCAACAGTCGCAATGCCTTGGCCAGATCCCAGCCGTTCACATCCAGCAGACCGGCCAGCGGAGTCTCGATTACGTCCCTGGTCCGCCACGGCGACAGGTAGGTGTCGAGGTTCGCCACGTAGACGAACCGGCAGTCGTAGTCCGAATCGGGGGAGGGGAAACCCCATGCCCGGCTGCCGCTCTCGATCGCCAACCGCACCGTGACCCGATTCTCCTGCTCGACCCGATCGAGCTCGGCGTCGATGGATCCGACGACCGTCGGGTCCATGGAGTCGGGGATCGCGCGCAGAGACATCCGCCGATGCTATGTGCCGGTGATTGCGCTGTGCGGCCTATTTTCGCTCTGACCGGTTCGAAGCGCCTGCCGAGTGCTCGACCGGTTGGGTCGGGTGCTCGGCGGTGCTGCGGCCGACTTGTCGACTCGCGCTGGATATTTCACGCTGCATGTCGTCCGGCGTGTGTAATCGGCGTGTTCGTCCGAGTTTCCATCGGACGTGAACAGTGGCATTCTCAGGCAATTGCCAAGTTCCCCTTAGGTATTCGCAACATAGATCCTTTGCCAGGCTAATTATGGACATTGAAAACCAGCGTTGACCTGGTACATCGGCATAGGGGCTGCTCAGGATGTTTATGGACGGTTGTCCAGCTCACGATTGAGATCAAAATGTAACCTGGGTCACATTATTGCAGAATTCCGTAACCGGATTTAAGGGAGCCCCGATGTGCATTGTGTTAGCCAGTCAGACTGGATTTCGTTCGACGAGAGGTAAGAAATGATCCCCGTTATCATCGACACCGGTAGTGCCGCCCTGAACGGTCTTCTGAGCACTGGCAGTGCGGCTCTGCACGGCATCCTCAGCACCCTGTGGACCGGTTCTTTCGGCGGCTGAGTAAGTATGACGGTCGATTGACCCGACTTCCAGCAGGCCCCTTGCGCCCATCGGCGCCGGGGGCCTGCTGTATTTCCGGGTCGAGTCGAGCGCGGACATGCCGCTGTGCAGGCTCATCGATCGCACTGACGGCGGCCGCCTGCCGGGGGGTAAAAAGCCGCGAACCCGCGCCCACTAAGCTGAACGGCGGTAATTGCCGCCCCCTTTCTCCCCAGGAGTACTCCACCGTGAGCCAAGCAGGCCGTCCTGTTGTTCTGATCGCCGACAAGCTCGCCCAGTCGACCGTCGATGCGCTTGGTGACGGTGTCGAGGTGCGGTGGGTCGACGGACCCGATCGCCCGGCGCTGCTCGCCGCGGTCCCCGAGGCCGACGCACTGCTCGTGCGCTCCGCGACCACGGTCGACGCCGAGGTGCTCGAGGCGGGCAAGAACCTGAAGATCGTCGCGCGCGCAGGCGTCGGCCTCGACAATGTCGAGGTCCCCGCCGCCACCGAGCGCGGCGTCATGGTCGTCAACGCGCCGACCTCCAACATCCACACCGCCGCCGAGCACGCCGTCACGCTGCTGCTCGCCGCCGCTCGCCAGATCCCGGCTGCCGACGCGACCTTGCGCGAGCGCACCTGGCAGCGCAGCAAGTTCAACGGTGTCGAGATCTTCGACAAGACCGTCGGCGTCGTCGGCCTCGGCCGCATCGGCCAGCTGTTCGCCGCGCGCCTTGCCGCCTTCGAAACCAAGATCATCGCCTACGACCCCTACGTGTCGCCCGCCCGCGCCGCACAGCTCGGCATCGAGCTGCTGAGCCTGGACGAACTGCTCGAGCGCGCCGACCTGATCTCCGTGCACCTGCCGAAGACCCCCGAGACCAAGGGCATCATCGGCAAGGAAGCCATCGCCAAGACCAAGCCGGGTGTGATCATCGTCAACGCGGCCCGCGGTGGACTCGTCGACGAGCAGGCGCTCGCCGATGCCATCAAGTCCGGGCACGTGCGGGCCGCCGGCCTCGACGTGTTCGAGACCGAGCCGTGCACCGACAGCCCGCTGTTCGAGCTGCCGCAGGTCGTGGTGACCCCGCACCTCGGCGCCTCCACCTCCGAGGCGCAGGACCGCGCGGGCACCGATGTCGCCAAGTCCGTGCTGCTCGCGCTGGCCGGTGAATTCGTGCCGGGCGCCGTGAACGTCACCGGCGGCTCGGTCGGCGATTCGGTTGCACCGTGGCTGGATATCGTCCGCAAGCAGGGCGCGCTGCTCGGTGCACTGTCCAACGAGCTGCCGGTCAGTCTCGAGGTTCAGGTGCGCGGCGAGCTGGCCTCCGAAGATGTTGCGGTGCTGGAGCTTTCCGCGCTGCGCGGCGTCTTCTCGGCACTGGTCGAAGACCAGGTCACCTTCGTGAACGCACCCGCGCTCGCCAAGGATCGCGGCATCAGCGCCCAGGTGACCACCGCGTCGGAGAGCCCGAGCCACCGCAGCGTCGTCGATCTGCGCGCGGTATTCGGCGACGGCAGCACGCTGAACGTGGCGGGCACCCTGACCGAGCCGCAGCTGGTCCAGAAGATCGTCAACATCAACGGCCGCAACTACGACATGCGCGCCGAGGGCCTGAACCTGGCCGTCCTGAACTACGAGGACAGGCCGGGCGCGCTGGGCAAGATCGGCACCAAGCTCGGCGAGGCGGGGATCGACATCCTTGCCGCGCAGCTGAGCCAGGATGTCGACAAGGAAGGCGCCACCGTCGTGCTGCGCGTCAACCGTGACGTCACCCCCGACGTCCAGACCGCCATCGCCGAGTCCGTCGGCGCAGGCAAGGTCGTCCAGGTCGACCTGTTCTGATCGATCGGCCGAGGCGCGAGCGATCGTAGTTGTCCCGGCCCTGTCGAGAACCCCGATGCGCGCCGTCACCAATGGTGACGGCGCGCAACGTATGAACGGGCCCACCGAGCGGTGACTGCCTGGAGCAACGCAGCGCGGGCACAAACCGTGCAGCGACGGCCGTGGTCGGTGCGCAGTTGGTGGCGGCTTAGTTGGGTTGTTGGGGCGGTTGCCGGCTACGGCATCCGTGGGCGGTGGTCCGTGGTGCGCAGTTGGTGGCAGCTTCGCCGGGGTTGTCGGTGGTTTGCGGCTATGCACCGTCAGCGATGGCCCGTGAGTGCGGAGCTGGTAGCAGCCCCTCGCCGGATCGTGGGGTGGGCTATGTCTACGGAGCTGCGGGGTGGCTCATGGCGTGCGGAACCGGTGGCAGCCTCGCGGGGTCGTGAGGTGGTGACGTCTACGGAGCCATGAGCTGTGGCCCGTGGCGGATGCGAGCCGGCATCGGATACGTCTCGTCATCATGGCGCTTTGGCCGACCGACCCGCAGCATGACCGCGCCCGACGACGGACCGTCGTGATGCACCAAGTACGGTGATGCTGCTGCTGTTCGCTCGATGGGATACGTGCGGACGCATGGCGTCGGCCCGGGTTCGCGAAGGCATCCGAATATCAGGGCGGGCGCGTACAGCTCGCCGTGAACCCGGCGACGCCGGTGACCGGCAATACTGAACGGAGCATTGTTGTCATGAAGCTTGCTGTCATCCCCGGTGACGGAATCGGTCCCGAGGTCATCGCCGAGGCACTGAAGGTGCTCGACGTGGTGGTGCCCGGCGTCGCGAAGACCGAGTACGACCTCGGTGCCAAGCGCTACCACGCGACCGGTGAGATCCTCCCGGATTCGGTGCTGCCGGAGCTCAAGCAGCACGACGCGATCCTGCTCGGTGCGATCGGCGATCCGTCGGTGCCCAGCGGTGTGCTCGAGCGCGGGCTGCTGCTGCACACCCGGTTCGCGCTGGACCACCACGTGAACCTGCGGCCGTCGAAGCTGTATCCCGGGGTGACCAGCCCGCTGTCCGGCAATCCCGACATCGATTTCGTCGTCGTGCGTGAAGGCACCGAAGGGCCGTACACCGGCACCGGCGGCGCGATTCGGGTGCGGACCCCGCATGAGGTCGCCACCGAGGTCAGCACCAACACCCGCTTCGGCATCGAACGCGTCGTGCGCTACGCCTTCGCCAAGGCACAGGCCCGCCGCAAGCACCTCACCCTGGTGCACAAGACCAACGTGCTGACCTTCGCCGGTTCGCTGTGGCAGCGCACCGTCGACGAGGTCGCCACCGAGTTCCCCGACGTGCAGATCGCCTATCAGCACATCGATGCCGCGACCATCCACATGGTCAACGACCCGGGCCGCTTCGACGTGATCGTCACCGACAACCTGTTCGGCGACATCATCACCGACCTCGCGGCCGCGGTGAGCGGTGGCATCGGCCTGGCAGCCAGCGGCAACATCGACGCCTCCGGCACCAACCCGAGCATGTTCGAGCCCGTACACGGCAGCGCCCCCGACATCGCCGGCCAGTCCAAAGCCGACCCCACTGCCGCCATCCTGTCGGTCTCCCTACTGCTCAACCACCTCGGCAATACCGAAGCAGCCACCCGGATCGAGTCCGCAGTAGCCAAGGACCTCGCATCCCGCACCGGCACCGCCTCCACCACCGAGGTCGGCGACCGAATCGCCGCCGCAGTCTGACCAACCTCCCACCCCCCGCGCCGAAACCAGGCGCGGGGGCTGCGTGTCTCCCTCCACTTTCCGCCGAGCGGCACGCGGCAGGGAGTCCTCTCCACATTCGCCGCACCCACGTCCCGTTCGGGGTGCGTCTCCGCCGATTGGTGCACGGTGGGCTTGCCGGTGTGCCGTAGTCATGTGCCGCTCGTGAGCGTGTCGCCGCTGAGGTGGTACACGACGTTGGCCCGCCCTGCCATCTGCTGCAGCCCTGTGCCCGTAGGTGTGTCGTACTGAGCGGCACTTGGTGGTGCGTCTCTTGGTGCTTGCCACGTCCATGCGCCATTCGTGGGTGCGTCGTCGCCGAGTGGTACACCACGGCGGAGGTCTCGGTGTTTCCCGCAGCCATGTGCCACCCCGCGGCGGGTTGGAGATGTGGAACCCAACGATGGCCGGTGGTGTGAAGGTTCGGCGACGATCTTCACGCTGAAAGCTGTGGGCCTGCTTGCGCGAGTTGCGGAAAAGAAAGCCGGGTGCCCACATGACTTGCCCCGCATTGCCCGGGTAAACCCTTGGAGGGCAACGGAACTGGGCAGCGCGCTCCGGGGTTCGAAGGGTTTGTGAACGCCGCCACCGCCGGTCTTTACGCTGGAAGCCGTGTGCCTGTCTGCTCGAGTTGCGGAAGAGGAAGGCGGGGAACCCCACTCGACGTGCCCAGCATTGCCCGGGGGTCCGTGGAGGGCACCCGAAACTGGGCAGTGCCTGCCTGGTCGAGTTGTGGAAGCGGAAGTCGGGTACCCACTCGACGTGCCCAGCACTGCCCGGGTGGACCCTTGAAGGGCACCCGGAACTGGACAGCGTGCTCTGGGGTTCGAAAACCGAGCTCGCTTCTCTTAGTGCAGCGCCGCCAACTGGTAAGCGGAGCTTGGGTGGCGTGCCCCAGGTTGGGAACGTGAGGTCAGCTTCCAGCGGTGTTCTGGGCAGTGCTGGGTGCGTCGTGTGCCGTACCTGGCTTTCTCTTCCGCAGCCTGGGCAGGCAGGCACATGGCTTCCGGCGTGCGGGCTGGTTGTGGTTGCGTTCCATACACTTTCGGTATCGAGGGTAGTGAAATGGCGGCTGTCTGAGGCGGTGTGAGCCACCATTTCTCTCACGTCGATCTGAGCAGGCTGGGTGTGGTTTCCGGTGTGAGGACTGCTGGCTTTGTTCCAGTGATTTGGTTGTGCAGGTGGTGAAAGTGGTGGTCCCTCAGGGGTTTCGGGACTGTTGTTCGGTTCGGTGGTTAGTGGGGACCAGTGGGATGGCGGCTGCTGCCAGGACTGCTGCGGCCAGGTAGGCGGTGGGGAAGCCGGTTGCGGTGATGAGGGCGCCGAAGGCGGGTGGGATGGCGGCCATGGCGAGGTTTTGGCCGGTGTTCTGGATGCCCAGGCCGCGGCCGCTCCAGTAGGGGCCTGCGATTTCGGCGACGGCGGTGAAGGCAAGTCCGTTGTCGGCGACTGTGATTACCGATGCCGCGATCAACAGGGGGATGGCTGCCCACCAGGAATGTGTCCATGCGGTCAGAGCCAGGCCGGTCATGGCGAGCACGGCGGCGATGGCGACGGTGCGCAACGGACCCAGTCGGCTGCCGACTCGATCCGACCAGTGACCGGCGCCGATTCTGCCGAAGGCGCCCAGGATTTGGGTTGCGGTGACCAACGCGCCCGCGGTCGTCAACGACCAGCCGACATCGCGGTGCAGCCACAGCAACGCGAAAGTCCACACCGTGCCCTGCGGTACACACAACAGCACGGATACCGCGTGGATGCGCCACAGGGTGGAATCACCACGATAGGGATTGGCCCGATCGGCTGCTCTGCCCTCGGGGCGGGGTGGGTCGATGATCCAGATCAGGCAGCCGATGGCGGCGGCGCCCGCCATGACGGTCGGAACCAAGATGGCGACCGAAATCCCGTGTGCCGCAGCGACGGCGGGGATCGCCAGCGCGCCGACACCGACACCCAACGGCTGTGCGGTCTGCCGAATCCCCATCGCCAGACCACGCCGATGCGGCGGAAACCAGCCGACAATAACGCGGCCGCTGGCGCCGTTGGTGCTTGCGGCGCCGATGCCGCCCAGGAACAAGAGGATACCGAAGACGACGTAGTTCGACGCTGTTGCGGCGGCGGTTCCCGCCGCGAGCATCAGCAGTGGTCCGCCGACCAGCACCTTGCGCTCGCCGATGCGATCGACGATGTAGCCCCAGGCGATCAATGTGCAGACCAGCCCGACCGTGGGCATCGCCACCAGCAGGCCTGCGGTGGCCAAGGGCATGCCGCGCGCGGTCAGTGCGGGCAGCAGGAACGGAACGCCGTGGATGAAGACCGCGCTCGAGGACTGTGCGAAGACTCCGAGGCCGAGCATGGACCACCGTCGGACCTCGCGGATCTGCGTCACGGTAGCCATCGGCCTCACCTCTGAATCTCATAATGTGGAACTTCGTTCTCACTAAATGAACATCGGGTCTTACCGTACACCCGGTCGGCAACCCGATTTCGGGTTCGTGCTGTCGATCGGGTCACACGGTCGCGGTCCCCGCGCGAGCAAAATGCCGTAAGCATCGCTACTGACGCACCTGCGACGGAGCCGGTCTCACCAGCGACCGTCTGTGGCCCGGTCGCGTTCGAGCAGCCCGAAGCGCACGCGTCGCAGGGGTGAGCCTTGGCTGCTGGGCTGCAGGCCCGTTCGCTGAGTGGTTCGGCCGCTCGGTCGTGAGCCTCCTGGGTCGCGAACACGCTGTCGCAGGCGCCGCAGATCCGGTGCAGGCGCGTTCGGGCAGGTCGAAGGTGGTGGATAGACTGCGGGTCATGCGTCTAGGTCGAGTTGCCAGTCCCGATGGGGTCGCTTTCGTCAGCATCGAGGGAGAGGGAAGCGACACCGTCGCCAAGGAGATTGCGGAGCACCCGTTCGGTACGCCGACGTTCACCGGGCGGAGTTGGTCGCTGGCCGACGTGCGCTTGCTCGCGCCGATCCTGGCGAGCAAGGTGGTGTGCATCGGCAAGAATTACGCCGCACACGCGGCCGAGATGGGTGGGCCTGCCCCAGAGGATCCGGTGATCTTCCTCAAGCCGAATACCTCGATTATCGGGCCGAACGCGCCGATCATCTTGCCGCCCAGTTCCTCTCAGGTCGACTATGAGGGCGAACTGGCCGTGGTGATCGGGCGTCCGTGCAAGGACGTGCCCGCAGCGCGGGCCATGGACGTGGTGCTCGGCTACACCGCCGCCAACGATGTCACTGCCCGTGATCAGCAGCGTCACGATGGCCAGTGGACGAGGGGTAAGGGCTACGACACCTTCTGCCCGCTCGGCCCATGGATCGAAACCTCCTTGGACCCATCGAATCTGGAGATCGTGACCGAGCTGGCGGGCGAGGTTCGCCAACGCAGCCGCACTTCGCTTCTGCTGCACGACATTCCGAAGCTTATCGAGTGGGTCAGCACCGTAATGACGCTGCTGCCCGGCGATGTGATTCTGACCGGGACCCCGGAGGGCGTCGGCCCGGTGCAGGCCGGGCAGCAGGTATCGGTGACCATCGAAGGCATCGGCACTCTCACGAATCCTGTTGCGGCTAAACAGCGTTAGCGACCGGATGTCGGTCGCTCGAAAGAGTCCGTCAGCGACTACTTGTAGGTCGCTCGAAAGGGCCCGCAGACGATTGCTTGCGGGGTCGCTCGAAACAACCTCATCGAAAGAGAGCCATGACTGAAGTACGGGTCCGTTTCTGCCCGTCGCCCACCGGGACACCGCATGTCGGCCTCATCCGGACGGCGCTGTTCAACTGGGCGTACGCCCGCCATACCGGCGGAAAATTCGTCTTCCGTATCGAAGACACCGATGCGGCACGCGATTCCGAAGAGTCCTACCGCGCAATTCTTGATGCGTTGCGCTGGCTCGGCCTCACCTGGGACGAAGGCCCGGAGGTCGGCGGCCCGTATGAGCCATACCGGCAGTCGCTGCGGCGTGATTTGCATCTCGATGTGGTGGCGAAGTTGCTGGAGGCGGGAGAAGCGTACGAATCCTTTTCCACGCCTGAGGAAGTCGAGGAACGCCACCGCGCTGCGGGCCGCGATCCGAAACTGGGGTACGACAACTTCGACAGGGATCTGACGCCCCAGGCGATCGAGGCCTACCGGGCCGCCGGACGCCCGGCGGTGATTCGGCTGCGGATGCCCGACGAGGACCTCACCTGGCACGACCTCGTGCGCGGCGAGACCACGTTCAAAGCGGGCACCGTGCCGGACTTCGCGCTCACCCGGGGTAATGGCGACCCGCTCTATACGCTGGTCAACCCGGTCGACGACGCGCTGATGAAGATCACCCATGTGTTGCGCGGCGAGGACCTGCTCTCCTCGACGCCGCGTCAGCTCGCCCTTTACCGCGCATTGCGCCGCGTCGGGGTGGCCGACTTCACCCCCGAATTCGGCCATCTGCCGTTCGTGATGGGGCAGGGCAACAAGAAGTTGTCCAAGCGTGATCCGGAGTCGAATCTGTTCGCCCATCGCGATCGCGGATTCATCCCGGAGGGTTTGCTGAATTACCTCGCACTACTCGGCTGGAGCATCGCGGACGATCACGATGTGTTCTCGATGGCAGAGATGGTTGCCGCCTTCGATATTTCGAAAGTAAATTCGAATCCGGCTCGTTTCGACCAGAAGAAGGCCGACGCGCTGAACGCTGAACATATACGGTTGCTGGAGCATGGTGATTTCGCTCACCGACTGCGTGAGTATCTGACCGAACACAACCACATCGGCGCCGAAATCGATGAGAAGACGTTTGCGGCGGCGGCCGAACTGGTGCAGACCAGGATCGTGGTGTTATCCGATGCGTGGGATCTGCTGCGATTCCTGTTCGCACCCGTAGAAGAGTTCGCGATCGACCCGGCTGCGGGGTCGAAGAATCTCGGTGCGGATGCCACTCCGGTATTGCAGGCCGCTATTGCCGCGCTGGAGCCGTTGGCGCAATGGTCGACGGCCGCAATCGAGGAAGCGCTGAAAACGGCGCTCATCGATGATCTGGGGCTCAAGCCGCGCAAAGCCTTCGCGCCGGTGCGTGTCGCGGTGACGGGTTCACACATCAGTCCGCCGCTGTACGAGTCGTTGGAGCTGCTCGGCCGGGAGGTGACACTGGAGCGCTTACGGTCGGCGCAAGAGTGGACCGCAACGGTGTCAACCGAGTCGGTTTAGCCGAAAACAGGCCGCTGACCAGCCGATTTGTAGTTACCCGGGCGCTGTTTGGTACTCTCTTTCTCGGCCAGGAACACGGCCTCGGAGTCAGCCAGACACGAGGCCGAGCGCCCGGTGCATTGGGGTATGGTGTAATTGGCAACACAGCTGATTCTGGTTCAGCCATTCTAGGTTCGAGTCCTGGTACCCCAGCGGAGTGTGTTGTCGACCTCGGTTCGCGGCCGAAAGATCAACAGCAACCGGCGATTTGGTCGCCGAGCTTCGGCCGGTTAAGCTAGCCGAGCTTCCACTGATCGAAAGATCATACGGATGGTCACCACGAAAGTGGGAGATCAGTCCTGGCCCCGTCGTCTAGCGGCCTAGGACGCCGCCCTCTCAAGGCGGTAGCGCGGGTTCGAATCCCGTCGGGGCTACAACGCGCGAAAGGCCCATGCTCATGGAGAGCATGGGCCTTTCGCGTTTCCGCGTGTTTTGTGGGGGTGCAACCCCCACACCCCGCCCGGAGGGCTGCGCCCCCGGGACCCCCGGCCGGCGGGCTGCGCCTGGCCGGGCCTGCTGGGTTTGGGCGCGCTTCCGTCGCGGCTCGACCTTCGCTTCGCTTGTTGCTGGCCCTCGACTCGGCCGGTTGTAGGCCTTGGTTCCGCTGGCGGTAGCTGTTTGGACGGTCCCGCTTCGGCCGGCATCCTCGCTGGGCTGGGCTGGGCTGGGCTGGGCTGGGCTGGGCTGGGCTGGGCTGGGCTGGGCCGCGCCGGGCTGGCTGCTTGCGCTGGCCTGCTTGGCTGTAGCTGCGTGGAGGGTCCTGCTTCGGCCGATCTCCGCGCTGGCTGCTGGTCTTGGCCCTTCTCGGCTGTATCCGTGTGGAGAGAGCCCGCTTCGGCCGATCTCTCCGCTCCCTTGTTGCCAGCGCCGGCTCGGCTGGCCCTGTGGACCTTGCCCTCCGCGCCTGGCCTCTGCTCGGCCGGCCCTAGGACGTCGGTTGTCGTGAGTCGATTCGCCTCTGTTCGGGTCCTGTCGTCCTGCTCAGGGCATAAGTAAGGCCCTCCAGTCGGGTGTCTGGAGGGCCTTCTCGGGTCGGCGGTTAGCCGCTCTTGCGCCGGAACTCACGCTTGTGGCTGGCGTTACCGTGCGCCGATGTGGCCTTGGACCGTCCGTCCAGGTGATCGGACGCCTTGGCGGACTGCTGGTTCTTGCGATCCAGCGCCTCCTTGAACTTGCGCTTCACCTCTTCGGCACTGCTGCCGTTGGAACTATCCGCTTCCGCCATCGCCTGCTCCTCGTCGTCGCGGCCGCGCCGCTCGTCCTCCGGACGTACGTGCGGGGCCGATTCGTGTCGAACTCTGTGACGCTAACGCGCTTACACCGCTCTGTCAGGCAGATTTCGGTCGCGCCGCGCCGGTCTATTCCAGCTGTGTGGTCAGGCTCTCACTGGTGCGGGGATCAGTCGAGGGCGTTGGCGGTGGTGCCGCCGAGCGGCAGCGCGGGCAGGCCGAGTTTGCGGTGATCCCAGCTGCGCAGCCGCTCCGGCACCACGCGCACTGCCACGCGCTTATGCAGCATCTGCTCGACGAGGGGGCGGACGTCCTCGCTGTAGGGCCCGGTGTAGCGCTCCCACACGCTGACGCCGACCGCGTACAGCTTGTCCGCGTCGTCGATGATCTCGGCGTGGCCTTCGATCGAGACGCCGCGCAGGGTGTCGTAGGTCTGGCCGGCCTCGACCATGCAGGTGACCCGTGGGTCGCGGCGCAGGTTGACCGCTTTCTGCGACTTCGCCTTGGTCTCGAACCAGATCTCGCCGTCGATCAGCGCATACCACATGGCAGTCAGGTGCGGTGTGCCCTTGGGGCCGATGGTGGCCAGGGTCGCGATCCTGCTGCGCTCCAAGAAGTCGGTGATCTCGGTGTCGGACATCACGATCTGTGCCCGTTGGTTTGCTCCCATGGGGCAACTGTAGAGACTGATTACTAGAACGTGTTACAGGCGCTTGTGTAATGCATCGGCCGCGGCGACCAGGTCTGCTGCCCAGCGCGCGCCGGGTCGCCTGCCCATGCGATCGATCGGGCCCGATACCGACACCGCGGCGATTACGGCGCCCCCCGCGTCGCGCACGGGCGCGGAGACGCTTGCCACGCCGCTTGCGCGTTCGGCGGCGCTCTGTGCCCAGCCGCGGCGGCGCACCTCGGCAAGCGCGCGCTCGCCGAAGACTGCGTCGGCCAGGATCATGCGCTGTAGCTCGGGGTCGGCCCAGGCGAGCAGCACCTTGGCCGCGGATCCCGCGGTGAGCGGCAGTCGGGCGCCGATGGGAACGGTGTCGCGCAGGCCGACATTGGGCTCCAGGGCGGCCACGCAGACCCGTGCGTGACCATCGCGGCAATAGATCTGGACGCTCTCGCCGGTGATCTCGCGCAACCGCGGCAGGACGACCGTCGCGGCCTCGTTCAGTGGGTCGGTGGCGCCGGCGGCGAGCTCTGCGAGCGCCGGTCCCGGCCGCCACAGGCCGTTGTTGTCGCGGGCGAGCAGGCGGTGCACTTCGAGGCCGACGGCCAGCCGGTGAGCGGTGGCGCGCGGTAGGCCGGTGCGGGTGCACAGCTCGTTGAGACCGCAGGGTTGCTCCGCGACGGCGTAGAGCACTGACACCGCTTTGTCGAGGACGCCGATACCGCTATGCTGTCTCATAGAACGATACTAGCGTCTCGGATGTTGAGATCGCCAATGTTGAGGAATCGACGTGGACGGCTCATTCCATCCCCTGGCGCCGTTATCTACAAACCTGTGCAGCCGGCCCTCGCGCACTCAGCCCAGATTGCGCGGACCGGATGCTCGTCGGAAAGGGTGATCGAGAATGGCCGAACGCGCACTGACGCTGGCCGAGAAGGTGTGGGAGCAGCACGTCGTCGCTCGCGGCGAGGGTGAAGGGGCCTCGCGTGAGCCGGACCTGATCTACATCGATTTGCATCTCGTGCACGAGGTGACCAGTCCGCAGGCCTTCGACGGGCTCCGCGCCGCGGGCCGCGAGGTCCGCCGCCCCGACCTGACCATCGCCACCGAGGACCACAACGTCCCGACCATTGATATCGATCGGCCGATCGCCGACCCGATTTCGCGCACCCAGGTCGAAACATTGCGGCGCAATTGTGCGGAATTCGGTGTGCGGCTGCACCCGATGGGCGATCTCGATCAGGGCATCGTGCACGTGGTCGGGCCGCAGCTCGGCCTGACGCAGCCCGGTACGACGGTGGTGTGCGGCGACAGCCACACCTCTACCCACGGCGCGTTCGGCGCGCTGGCGATGGGTATCGGCACCAGCGAGGTCGAACATGTTCTTGCCACCCAGACACTCTCGCTGCGCCCGTTCAAGACGATGGCGATCACCGTGGACGGCCGATTGCCGGACGGTGTCACGAGCAAGGACCTGATTTTGGCGGTGATCGCCGAGATCGGCACCGGCGGCGGTCAGGGCTATGTGCTCGAGTACCGCGGTGAGGCAATCCGCGCCATGTCGATGGAGGCGCGAATGACGATCTGCAACATGTCCATCGAAGCGGGCGCACGAGCGGGCATGATCGCCCCGGACGCGACGACCTATGAATTCCTCAAAGGTCGCCCACACGCGCCGCAGGGGGCCGACTGGGATGCCGCAGTGGCCGCCTGGGAGGCGCTGAAGACCGACGAGGGCGCGGTTTTCGACGCTGAGGTGCATATCGACGCCAGCGCGCTGACGCCGTTCGTCACCTGGGGCACCAACCCGGGACAGGGTGCGCCGCTGGGCGACACCGTGCCCGACCCCGCGCAGATTGCCGATGAGACCGCGCGTGAGTCGGCGGAGAAAGCGCTGCGGTACATGGATTTGGTGCCCGGTACTCCGCTTCGTGATGTGGCGGTGGACACCGTATTCGTCGGATCGTGCACCAACGGACGTATCGAGGATTTGCGTGCGGTGGCGGGCATTTTGAAGGGACGTCACGTTGCCGATGGCGTGCGAATGTTGGTTGTACCGGGCTCGATGAGGGTTCGAGCACAGGCGGAAAAAGAAGGACTCGGCGAGATTTTCACGGCGGCGGGCGCCGAATGGCGGCAAGCGGGTTGCTCTATGTGCTTGGGAATGAATCCCGATCAGCTGGAGCCGGGTCAGCGCTGCGCATCGACCTCGAACAGGAACTTCGAGGGCAGGCAGGGCAAAGGTGGCCGTACGCACCTTGTTTCCCCGCTCGTAGCGGCCGCGACAGCGGTCAGGGGCACCCTCTCCGCACCGGCGGATCTGAACTGAGCTGCCCCCGGAGAGATCCCGCCACGGCGGGGGTCAATCCCGCCGCAGGCACTCGGATCAATCCCGTTGCCCGCCCAAATCGCCTACCGACCCAGGAGAATCAGTTATGGAAGCCTTCACAGTGCACAAGGGGATCGGAGTGCCGTTGCGCCGATCCAATGTCGACACCGATCAGATCATTCCTGCGGTGTACCTGAAGCGTGTGACCCGCACCGGATTCGAAGACGGACTGTTCGCCGCATGGCGATCGGATCCGAACTTCATTCTGAACACCGAACCCTACAAGCGGGGCAGTGTGCTGGTGGCAGGCCCGGATTTCGGTACCGGATCCTCACGTGAGCACGCCGTATGGGCGCTGTCGGACTACGGCTTTCGGGTAGTCATCTCATCCCGCTTCGCCGACATCTTCCGCGGCAATGCAGGCAAGGGCGGTGTACTTGCCGCACAGATGTCACAGAACGATGTCGAAATGCTCTGGAAGTTGATCGAGGAACAGCCCGGTCTCGAATTGGTTGTAGACCTCCAAGCGCGCACGGTGACGGCCGGAACCGTCGTGTTGCCGTTCGATATTGATGACTACACGCGGTGGCGTCTGCTGGAAGGATTGGATGACATCGGGCTCACGCTGCGGCGTAGCGACGCCATCGACGAGTTCGAAAAGGCAAGGCCAACTTGGAAACCGGCCACCCTGCCGGCACGTATTTCGCAAGCGTAATCACCCTGCGTAGATAGCTGTACACCCCTAGGGGCGGTAGCTGGACGTGTGCTAAACCACATGAATTTTGGCGTGGCACATAGACTCTTGCCCATTGTGGGTTTACCGTGGTACCTAGTCGGTCCGACGACGGGCCATTAGTCTGCGGAGGATTCAATGAACAAGGCGGAACTGATCGACGTTCTGACCGAAAAGTTGGGTACGGACAGGCGCACGGCCACCGCGGCAGTCGAGCACGTGGTCGACACCATCGTGCGCGCGGTGCACAAGGGTCAGAGCGTCACAATCACTGGATTCGGTGTGTTCGAACAGCGTAAGCGTGCGGCTCGCGTAGCGCGGAACCCGCGCACCGGCGAAACCGTCAAGGTGAAGCCCACTTCGGTGCCTGCATTCCGTCCGGGTGCTCAGTTCAAGGCCGTTATTGCGGGTAAGCAGAAGCTGACCGCGAGCGGCCCCGCCGTCAAGCGCGGCGCGAATGCGCCGGTAGCGGCGAAGAAGGCGGCCGCCAAGAAGGTGGCGGCGAAGAAGGCAGCCGCAAAGAAGGCCACCGCTACCAAGGCGCCCGCCAAGACCACGGCGAAGAAGGCAGCCAAGAAGGCACCGGCAAAGACCACCGCCCGCAAGACCGCGGTCAAGGCAGCCGCGAAGAAGGCTCCGGCCAAGGCTGCGGCCGCCAAGAAGGCTCTTGCAAAGAAGGTTGTGGCCAAGAAGGTTGTGGCCGCCAAGAAGACCACAGCGGCCAAGAAGACCACCGCGGCAAAGAAGGCGCCCGCCAAGAAGACTGCGGCGAAGAAGGCTCCGGCCCGTCGGGCTCGCTGACGCCGAGGCTCCACCGAAAACGGCCCCGGGTTAACCCCGGGGCCGTTTCGGTGTGTCAGGACCGCGCAGCGGGTGTCAGGACTTCACGATGGCATCCGACAACGAGCGGTCGAGATGGTCTGCGGCGACGAGCCGTCCGGCCGCGAAGGACAGCACCCACGCGCTGCCCTTGCGATTGCGAGCGGAGGGCAGGGTAATGCCGTCCCGGTCGGCCCACCAATTCAGCAGATCGGGAATCACCTTGCCCTGACTACACAACACCCGCACCGCGCGATCGGAAACGAGTTCGCGTGCGCGCTCGCGGGCGGCGTCGGGCGCTGCGGCATAACCGGATTCGGAAAACAGCGGCTCGACGGCGATTTTCACACCCAGTTTCTCCGCCAGTGGCGCCACCGTCTGGACACAGCGCACCGGTGGGGCCGAATAGACCTCGGATGCGCCGAACGCCAGCAGATTCGGCGCCAGCGACTGTGCCTGGCCCTGTCCGGCCCGCTCCAGCGGCCGCCCGTCGTCCGGACCGTTGAACCGGTCCCTGCTGCCCGCCTTCGCGTGCCGCACCAGCAGCAGCGTGCTGGTGGCCGCCGGTAGCCGGGCGAACGCGCGCAGTACCTGCCGGTCCATGGGATAGGACAGCTGTTCCATTACCCGGTCGAGCGAGTACCACTTCAGTAGATCGACCTCGGAATTGGCGGCGAATGCACCACCCGACACCTCGGCCGACCAATAGTCGACGCGCTTGAGTTTGCGATGCCCGGGAATGGGATATGTGACATGCCCGAGGTAGCGGCCGAGTCGGCAGTCGAGCCCGGTCTCCTCGCGCACCTCGCGCACCCCGGCGAGGACTGGCGTCTCACCCGGGTCGAGTTTGCCCTTCGGCAAGGACCAGTCCTGGTACTTGGGGCGGTGCACGACGGCGATCTCGACGGCGCCGGAACCACCCGGCGCCCTTCGCCACAACACTGCACCAGCGGCATGAATGTTGGCTGTCACTCGGGGATCCCAGAACGGTCCCCCGTCCATCTCGTATCCCGTGGCATCACTCACGGCTGATCTGGTCTCCGCAATCGCATCAGGAACTCTTGGTGGTCTCTCACTTGTTCGCCGTTCTCGCCTGCTCGTTGGGGCCTGGCATGCCAACTGCCATCGGCCTGCAGCACCCAGCACCGTGTCATCGGATGCAGTGCGGAGTCGAACACCGCGCCCATCTGCTCGGTGAGCCGTGGATCCTTCACCTGGGCCATCACTTCGACGCGACGATCGAGGTTGCGGTGCATCATGTCGGCGCTGCCGATCCAGTATTGGTCCTGGGCCTGGAAGTGCATGATCCGCGAATGCTCGAGGAAACGGCCGAGAATCGAGCGAACCTCGATATTGTCACTCATCCCGGGAACGCCGGGGCGCAGCCCGCAGATGCCGCGCACCACGATCTGCACCGGGACGCCTGCCTGTGATGCACGGTAGAGCGCATCGATCACTTGTTCGTCGACGATTGCATTGGCCTTCAACCGAATTCGCGCCGGAATGCCTTGTTGCGCCAGCTCTGTTTCGCGTTGGATCCGCTCGATGATTCCGGCCCGTACTCCTTGCGGTGCAACAAGTAGGTTGCGGTAGTTGGCCTTTCGCGAGTAACCGGTCAGCGAATTGAACAGGTCGGTCAGATCGGCGCCGATTTCCGGTGCGGCGGTGAGCAATCCGACGTCCTCGTACAGGCGTGCGGTCTTCGGATTGTAATTTCCGGTGCCGATATGGCAATAGCGGCGGATGGTCGCACCCTCACGCCGCACCACCAGACACGTCTTGCAGTGCGTCTTGAGGCCGATCAGGCCGTACACCACGTGCACGCCGGCCTGCTCCAGGGCCCGCGCCCATTTGATGTTGGCCTGCTCGTCGAAGCGGGCCTTGATCTCGACCAGCGCGACGACCTGCTTGCCCGCTTCCGCGGCATCGATGAGCGCATTCACGATCGGGGAGTCACCGGAGGTGCGGTACAGGGTCTGCTTGATCGCGAGTACCTGCGGATCGGCGGCGGCCTGCTCGATGAAGCGCTGCACACTGGTGGAGAACGAGTCATAGGGGTGGTGCACCAGCACATCGCCCTCGCGCAGCGCCGCGAACACGTTGCGCGGGGTCTCGCGCTCACCGAAGGCGGGCGGGGTCGCGGGCACATACGGCGCGTCTTTGAGGTTCGGCCGGTCGACGCCGTAGACCTGCCACAGGCACGACAGATCGAGCAGGCCGGGCACCTGGATGACATCGCCGGCGTCGACCTCGAGCTCACGCAGCAGCAGATCGAGCATGTGCTCGGTCATATCGTCGGAGACCTCGAGTCGCACCGGCGAGCCGAAGCGCCGCCGCGCGAGTTCGCGTTCCAGCGCCTGCAGCAGATCCTCGTCGCGGTCCTCGTCGACCTCGAAATCGGCGTTGCGGGTGATGCGGAACGCGTGGTGCTCGACGACCTTCATGCCGGGGAACAGCAGATCCAGATGCGCCGCGATGAGCCCCTCCATCGGCAGGAATGCCGCGATGAGGGAACCGGAGTCGCTGCGTCGCACCCGGACGAACCGATCGACGTTGTCGGGCACCTTCACCCTGGCGAAGTGTTCGCCGCCGGTGGCGGAATCCCGCACCGTCACCGCGAGGTTCAGGCTCAGCCCGCTGATGTAGGGGAACGGGTGCGCCGGGTCCACCGCGAGCGGGGTGAGCACGGGGAAGACCTGTTCTTGGAAGTGGCTCGAGAGGCGCTGGCGCTCATCGTCGTCGAGGTCGGTCCAGCCGATGATCGCGATGCCCTCGGCGGTCAGGGAGGGCAGGACGGAGTCGAGGAAGGCGCGGGCGTGCCGGTCGGCGATCTCCTGGGCCCGCGCGGCGATCATCTCCAATTGCTCGGAGGGCGAGCGGCCGTCCGCCGAGCGGACCGAAAGTCCGGTCTCGGCGCGGCGCTTGAGGCCTGCGACGCGGACCATATAGAACTCGTCGAGATTCGAGGCGAAGATCGCCAGGAATTTCGCCCGCTCCAGCAACGGCAGCGACTCGTCTTCGGCAAGGGCGAGCACCCTGGCGTTGAAGTCGAGCCAACTCAGCTCGCGATTCAGGTAGCGATCACGTGGCAACCGCTCGGCCTGCGAGTCCTCCGAAGGAGGTGTCGCGGCGGGCGGCGGCGTGGGCAGCAGTTGCTGCGACTTGACGGTTTCGGTATCACTCATGCCCGCGCCTCGCTGGCGCTCGGCTCTGACATGCGCGATGCGCGCTCATAGATGGTTCGCTCGCTTCGCTCACTCACGCACACGATCATCCCCTACAAAACCGACCGTGTGCAGCCGGACATCGTGATTGATATGAGCATCACCCTGTTGTGGCGATCATCTAGCACACGCGTCGAACCTGCTCGTGAACGTGACCTGGCCAGCCGATGTCGCACAGGACGGCCCGGGTGGCGTCCCCGGCTCCGAGATCGACAGCGAGATCGAGATCGTCGGCGGTGTCGACGTCCAGCCGCAGCCCCGGCCATTCGCCGCGCAGATCGACTGCGCCCGCGGCGATGTGCCGGCGGGCGGAGTCGGGTCCGAAGCGCGGATCGAGTGCGGTGGTGGCGGCGCGGACCAGTAGTGCCGCGGTGCCGGTACCCGCGTGGTCGACGACGATCGAGCGCACGCCCGGCGGCGCGGTCGCCAGCATGTCCGACAGTTCCTCCGGGCGCAAGGCGGGCAGGTCTGCCTGTAGGGCCAGTAGATCGATCGGACCGTGCCGATGCCGCAGCGCGCTCGCGGCGTCGGTCAGCGCGGTGTTCAGGCCGTCCGGATCGGCGGGATCGATCGCGTCCCGGCGTGGCTCGGGATGCACGGTGGCGCCGAGGGTGCGCGCCAGGTCGGCGACTGCGGGGTCAGGGGTGACGACCGTGACCGAGACGACCTGCGCCGCGGCAGCGGCAGCGGTCACGGTGTCGGCGAGCATGGCGAGCACCAGCCGCGCCCGATGCTCCGGGCGCAGCCGATCGGACAGGCGGCTCTTGGCCCGGTCGAGGCTTTTCACCGCGATCACGGCGTGCACGGCGTGCGGACGCATGCGTCCAATCCTTCCATGGCATATTGGGCAGATGACGAGGGCTGCGGTGCTGGGCGCGGGATCATGGGGGACCGCGTTCGCGAAGGTGTTGGCGGAGGCGGGCACCGAGGTCACGATCTGGGCCAGGCGACCCGAGGTGGCCGAGGCGTTGGCAACCGATCATCGCAATCCGTTCTATCTGCCCGGCGTGCAGCTGCCCGCCGTCGCGGCTACCGATGATCATGTGCGCGCGCTCGCGGGTGCGGAGATCATTGTGCTTGCCGTGCCGTCCCAATCCCTGCGCGGAAATCTCGAGAAGTGGAACGATGCGATCGCGACAGCGGTGTCCGATCACGATGCCTCGTTACTCAGCCTGGCCAAGGGCATCGAAACCGGCACGCTGTTGCGGATGAGCCAGGTGATCGGTGAGGTGACCGGGGCCGAGGCGAGCCGGATTGCGGTGCTGTCGGGTCCGAATCTGGCCAAGGAGATCGCCGCGGGACAGCCGGCGGCCACCGTGATCGCCTGCACCGACGCCGCGCGCGCGGTGGCGCTGCAACAGGCCAGCGCGACCGGATACTTCCGTCCGTACACCAACACCGATGTGATCGGCTGTGAGATCGGCGGTGCATGTAAGAACGTGATCGCGCTCGCCTGCGGTATCGCGTCCGGAATGGGATTGGGCGACAATTCGATCGCCAGCCTGATCACTCGCGGGCTCGCCGAGATCATCAGGCTCGGGGTCGCACTCGGCGCCGAACCGGTCACTTTCGCCGGGCTTGCCGGTGTCGGCGACCTGGTCGCGACGTGCACTTCGCCGCTGTCACGTAACCGGTCGTTCGGGCATGTGCTCGGCGCGGGTGGTTCGATGGAGGGCGCGCAGGCAGCCACGCATGGGCAGGTCGCCGAGGGTGTGAAGTCGTGCTCATCCATTCGTGCGCTCGCGGTGGCGCACGACGTCGAGATGCCGCTGACGAACGCCGTGCACCAGGTCTGCCACGAGGGCATTTCGGTCAGTGCGGCGGTGGGTACCCTGCTCGGCAGACGGATCAAGCCGGAGTAGTTCCGAGCGCCGCGTTGACCTCGGAGGCGTCCGGGCAGAAGGTGGGCGCGGCCGCGGTAACGGGTACGGTTCGGTGCATGACGAACCGGATCAGGGTGGCTGTGGTGTTCGGCGGGCGCAGTAACGAGCACGCCGTCTCGTGTGTGTCGGCCGGCAGTGTGCTGCGCAACCTGGATCCGGAACGGTACGAGGCGGTGCCGATCGGCATCACCGCCGAAGGCAGCTGGGTGCTCGGCAGCTCCGATATCGCCGCCCTCGGGTTCAGCGGCAGCAACGCCCTGCCGTCGGTGGACAGCACCGGCACCGCGCTGACCTTGGCCGCCGACCCGAGCCGGTCCGGCGCACTGGTCGCGCTCGACGATCCCAGCGCCGCATTGGGTTCGGTCGACGTGGTGTTCCCGATCCTGCACGGCCCGTTCGGCGAGGACGGCACCCTGCAGGGCATGCTCGAGCTGACCGGCATCCCATACGTCGGGCCCGGCGTGTTGGCCAGTGCGGCGGGCATGGACAAGGAATTCACCAAGAAACTGCTCGCCGCCGAGGGCCTGCCGATCGGTGTTCAGGCGGTGCTGCGACCCGGCACTGCCACAGTCAGCGATGCGGACCGGGCGCGACTGGGGCTGCCGGTGTTCGTCAAACCCGCGCGCGGTGGTTCCTCGATCGGCATCACGAAGGTCACCGACTGGAGCGAGCTGGACGCCGCCATAGCGACGGCACGCACGCACGATCCGAAGGTGATCGTGGAGGCAGGCATCGTCGGACGCGAAGTCGAGTGCGGCGTACTGGAATTCCCGGACGGCCGAATCGAGGCGAGCGTGGTCGCCGAGATCCGGATGCCCGACGTCGACGTCGACGTACCCGACTTCTACGACTTCGACACCAAATACCTCGACGACGTCTGCGAATTCGACGTCCCCGCCAAGCTCGACGACGACGTCTCCGACAGCATCAGGGAACTCGCGGTTCGGGCTTTCCGTGCATTGGACTGCCAGGGCCTGGCCCGCGTCGACTTCTTCGTCACCGCGGACGGCCCCGTGATCAACGAAATAAACACCATGCCCGGCTTCACCTCGATCTCCATGTACCCCCGAATGTGGGAAGCAACCGGAATCGACTATGCCTCGCTGGTTTCCACCCTGATCGAAACCGCACTGGCCCGAGGTACCGGCCTGCGATAGCCGCTGCCCGATCCCACACCCCTGTCGCCTGACACCCGTCACACACAGGGTGTGCAGCTACACCCCGGGTGTGCGGATGCCATCCGACCAGGTTGTGTCGTAGGACCTACCAACCGCGAGAACCGCGGGGCTCGGGCAGTTATCGGAACTGTACTCAATTCGGCAGCGGGCCCGGATCGATCGTTTTTGCCGGGAGACCGGCGGTGATGGCGTCCGAAACTGCTTGCAGCGGTGTCGGGCCCGAGCCGTCGGGGATGGTCAATGCGATGTAGGTTTCGCGGTCGACGGCGAACCAGGTGCTTGCCTTGCTTGCTGGGTCGCGGGCCTCGAACCATTGGACGCCGTTCACGATCTGCAGGGCCGAGGCGCGGTTGAATTCGAGCGGACGGTCAAGGCCGCAGCGCAGCACGATCGGGTCGCCGCCGTCGCTGCGCTGCCAGGCGCGGGTGGCGGGCGGTGCGGGCTCCACCAGTTGGGACTTGGTGTAGTCGCCCAGCTCGACGGGCAGCACGGGCAACAGCGTGGTGCACGCGGTGCCGTCGGCGGCGGGTGCGGGGACCGGACCGAGTACCAGGGGTTCGCGCTCGGTCGGCGTATTGCGGGCCAGGACTGCGGCCACCAGGATGGCGACGATCAGCACGACTGGCAGTGCGACGGCGGTGGCGATGAGTGCGGGCGGGTAGGGGCGAGCGTTGGAGGATGATGCGCTGTCGCTGTCGCTGGTCGTGCCCTTGTCGCTGGCTGTCGTGTCGCTCTCGATGCCCGATGCTGCGTCGGCTTCAACGTTGGCGGCGGTCCGCTCGGGTGTGCCCGCCGAGGCATCGGCTCTGTGCGAGTTGGTCTCGGACGGTTCGGACTGCGAAGGGTCGACCTGCGACCGGTCAGGGTGCGAGGAATCGGCCTGCGCCGGGTTGGCCTGCGAGGAGTCGGCCTGCGCCACTTCGCCGGTCTGCGCCGGTTCGGTGTGTCGGGAGTCGGCCAGCGACGGTCCGGTCTCCGGCGAGTCGGCCTGCGACGAATTGGTCTCCGACGAATCGGGCTTCGACGAATTCGCCGCCATGTTCACCGGTCCTTCCTAGTCGGGATCGCGCCGGTCGGCGTGCCGCGGGAATTCCCGCCGCGGGTGCTACGCACCGGCCCAGTAGTACTCGATTGCCCTGGAAAGAGTACCGTCGTGGCGATTCCAGCCAGCAGCATGTCGGGAAGGGACCGGTCATCAGCGAGAGCACGGGGCCGAAGACGGTGCGTGAGCTGGGGGAGTTCGCGCTGATCGAGCGGATCAACGCGGGCCGGGTGCAGACGCGTGCGGTGCTGCTGGGACCAGGTGACGATGCCGCGCTGGTCGCGGCGCCGGACGGGCGGTTCGTGGTGACCACCGACATGCTGGTGCAGGGTCGGCATTTTCGGCTCGATTGGTCGAGTCCGCACGACATCGGCCGCAAGGCGATTGCCCAGAACGCCGCCGACGTGGTCGCCATGGGCGCGGTGCCGACCGCATTCGTGGTTGCGCTCGGCTGCCCGGCCGACACCCCGGTCGAGGTGATCGACGGGTTGACCGACGGGATGTGGGCCGAGGCGGCCAGAGCCGGTGGGTCCATCGCGGGCGGCGATCTGGTCCTCAGCCCGGAGATCGTGCTGTCGGTGACGGCGTTCGGTGATCTGCGCGGTCGTGCACCCCTCACCAGAGCCGGTGCCCGGGTAGGGGATACGGTCGCGGTGGCGGGCCGCCTCGGCTGGTCGGCGGCGGGCCTCGCGGTGCTGACCACGGCAGTCGATCCGACCATCGAGACCTTTGCCGATGTGGTTGCGGCGCACCGGGTTCCGCAGCCGCCGTATGCCACGGTGCTGGACGCGCTATCGGACTCCGCCGGTGGGCACGACGCGGGCGAAAGCGGACCCGATGCGCCACCGGAGGACGGAGTGCTCGGGTCGAACCACGAACCGCCGCAGTCCCGTGGCGCGGCGGTATTCGGGTCGGGTGTCATCGGATCTGCCGGGCACCGCACCAGGACCGCGCCGAATGCGCTCACCGATGTGTCGGACGGATTGCTCGCCGATCTGGGACACATTGCCGAGGCGTCCAGGGTCGCCATCGATCTGCACTCCGCCGCCTTGCGGGACGCCGCGCTCGAGGAAATCGCCCGACAGCTGGATGCCGATGCGGCGCAATGGATTCTGACCGGCGGCGAGGACCACGCCTTCGTCGCCACCTGGCCGCAGGAGCGGTTTCTGCCCGCCGGCTGGGTGCCGATCGGGCGGGTGCTGGCAGGTCACGGCGTCACCGTCGACGGTGCGCCGCGGCCGGGCGCGGGAGGCTGGGAATCCTTCAGCGGGGTGGACTCGGCATCCGACGCCGCGACCGGATAGGTTGTCCGGTCATGGGCGCGAAACCATTGACGGAAATCATGGATCCGGGTTGGGCGCAGGCTCTCGGACCGGTGGAGGAACAGATCTCCACCATGGGCGAATTCCTGCGTGCCGAGAACGCTGCGGGGCGTGGCTATCTACCGGCGGGCGAGAACGTGCTGCGCGCCTTCCAGCGTCCGTTCGACGCAGTGCGCGTGCTCGTCGTCGGCCAGGACCCCTATCCGACGCCCGGGCACGCGATGGGGCTGAGTTTCTCTGTCGCGCCGGATGTTTCGCCGGTGCCGCGCAGCCTGGCCAATATCTTCTCCGAGTACACCAAGGACCTCGGTCACCCGACACCGTCCTGCGGTGACCTGAGCCCCTGGTCGGATCAGGGTGTGCTGATGTTGAACCGAGTGCTGACGGTGTCGCCGGGCCAGCCCGCCTCCCATCGCGGCAAGGGCTGGGAGGCGGTGACCGAGCAGGCGATCCGCGCGCTGGTTGCGCGCGACGAGCCGCTGGTCGCGATTCTGTGGGGCAAGGACGCCTCGACACTGAAGCCGACGCTGGCCGAGGCCGAGGTGCCTTACATCGAGTCCGCGCATCCGTCTCCGCTGTCCGCGTCTCGCGGATTCTTCGGTTCCCGCCCGTTTTCCCGAGTGAACGAACTGCTCGACGAACTGGGCGCCGAACCGGTGGACTGGCGCCTGCCCTGATTGCGGGCGCTGACGAGGAAAACAAGTGAGGAGCTCTTTTATGCAGACCAGAACTGTCCGCGGCGCACTGCGCGGCACCATCGCCACCCTGGCCCTCTGTGCGGCCTTGGCAGGCGGGACTGCCGCGGCAAGTTCGGCGCCGTTGGCGCTCGAGCCCGCCGCGGCCGCGGACACCACCGCGGCGCCCGTCGGCGAGGAAATGACCTCTACCGGTTCTTCCACCATCTCCTCCTCGGTGAACGCCACGGTCGCGTGCTTGCTCCAGCGCACACTGAGCGCATCGGGCAAGTGGGACTGCTGAGGTCCATTCACCGGGGCTCGATCAACCCCTCGGATTAACTGTGCGATCCTCGGATCGTGAGTAATGCGAACTATCTTCTCGATCCGGTCCGGCTGCGGCTGCGCGGGTCGGGTGGAATCGAGCTGGCCGCCGACCGGTTCGGCCCGGCCGACGGTCCGCTCGTCCTGTTCCTCCACGGTGGCGGGCAGACCAGGCACTCGTGGAAGCAGACGGGTGCGAAGCTGGCCGCCGCCGGGATGCAGGTCGTCACTCTGGACGCGCGCGGCCACGGCGACAGCCAGTGGGCGCCCGACAGCGATTACCGGCGCGAAACGATGGTCGCCGACCTTGTTTCGGTGCTGGAGCAGTTGGGCGCCCCGGCTGTAGTCGTGGGTGCGAGCATGGGTGGGATCACCGGACTGTTGACGACCGCGGTCCCCGGTGGCGCGGCGATCAGCGCGCTCGTCCTCGTAGATATCGTCACCCGCCCCGAGCATGACGGGGTCGCGCGGGTGATCGACTTCCTCGGCAAGCATCGCGACGGTTTCGACACCGTCGAGCAGGCATCCGACGCGGTCGCCGAATACATGCCGCACCGTCCGCGGCCCAAGAACTCCGACGGGCTGCTGCGGAATCTGCGTGAGCGTGACGGTCGCTGGTACTGGCACTGGGATCCCGACATGCTGAAGAATCGCGTCGAGGATGCAACGGACATGACCGACGAGATGGAAGCCGCCGCGCGCGTACTGACCATCCCGGTCTTGCTCGTGCGGGGCATGCAGTCGGATGTGGTCAGTGCCGAGGGCGCGGCCGCTTTTCAGGATTTGGTGCCACACGCCCAGCTGGTCGAGATCGGCGGTGCGGCGCACACGGCCGCCGGTGACGACAATGATGCCTTCACCGACGCCGTCGCGAAATTCGTCTTGGCCTCGACGCCCTAGCCCGGCCCGGCGCTACACGTAATTGGGCTTGCGCTTCTCGACGAACGCGTCGACGCCTTCCCGCCCGGCGGGGCCGTTGGCGGCCGCGGTGATGGCATCGCGTTCGTAGTCGAGCTGCTCGCTCAGCGTCGCCGAAGACGATTGCACCAGAAGTGATTTGATGCTCGCATAGGTCGATCGCGGTCCGCGAGAGAGACTACGAGCCAGGTTCAGTGCATCGGCACGCACGTCGTCGTCGGCAACCACGCGACTGAGGATGCCGAGGCGCACGGCTGTTTCGGCGTCGATAACCGCATCGGTGAGCAGGATTTCGCGAGCCCGCCCCGCGCCGACGATGCGCGGCAGCGTCCACGACATGCCGCCGTCCGGGCTCAGTCCGATACCGGGGTAGGCCGGCCGCAGTTTGGTGCTCGGGCCACCGAGCGCGATGTCGGCGAGGCAGACCAGGCTCATCCCGGCGCCCGCCGCCCAGCCCTGGACCCCGGCGACCACCGGCACCACCGTCTCGTCGAGCGCGCGGACGAATTCGTGCAGATCCGTTGCGAGACCGTGGATATGCGCAGCGCGATCCTCGGCCGCCGCGAAGCCGCGCACATTGCCGCCGGCGCAGAAATTCGCACCGGTTCCGGTCAACAGCACCGCACCCACATCGGAACCGAGGGTCCGCAAGGCGGCCGAACCCGCGGCGATACCCGCGAAATCCATGGAGGTGCCGTTGGCTGAGGTGGCGATGGTGATCTGCAGCACGCCGTCGACAGTGGTGACGTACTCGGTCTCGGTGGAGGAGGTCATGACTGCACACTATCGCGCGGAAAGCGCACCATCCGAACCTCGAACGAGGGCGTGAACGCTTCGACCCGGCGTGTGCCGTCGAGTTCGAAGCCGTGCTTGCGGTAGAAGCGCTGCGCGCGCGGGTTTTCCTCGAACACCCACAGCGAGCACAGTGTCTGCGGGTCGAGAACCGTGTGAATGAGCTCGTGCGCGAGGCCGGTGCCGTACCACGGGGACCGGACATACAGCGCATTCAATTCGGTTGCGGGCACCGGAGGCCGGTCGCGGGTCGGGCCCGCGCTGACGAAGCCGATCACTTCGTCGTCGACGAGCGCGACGTGGGTATGTCCCGGGTATGCGATCCGATTGCGTTCCCACTGTGCCGTCCGTCGTTCGACGTCGAAGGCGGCGAGCACGTGCGCTGGTACCAGGTCCTGGTAGGCCTCGCGCCAGCAGGCGATGTGGCACTCGGCCAGGCTGCGGGTGTGTTCGGCGGCGAGCGGGACGATCTGCCACTGGGTCATGATCACCATGGTCGCCGAACGGCCCTATCTATGACTACGCCCCGGATCACCCAAAGGGTGCCGGGGCGTGTGTCGGTATGGTGCGGCTGAATCAGCCGCGGGCGACCTTGCCTGCCTTGAGGCAGGAGGTGCACACGTTCATGCGGCGGGTGTTACCCGGCGCAACCTGGGCGCGAACGGTCTGGATGTTCGGGTTCCAGCGACGGTTGGTACGCCGGTGCGAGTGCGAGACCGACTTCCCGAAGCCGGGGCCCTTGGCGCAGACGTCGCAGACGGCAGCCATAGTCGCGAACTCCTTCATGTCATGTGGGGACTGCTGCATTGCGGCAGCATGTCCGGAAACAATGTCAAATGCCTTGCCGACTGATGTCGGCCAGCGCAAACCGGCGACGGCCGCGCGAGGCAACCCTGCAAGATTAGCTGCCGGGCCCCCGATCCGCCAAACCGGGCGGCCGGAGCACGCACGGCAACCACCGTCGGGCGCGGCCCAGTGTAGTGATTCGGTGTCCCGAATCCGCTGTCGGTATCGCCCGCTAACCTGGCGTGCGGGTGGTACGCGGGTCACGCAGTGCGGTGGCCGATCGCGGTATCGACGAGGTGGAGAGAGGTGAAGGTGCCCGGAGTGCGGGACACGATGAGCGATGGCCGGACCTTCGTCCGCCCGAGTGCTCTGGACGGCACAGCGCTACTGCGCTGGGGCCGGGTCTGCCTCGCGGGCCTGGAGCGGCGCCGCGAGGAGATCAACGCGCTCAATGTTTTCCCGATCGCCGATTCCGACACCGGCACCAACATGCTGGCAACCATGCGCGCGGCAATGCAGGCCGCCGACGCCGCGGTGGTTTCCGCGCATTCGTATCGCGCGCCGGGGAGCGCGGTATCCGCCCACGATGTGGCCGCCGCGATGGCGCGTGGGGCGACACTCGGGGCCCGCGGCAATTCCGGAATCATCCTCTCGCAGGTGCTGCGCGGCATCGCCGAAGCGGTGCACGGCGGACCGCTCACGGGACGCACGCTGCGCGAGGCTTTGGCGCGGGCCTCCGCTCTGGTGCGCGAGGGACTCAGCGTCCCGGTCGAGGGCACGATTCTCACGGTGCTGGATTGCGCGGCCGGTTGCGCCGCGGCGTGTTCGAATCCCGCTCTTGCCGAGGTGGCAGTGGCGGCGGCCGATGGAGCCGCCGAGGCGCTCGGCGCCACGCCCTCGCAGCTCGGGGTGTTGCGCGAGGCCGGGGTGGTCGATGCTGGTGCGCGCGGACTTGTGGTGCTGCTCGACAGTTTGGTCTCGGTCACGCTGGGGGAGACGCCTGCCAGGCCGGAGTACGTTCGCGGTGAAATCGGCGGGGTGTCCGGCGTGGACGTGCCCGACGTCGCGGAGCCAGGGCCACATTTCGAAGTGATGTATGTGCTCACCGAGACCGACGAGCGGCAGGTCGTCCGCTTGCGTGCGGCGCTGGCCGAGTTGGGGGACTCCGTCGTTGTGGTCGGTGACGGCGGTGGGTCGTGGTCGGCGCATGTGCACTGTGCGGATGCAGGCGCTGCGGTCGAGGCGGGCCTGGTCGCAGGCACCTTGAGCGCCATCAGGATCGAAAGCTTCGCGATCACCGCACAGGTCGGTCATACGCATGCCGACATTGCCGCGGGTGTCGACGGCGTCGCGCATGCCGTCGCACCGGCCGCCCACGCTGGACTCGTCGCCGACACCGTTGGACACCGTGGAGTTGTTCCGGACCGTGGAGTTGCCCGGGATCGCGCAGTTGTTCGGGACGGTGGAGTTGCTCGGGACGGCGCGGTTGTTCGCGACGATGGCGCTCGGCACGCCGCGATCGATGCGCGCGGCGGTCTGAACGCACGCGGTGAGCCGGCGGACCGCGGGGTGCTCGCTGTTGCTGCGGGAGCGGGAGCCGCCGCGCTGTTCGAGGCCGCGGGCGCGGTGGTGCTCGGCGGTGACGGCCCGGTCACCAGCGCCGCACTGCTCGCCGCGATCCGGCGGCTGCCCAACCGTGAGGTGCTGGTGCTGCCCAATGGTGCGCTGCCCGCACACGAATTGGTCGCCGTCGGCGTTGCGGCCCGTGACGCACACCGCGACGTGCTGCTGCTGCCGAGCGGATCCATGGTGCAGGGACTAGCGGCGCTGGCCGTGCACGATCGTGGCCGGATCGCGGTCGACGACGCCTTCGCGATGTCCGAGGCGGCCGCGGCCACCCGCTGGGGTTCGCTGCGCGCGGCCACCGGCCGCGCGCTCACCATGGTCGGCACCTGTGAATCCGGTGACGGGCTCGGGTTGGTCGGTCACGACGTGGTGGTGATCGATCGGGATGTACGGACAGCGGGACTGACCCTGCTCGACCGGATGCTGGGTTTCGGCGGTGACCTGGTCACCCTGCTGATGGGCCGGTCGGCGCCCGCCGGGCTCGCCGACGAACTGGCCGCGCACATCGTCGAGGGCTTCCCCGGTATCGAGGTCACCGTGTATTCCGGTGGGCAGCAAGGAGATCTGGTGCAGATAGGGGTGGAATAGATCCATGGCGACATTGAGCGATCGGCTCGACCACCTGCTCGGCGTGAAGGCGGCCGAGCCGCTGGCCGACGCGTTCGACATGCACACGGTCGAGGACTTGCTGCGGCACTACCCGCTGCGCTATGCGACCCAGGGCCAGCCCCTCACGCAGGAAGAGCCCGAGGAGGGCGCGCATATCACCGTCATCGGCCGGGTGACCAAAACCGAACTGCGGCCGATGAAGAACCGCAGGGGCAGGCTGCTCAAGGTCGTCCTCGACACCGGCTCGGTGCGTCCGATCGAGATCACCTTCTTCAACGGAGACAAGGTGAGTTACCTTGTCCGCGAAGGAGTCCGGGCGATGATGTCGGGCACCGTGCACTGGTGGCGGCCGGACCGGTGGAACCTTTCGCATCCCGATTATCTGATCCTGCCGGAGAAGGAAGACGGCTCGGTCGAGAACCTGACCTCGGTGCGCGGCGGCGGTGCCCTGCGCGGTCTGGCGCAGAGCGCGAAAGGCGCTGGAGGCGTGGATGTCTCCTTCTTCGAACGGGAATACATTCCGGTGTATCCCGCGACCGCTAAGGTGCAGAGCTGGGATCTGCTCGCCTGTGTCCGGCAGGTGCTCGATCAGCTGGACCCGATCGACGATCCGTTGCCGACCGACCTGCGCGCGGATCGAGGGCTGCTGAAGGTGTCCGAAGCGCTGCGGCTGATTCATCTGCCGGAGAGCAAGACCGACATCGAGCAGGCAAGGGAGCGTTTACGTTTCGACGAGGCGCTGGCATTGCAGCTGGTGCTCGCCGAACGTCGGCACGAGGTGGAGGGACGCGCGGCGCGGCCGTGCCCGCCACGATCCGACGGCATTGCCGCGGTCTTCGACACCCGCCTGCCATTCGAACTGACCGAAGGGCAGCGGCAGGTGATCTCGGAGATCTCCGCTGACCTCTCGCGTACCCATCCCATGCACCGTTTGCTGCAGGGCGAGGTGGGTTCGGGCAAGACGATCGTCGCGCTGCACGCGATGCTGCAGGTGGTCGACGCGGGCCAGCAGTGCGCGCTGCTGGCGCCGACGGAAGTGCTTGCCGCTCAGCACTATCGGTCATTGCGCGCGATGCTCGGCGACCTCGGCACCGCAGGCGAGCTTGGCGCCGCGGAGCGCGCCACCAAGGTCGTGCTGGTCACCGGTTCGATGTCGGCGGGCACGAAGAAGGCCGCGCTGCTCGACGCGGTCACCGGCGAGGCCGGCATCGTGATCGGCACCCATGCGTTGATCCAGGACGCCGTGGAGTTCTTCGATCTCGGCATGGTGGTGGTCGACGAACAGCACCGCTTCGGTGTCGAGCAGCGGGATGCTTTGCGCGCCAAGGCGAAAGCCGGCTCCAGTCCGCACCTGCTGGTGATGACCGCGACGCCGATTCCGCGCACCATCGCCATGACCACACTCGGTGATCTGGAGACCTCCACTCTCACCCAACTGCCGAGGGGACGTTCGCCGATCATCTCGAAGGTGGTGCCGCGCAAGCAGCATCCGAGCTGGGTCGATCGGGCCTGGGAACGGATCCTCGAAGAGGTCGCGGCGGGTCGGCAGGCCTATGTTGTCTGTTCCCGGATCGGTGACGACGAGGACGCCGCCCGCGCGGGCAAGTCCCGCAACGGCCGGTCGAAATCCGGCGACAAGCCCGAACCCGAGAAGGAGGGCCCGACGACGCAGGCCGCGGTCGAGGTGTTCGACACGCTGCGCGCCGGCCCGCTGTCGGGCGTCCGCGTCGGCCTGCTGCACGGCAGGCTGCCGTCGGATGAAAAAGACCAGGTGATGCGTGCTTTCAACGACGGTGACATCGATGTCCTTGTCTGCACCACCGTCGTCGAGGTCGGCGTCGACGTCCCGAATGCCACCGTGATGGTGATTCTCGATGCGGACCGATTCGGCGTCAGCCAGCTGCACCAGCTGCGCGGCCGTATCGGCCGCGGCAAACATGCCGGTCTCTGCCTGCTCGTCACCGACGCCAACCCCGGCGGCACCGCCATGGCACGGCTGAATGCGGTGTCGGCCACCACCGACGGGTTCGAACTCGCCGTCCTCGACCTACGCCAACGCCGCGAAGGCGACGTCCTCGGCGCTGCCCAATCCGGCACCGCCCGCTCCTTGCGACTGCTCTCGTTGCTCGACGACCTCGAAGTCATTACCGCCGCACAGGATTTGGCCAGGAAAGTAGTGGCGGCCGATCCCGGCCTGGCAAAGCACCCGGGCCTGGCAGGCATGATGCACGCCGCGGTCGATGGCGAGCGCATCGAATACCTCGCCAAATCCTGATCGGCCCCACTCTGAGCGGTGGCCGCACCGAACTCCCTGAAATCTCCATGCTCCGAAACGGTTTCGGCCGAATCGTGTGGGGTGCGGCCGGCGGTCAGCGCGCCGAGCGGGGATACGGGAGGTCTGTGCTGGTGTGTTCGGTGACTGCAAGGGGGCTCCCGATATTGGGGAAGGCACGCTGGGGACAAGAGGGGCGTTCACAGACCTTGCAGCCCGCGCCGATCGGTACCCCGGTGGTGGGGTCGTCGAGGTCGAGGCCGGTCGAATACACCAGGCGGTCGGCGTATTCGATATCGCAGCCTAGCCCGATTGCGAAGTTCTTTGTGGACGTACCGAATCCGTGCGGCGCGGTCATGGTGGTGCGGGCGATCCACAGGTAGCGGCGACCGTCGGGCATCACGGAGATCTGCCTCGAGATGCGGCCCGGGCTGGCGAACGCCTCGTGCACCACCCACAGCGGACAGCTGCCGCCGACTCTGGAGAAATGGAATGCGGTGGCGGACTGACGTTTCGAGATATTGCCAGCGCGATCGGTGCGGACAAGGAAGAACGGCACGCCGCGCTGACCCTGGCGCTGCAGGGTGCTCAGCCGGTGGCAGATCGTTTCGAAACCGACCTCGAACCGCAGGCTGAGCAGGTCGATATCGTAGTGCAGCTCCTCGGCCGAGCGCAGGAACCGGCCGTAGGGCAGCACCAATGCGCCGGCGAAGTAGTTGGCAAGTCCGATGCGTGCGAGCGCGCGGGATTCGCCGGTCAGCGAGGGGGTTTCGGCCAGCACCGCGTCCAGCTCTTTCCCGAAGAGCAAGAATCCGAGCGTGGTAGCGATCTGGAAGGCACGCTGCCCGGGTCGCAGCCGTCGAGCCAGCGTCAGTGTGCGGCTTTCCGGGTCGTAGTGTCGTTTCGGGATCGACGAGTCGGCGCCGTCGCCGCGCACGAGAACCGTTACACCTGCGCGCTCTTCGGCCACTCTGGCGAGTTGCCGATCGAGCGAGCCGATGGTCATGCCGCATTCCTCGAAGAGCTGTTCGGCAGCATGATCGAGTTGCGGAATGTGATTGTGATGGTCGTAGAAGAAGTCGCGCACATCCTCATAGGGCATGGGCGTGCCGGTTGGGGCGGCCACCCGCGCCGAGAGCAGGTCGAGCTGGTCGGTCGCGGCGCGCAATCGCCGGTGCATCGAGACGACGATTCTGGCCACCTCGGGTAGCCGGGTCGCCAGTTCCTCCACCTCGGTCAGCGGCGCGCTGTCGCCGCCCGCGGCATCGACCAGCACTTCGTGCAGGTCGGAGACCAGCCGCGCGTCCGAGTCGGCGGCGAAGAACTGCACGTCGAGGTCGAAGGTGGAGTTGAGTTTCAGCAGTACCGGGATGGTGAGTGGTCGCTGGTCACGCTCGAGTTGGTTGAGGTAGCTGGGCGATAGATCGAGCGACTTCGCCAGGGCTGCCTGGGTCATTCGCCGTTCTTCGCGCAACCGCCGTAGTCGGGCGCCCGCGTACATCTTGCGCACGTGCAAGATGGTAGCGGCCGGAATTCGCAAACATCGCAAAATATGCAAATCTCGCCCGCAAAATTCTGCTGTTGCAAGGTGTTCTGCATCGAATCGGTCCTGCGTAGCGTGCGAAGTGACACTGAACCGGAGGATGCATGAAGACTCACACTGTACGCGCACGCAGCGCCGCCGAGGACTTTCCGCGCTCGGAACACCTTGCCACCAAGATTGCCGAGGTCGCCACCGACCCGGTCGAGGTGACCGCCGAGGTGAGCGAGATGATCGTGAACCGACTCATCGACAACGCGGCGGTCGCCGCGGCTTCGCTGCTCCGCCGTCCCGTCACCAGTGCCCGGCTGCAGGCGACCGCACAGCCGTACACCCCACGACCGGGGCGGTTGGGAGCCGCTGTGTTCGGCGTGCCCACAGCGCACCGGGCGTCGCCGGAGTGGGCGGCGTGGGCGAACGGAGTCGCGGTGCGCGAACTCGACTTTCACGACACCTTTCTGGCCGCCGAGTACTCGCACCCCGGCGACAACATCCCGCCGATCCTCGCGGTCGCCCAGCACACCGGCCGCTCCGGCGCCGAGCTGATACGCGGCCTGGCGACCGGGTACGAAATCCAGATCGACCTGGTGCGGGGAATCTGCCTGCACGAGCACAAGATCGATCATGTGGCGCATCTCGGGCCGTCGGCCGCCGCGGGGATCGGCACGCTGCTCGGACTGGACGCAGAGACGATCTATCAGGCGATCGGGCAAGCCCTGCACACCACGACCGCCACCCGCCAGTCACGCAAGGGCGAGATCTCGAGCTGGAAGGCCTACGCGCCCGCCTTTGCAGGGAAAATGGCGGTGGAGGCCATCGACCGGGCGATGCGCGGCGAGGGCGCGCCCGCGCCGATCTGGGAGGGCGCCGATGGTGTCATCGCCTGGCTGCTCGGTGGTCCGGATGCCGAATACTTGGTGCCACTGCCGGGGCCCGGTGAGGCCAAGCGCGCGATTCTGGACAGCTACACCAAGGAGCATTCCGCCGAGTACCAAAGTCAGGCGCCCATCGACCTGGCCCGCCGAATGCGCGGCCGCATCGGCGATCTCGATCAGATCGCCTCGATCGTGCTGCACACCAGCCAACACACCCATGTGGTGATCGGGACCGGCTCCGGAGATCCGGAGAAGTTCGATCCGCAGGCCAGTCGGGAGACCCTCGATCACTCGGTGCCCTACATCTTCGCGGTAGCGCTCCAGGACGGCGCCTGGCAGCACGAGCGCTCCTATGCGTCCGAGCGCGCGCAGCGGCCCGACACCGTCGCGCTGTGGCGCAAGATCTCCACCACCGAGGACCCGGGATGGACGCGCCGCTATCACGCCACCGATCCGAACGAAAAGGCGTTCGGGGCACGGGCTGTGGTGACTCTGAAGAGCGGCGAGACCATCGTCGACGAACTCGCGGTCGCCGATGCGCACCCCTTCGGTGCGCGGCCGTTCGCCCGCGAGCAATACGTCGCCAAGTTCCGGTCGCTGGCCGAGGGCGTGCTGACCGCAAGCGACCAGGATCGCTTCCTCGACGCGGCGCAGCGGACCCCGGAACTGGCGGCGGGTGAACTGGATCAGCTGACGTTCACCGTCTCCGACGCCGTGCTCAACCGTGCGCCTGCGACCGGCGAGGGGATCTTCTGATGTCCATGATCACCGCTGCCGCGTCGATAGCACCATCAATACCCCCAGACCAGCGCCTGCGCGGCGATCACATTCTCGCCGTTATAAGTAACGGCGGGGGGACCCTGCAACCGATAGCCCTGATCGAGCAGGTCGCTGACCCGCTCACAGAATGCCGCGTCGTCGACGCCGGTGATCAGTCGGTAGCGCAGGGGTTGGTCGTCGGTCATACCGCTAGCTTAAAGCGGTGTGCGCGGTGAGCGGACCGATTGCCGCCGCGACGAGCGCGGGACAGAAGCGTGTTGCCCTGCGCGCGGGTCTCGGGTCCGGCCGTATCCAGCGGTGGCCCGGAGCTTTCAACCCGTTGGTGGCCAAGCTGATCCAGGAGATCGGCTTCGAAGGCGTCTATGTGTCGGGCGCGGTGATGTCGGCGGAGCTCGGCTTGCCGGACATCGGTCTGACCACCCTGACCGAGGTGACCGCGCGCGGCAGGCAGATCGCCTCGGTCACTGATCTGCCGGTGCTGATCGATGCCGACACCGGCTTCGGTGAGCCGATGAACGCCGCACGCACCGTCACGCTGCTGGAGGACGCCGGGCTGGCGGGCTGTCACATCGAAGACCAGGTCAATCCGAAACGCTGCGGCCATCTCGACGGCAAAGCGGTTGTCACCGCAGACGAGATGGTTCGCAGGATCCGCGCGGCCGTCGCGGCTCGCCGCGACCCGAACTTCGTCATCTGCGCGCGTACCGATGCACGCGGCATCGAGGGACTGGACGCGGCCATTGAACGGGCTAGCGCATATGCGGATGCCGGGGCCGACCTGATCTTCACCGAGGCGCTGGCCGATGCCGCCGAATTCGCGAAATTCCGTGCGGCGGTAAATGTTCCGCTACTCGCCAATATGACCGAATTCGGCAAATCGGAATTGCTCTCGGCCGGGACGCTGGAAGACCTCGGCTACAACGCCGTGATCTATCCCGTCACCACGCTGCGTCTGGCGATGTTTGCGGTGGAACAGGGTTTGCGTGAAATCGCGGCCACCGGAACACAATCCGATCTGGTCGGGCGGATGCAGCACCGAGCGCGGCTCTATGAATTGCTCGAATATCAGAAGTACAACGACTTCGATTCCGGAATCTTCAATTTCACCGTGAGCGAGTGATCGACATGACCGAGATCAAGAAGGGCCTGGCCGGAGTGGTTGTCGACACCACAACCATCTCCAAGGTGGTGCCCGAGACCAACTCATTGACCTACCGCGGCTATGCGGTGCAGGATCTGGCGCGACACTGCGGCTTCGAGGAGGTCGCCTACCTGCTCTGGTACGGCGAACTGCCCGACGCTGCCCAGCTCCAACTGCTCAGCCAGCGCGAACGCGCACAGCGGCGGGTAGATCGTTCGATCCTGTCCCTGATCGAGAAGATGCCGGAATCCTGCCATCCGATGGATGTGGTGCGGACGGTGGTCAGTTACCTGGGCGCGGAAGATCCCGAGGAGGACCTCGGCGATGCGCCCTCGCAGCGGGCGCTGCTGGCCAAGGCACTGCGGTTGACCGCGGTGCTGCCTACGGTGATCGCCGCGGACATGCGCCGCCGCCGTGGGCTGGATCCCATTGCGCCGCATTCGCAGCTCGGATTCGCCGAGAACTTCCTGAATATGTGCTTCGGGCGGGTTCCCGACCCGCGCATTGTCCGTGCTTTCGAAATCTCACTGATTTTGTACGCGGAGCACAGTTTCAACGCCTCGACGTTCGCCGCCCGAGTCGTCACCTCCACCCGATCGGACATCTACAGCGCGATCACCGCGGCCATCGGTGCGCTCAAAGGTCCGCTGCACGGTGGCGCCAACGAGGCTGTCATGCAGGCCATGCTGGAAATAGGTGATCCCGACCTGGCAGCGGCATGGTTGCGCGCCAAGCTCTCCGGCAAACAGAAGGTGATGGGTTTCGGGCACCGGGTCTACAAGAATGGCGACTCCAGAGTGCCGACCATGCGCGCCGCCTTGGAGCTGGTGGCGGAGGTGGCCGGCGGTCAGCGTTGGCTGCGCATGTACACCGAGCTGGAGCGCGCGATGGCCGAGGCCACCGGCATCAAACCCAACCTGGACTTCCCGGCGGGACCGGCCTACTACCTGATGGGTTTCGATATCGAGATGTTCACGCCGATTTTCGTGATGAGCCGTATCACCGGGTGGACTGCACACATCGCTGAGCAGTCGGCAGCCAACGCTCTGATTCGACCGCTGTCGCTGTACACCGGCGTGGCGCAGCGGGAGTTGCTCGTCGGAAGTGAGGTGCGCCGGTAGGCGTCCCGGGGCGATCTCTCCGAACCACATCCGAACCAAGCAAGCGTTTGGTGTAATCGGGGAGATCGAACCGAGTGATGCGGTACGGCCGTGTCGGCGCGAGAAAGCGAGTGAGCCGAATGTCGAGTCCCGACGAGATCGTCAGTGCCATGTGCAGGAGCTGGTCGGATCCCGACCCGGACAAGATCAGCGCCTTCTTTGCCGAAGACGCCGTCTACCACAATATCCCGATGGAGCCGGTTCACGGGCGCACAGCCATCCGCGACTTCATCGCAGGCTTCCTCACCACCTTCGACGCCATCGACTTCGACATCCACCATCAGGTCGTCAACGGCAACGTTGTCATGAACGAGCGCACCGATACGTTGCGTGGCAACGGCCGCGACACACCGCTCCTGGTGATGGGCGTCTTCGAGGTGACCGACGGTGCCATTACCGCCTGGCGCGACTACTTCGACATGGCAGCCATCAACAGGGCGTTCGGCTTGTAGGTTCGACGTCGGGACCGGCAGCACTACGATGGGCTGCCGTTTCGACCGATCAGTGCGGGTCTGCGGCGCGCGGAGACGCCGCGGGCAACTCGAAATGCCGGGCGAAAGCCTCGTCGATCAGTTCCGAAGCGGCGCGGGTGACGATGAGCCGTGCGATGGCCAGATCGGTCTCGAGCCTGGCGCGATCCTTCGGCGTCCGTTCGGATTGCTCATAGGTTTGCCCCGCCAGTCGGTAGAACAGTTCCGTGGCATACCGGTCGGCGATCCGATCGCAGTCCGCTCGGAGCCGCTCGACCAGATGGAAGGTGTCCGTCGCAGGTAATCCGGAGTCGGCGAGCCGGGTGGCCAGATCACAGGCCCGCGGGTTCGTGAGCCGATAGGCCTCGAGCGGGTCGTCGCTGGTGGCGAGGGCCTGCTTCGCGTACTCGGGAAGGTCGGGATAGTTGTCTTCGGACTGCGGTTCCGCCGAAGCGGCCGGTTCCGGGCTGTCCTGACTGCTGACGCCGAGGACGTCGGCAAGCCCGTCGCCACGATCCCAGGCCTCCAACAGCTCGCGGATCCCATTGAGCTTCATGCCGCGACCCAGCAAACGGCTGATCGTCTGCAGCCGGTCGAGATGGTCCGACCCGTAGTAACCGATCCGCCCGCGCACCTCAGGGGAGGGCAGCAGCCCTCGTTCGTGATACACACGGACACTGCGCACGGTGGTGTCGGCTGCCCGTGCCAGTTCGTCGATTGTGAAGTGTGATTCTGCAGCCATGTTTACCAGGAAACCATAATCGGGGCCCCCTCGAAAATGGACCGTTCAATAACGCGCCGTCAAAAAACGGTATCGCAGGGTTGCCACCGTGTCAACGTGCCGTTACTTAGTGGCGCAAAGTGTTGCCTATAGGGCCAACGGCGCGCTAACCTGCGTCTACCAGCTGTCGCGGCTGGGTTCCGGGGACTGTCGAGCAGCCCTGATGACATTCCGATCCATGGGGCACGCCTCTCTGTCGGCGTACCCTCGGCATCCCCGGAGATGGCTATGAGCATTACGCGTATCGCGCCGCGGGCGACGGCAACCCCTGCGCCGGCAAAGATCTCACCGATCAAGACCAAGTCGACCCAGCGCCCACCCTGCGCGGACGGGCCCGACGACTGGGACATGGACGCCGGTAGCCCCGACTCCTGGCGAGCGGCGGTTCGGACCTGTTTGGCCTGCCCGTTGCTGGCGCAATGCAAGGAGACGGTGCAGGCGCTCGTCGAACGCGGTGACGGCCCCCGCGCGATGATCTGGGCAGGCGTTGCCTACGACAACTCCGGCACCATCGTCGAGAACCTGGAGCGACACCGGGCGACTCCGATCAATCACAACCGGCCGATGCAGATCATTCGCAACGGGCCGCGGCCGCTGCGGTCCGCGCCCGCGCTGGCCGCGCCGCGCAGGCACATCGTGCTCGGTCGACCGCTGATATCCACTGGAACCGATGGTCTGTGAGTATGCTGCGTGGACCTTTGACGGCGAATCTTCCTTTGGTGGTTGGTGACTCATGACAATTCTGGCATTGGAGATCGGACCGACGCGGTTCGCGGCGAGCGCTCTTGGTGAAGAGGTCGGCGCCGACGAGGTTCGGCAGATTCCGGTGCCGGACCGTGGCGCATGGGAAAGGTGCCGGGAGCTGCTGATCGAGGCTGCCGCGGGCAGCGAGGTCACTTCGCTCGGCATCGCCTCGTCCGGTCCGATCGATATGGAGGCAGGCGTGGTCGCGCCTGCCGAGGTTCCCGAGTGGCGGACGGGATTCGCCATCGTCGAGGCGGCGCGGAAGTTGTTTCCCTCGGCCGCGGTGCAGCTCGGCATCGACGGTGTGTGTCTGGCGCTCGCCGAGCAGAATTTCGGTGCTACGAACGCGGTGCCCGACGCGCTGGTGATGTCGGTATCCGACCACATCTGTGGCGGGGTCATGATGGGCGGATTCATCGTAGTGGGGCGGACCGGCAACGGCGGACACGTCGGCCATGTACTGATCCCGGGTTTCGATGACCCTTGCAGCTGCGGAGGCCGCGGCTGCCTCGAGGCGGTGGCCGGTGGCGCGGCGGTGCTGCGTTGGGCGCGTCAACAGGGCTGGACCGGAGCGTCGTTGCTGGACCTGGTCGAGGCCGCCAAGGTTGGTGAGGGCATTCCCGCGGCCGCGGTGGGGCGCGCAGGTACGGCGCTCGGCCGCGGCATCTCCTCGGTGGCCGCGCTACTCGACCATGATTTCGTGGTCCTCGGCGGCACGATGGCCCAAGCCGGTCCCGCACTGTGGAAACCGCTCGGGGAAGCTGTCGCCACGCATGCCAGGCTCAGCTTCCTGACCGGACTGCGGGTCGTGCCGTCGGAGCTGCGCGACGTCGGCATTCTGGTCGGTGCCGGGGTGCTCGGCGCGGCAGCAGCAGCCCAGGGCTGACGGCTACCTCGGGCTTCTCCGCCTCAGCGGCGCGACAATCCGTCCAGCCACTCCTTTTCGGATGACCTTGCGCGACAGCGAAGTTCGCTAACTATTAGCTGTCGGCTGGGTCCAAGTTACGGTTGATTGCGCCGCTAAACAACGGTACATTGCCTAAGTCACATGATGTCTCGTATGGGTCAGGAGGTCTGGCCCATCTGAGTCGTCGAATCTGGACGAACGGCTGGTACTGACAATGCGATGCGAAGTGACGCAGTGATTCCGTGGTTAACGGTCGAGACTTTGGCGCCGGATGTCATGTCGGTGGCCTCGGTCGGCGACGCGCCGCGAGATTTCGCGGGTTGGCAGCGGGCACTGCAGCGTTCGCTGTCGAAAATGCCCGCGCTCTACGACAAGCTGACGACCGCGACGATTACCGAAGCCGTTCAGACCGCGCGTGACCACGCCGAAGACATCGACATGGCGATACCGACGGGCGCCGGTCCATTCCGGCTCCTGATGCGACCGGTGTTCGGTCCGGCAGGGGATGTACACGCGGTCCGGCTGTGGCTCGGACCCGCCGCGGAGCAGGTGCCCGAGCTGCGTCCGGCGGTCGGCGCCATCTGGGACCTCGGCAGCCAGACCATCGAACAGCCGAGCGGTATCACGCGGCTGCCCGGTATCGCGGCCGAACAATACGCGCCGAGGATGTCCATCGCGGAGTTGTTCCACCGGATCTCGACTTTCGATCGGCACGCCGAGGTGCTCGATTTGCTCTACGACCCCAAGCCCGGCGACAAGCTGCAATTCGACGTGGCCGTCGCCTACGGTGCCGCACGTCCTGGGCAATGGCGGATCACCATCCGCGCCCGCGACGACGACCGGACGCGCGGCGCGTGGTGGTTGATCGAGGACGTCACATCGGACAACGTGCCGTCGGCCTGGCCGACGCTGGAACGCGTCGGGTTACGCGAAGCTCACCGTCGTGCCGGAACGCATCTCGCTGTTGTCCAGCTCGAGCACACCAGCATTTCGCACTGGCTCACGGATCCGGCGCCCTGGATTCGGTGGGACTACCTGTTTCGACCTGTGGACGTGTTCCATCCCGACGATCGTCCACGGTTGGTCGAGCTCGGCAGTCGACTCTGGTCTGGAGACTCCGTCGGTGTCACCGTGCGTGCGCTCGACTACGGCGGTGGTTACACCCCGACGGCGTTGCTGCTGTATCCGTATCCCGGCTACTCGAGCAGGCAGCTGGCCATCGCTCAGCTAGTTCGGGTCGGGCATAACGTCCCGCTGATGGAGCCGCATCGTCAGGCGATGGAACCGGGGCAGCGGAGTACGCCGATCGGTTACGACGATCAACTGCGCAACTGGCTGAGTGGCCGGATGAACAGGAGCCCAGCGTGATCCCCCGCTATTCCCACTGCTGGGAACGAGATGGCGGTTGGGATTGCCTGTGCTCTCTACCATTTCGAGAGTGAAGACAGTGGCTCGGGGTCAGGCGAATTCGGGTGAAGCGCTGCTTCGCCAGATGGCTGTCCGCCGCCGCCGTGAGAATGTGATGGTCGCCGTGCTGGCCGTGCTGGCCGTGCTCGGCGGCGGGCACGCGATCTTCAGTGTCTTCCAGGAGGATCCGCCCGGACCGTCCGACGACTCCACGGTCACTATTGTCGGCCACGCAGCATTGGTCGGGTCGTTCGGCGAACAGTTCGTGATGACCTATCTGACCGCTGTCTCAGGGCAGCAGGAGAAGATCGGTGAGTTCGCCGGCACGGGCGGTCAGATCACATTGCCGTCGACCCCGCGACACGTGTCCGATCCGGTCATTGTCTACACCTCGCGCGAGCGGTCCGGTGGTGGTGTCGAAATCTGGGCCGTCACAATATCTGTTCGGGTAGCCAAGGGCGCGGTGGCTACTGCCGCTGACGCGCGGCAGTACTACCGGGTCGCGGTCTCGCTGTCCGATGGGCAATTACGAGCACTGTCGATTCCCGCGGTAGTCGAGCCGCCTGCCAAAGGTCCGGATCTGTCCTTGGCGTATTCCTCGCCATGTGCGGCGGATACGCCACTCTCCCAAGTGGCGGCGGGTTTTCTCGGGGCGCTCCTGGCCGGCTCCGGCGATGTTGGTCGATACATTACCCAGGCCTCGGGGATCACGGCGCTGAAGCCGTCCCCGTTCACCACGGTCGAGCTTGTCTCGGTTACCACCGACGATAACAACTGTGGCAACGGACCTGCGCAGGCGAAGGTGCTGGCCACCGTCAACCCGAAGGGTGATGGGGGCGCTTGGGCCTCGCTCGCCTACCCGCTGTCGATGATCCGCAGCGGTGGGCAATGGCAAGTGCAGTCCATCGATCCTGTACCGGCACTGACGAATCCGTTGACTCTGGTCGGTGGACAGGATTCCCGCGGTGTAGGTAGCGGTACCTCGACCGCGCCGCCCTCGACGTCGGTGCAAATCCCCCCGGCGAAACAGAATTGATCAGAGAAGAGGCAGTTCGATGGGCAGTTTTGGCGTAATCCTCTATAGCGTGCTGATCTGGTTTCGCTGGGTGGGCACGATCGGGCTGACAATCGTCATCATGTTCTACGTGGTATCCGTGACGGCCACTTCGAAAGTATCCCTGGTGAAGATCGTCGGGGTCGTCGGATCGGGTTTGGTCGGGGTGGCTCTGTTCTGGATGTTGCCAACGGCCGTCAACTACGTGCGTTCGGACACGAACGTCATTCTTCCTGACCATCCGATCGGCAGCTATCGGTGACCAAGGTGATCAAGGTGTTCACGCCGATCAAACGTGTTCCCACGGTGATCGGCAAGTCGACGAACGGGCAGAAGCTGCCGTTCGGCCCGTACACCTTGCCCCAGGTCGCCGCCGCGATCGTGCTGCTTGTCGTTACATCGGTGTTCGCCATGACTTTTCCGGTCAATCCGGCGGTCACGTTCGCTACCGGGCTGATCATCAGCATCGTGATCGTCTTCGCCATCGGGTTGGTGCCTTACACCGGTGTGCGAATGACTTCGCGGGCGCTGTGGATGATTCGGCTCATTGTCATGCGTAAACCGGTCTCCGCATCCGGTATGCCGATCAACGCCGAATCGGCGCGGAATGCCGTGTTCGTCGACGAATCGGTGGTCCTGGTCCTGCCCAGCCGGCAATCGGCGATCGAGGCGTCACCAGGAGTGCTGGCTGATGCTCGGTTGCTCGAGCTGGTGGCGGCGGGCAGTAGTGGTGCCGGCGCGGCATCGGAAGGGCGGAACTGATGGCCTTCGGACGAGATTTGCAGCCCACCGCGGCGATTCGCGGGAATCTGCAATTCACCAATTCGGGCTTGGTCACCGCGACCTATTTCATCAGCCCGCTCGGTTACGGATTGCGCAAGGCCGCCGACAAACATGACGTGCGGAGCTCCCATCACGCCCTGATCAACAGCCTGCCGAATGGTTCACTGCTGCTCGGCATTCAAGCGGGGCTCAACACCCTCGATGTGCTGACCAAGATGGTGGAGGGAGTCGACCTCGACGAATGCGAGGACTACGCCGACGAAGTGGTCGCCTCCTTCGAGCGGGTGCGCGCGATCGAGCCGCAGACCCGGATCTTCTTGCTCTCGATCCCGGTCGGAGCCACCAATCCAGGGATCTCCGCGATTTCCCGGGTGTGGCGCGGCAGTACCTCGACGATCGACGCGACGGCGATCGCGCGCGCCGACCTGGACGGCTACGACGAGAAGGCGAATGAGATCCTCTCGCGAATCGGTAGCGACTTCGACCCGGTCCCGGTGCCTGCGGCGCTGTTCCAGTGGTTGTGGGAGCACTACTTGTCGCGTGGCGCCGCGGGCGATCCGGTCGCACCCACGCGAGCAGGTGTCCTCGACGATGCGACCGCGGCGGTGTTTCGCTCCGCGGCACTCGATGAAGGCGCGCAAGCCGAAAGTAATCGTCGGATCCGGCCGTCTTTCATTCCAGTGATCAAGGTGGTCCAGCCCGATTTCGAGTATCGGCCTTCCTATCAGGCGATGCTCACGCCACATTCGTTTCCGTACGGGGGCATGATGTTTCCCGGCGGCAGTGAATTCTTGAACATTCTCGATGGGTTTCCCGACGTCACCATCGACTGGGGGATGCGGGTATCGATCAAGCCTGCTGACCAAGTGCTGAAGAACAATGAGCTGAACCTGCGGCGCCTCGGTGAACAGATGGATCAACGGGACCAGGAGATCTCGTTCGCGCAGAATACGCTGACGTCGAAGGCACAGATGCTCGGTGAGTACAACCAGCATTTCGAGGTGAACAGCGGCGAGTCGGAGGTGTCGTTCACCACCGTGATCGCCATCGGCGGCGCTACGCGTGAGATCACGATGGACGCGGTCAACTCACTGAAACGCCGATACAAGCGTTTTCAGGTCGAAATGATAGCGCCTGTCGGCACACAGGTCGACCTGTGGTCGATGCTGGTTCCCGGCAGCCCGCCTCGGCGGGCTTTCGACGATTTCGCGCACATCATCCCCTCGGACATGTGGGCCGGGTTCGTCCCGTTCACTACCAGCCAGATCGGTGACGACAGCGGTCCGGTGATCGGGGTCAATCTGATGTCCGGCAACTTCGAGCCGATCCACTTCGGCATCATGGAGGCCGCGCTGCACGACTTCTCCGCGTCATTCGCGGTGACCGGCGAACTCGGGTCGGGCAAGTCGTATTTCCTGAAGCTCATGGCGGTGCTGGTCCACGACATGGGTGGTCAGTTCCTCGCCATCGACCGCAGTCAGGTGGGTGAATGGGCACATTTCGCGTCCGCCATCGATGACGCCGTCGTTATCGATCTGTCGAACCCGACGGTGTCGTTGGATCCGTTGCGCCTGTTCCATCCCCGGATCGCGGGCGAGCGCGCACTGGACTCGATTCTGCCGCTGCTCGACCTGTCGCCGACCTCGGGCGCGGGCGCCGCGATCAGCAACTTGCTGGCGCCCAAAGGTATAGCCGAACACGGCATTCGGAGCCTGCTCGATCTCTTCCACACCGTCCAGCGGCTTCGTGACCAATCCGGGAGCGCGGAGGAGTATGCCGACCTCGCCGCCCGGCTCGGCACCATTGTCGAACGGGTGCCGGTGCTGTTCGACCCCAAGTTGCAACCATTGCGGCTCAGCGCCGCCGCGACCGTCGTGCGTAGCCACGGCCTGGCATTGCCGACGGCCGAGGAACTCATCACGCCGCACCTCTACAACCGATTGCCACTGACAAAGCGACTCGGCACAGCGCTCTACGAGCTGGTCGGCGTCGCGGCCAGGGAGGCGTTCCTCAGCGATAACGGCAGGTTCGGACTGCTGGTCGGCGACGAGGCGCACCATTTCACGCAGACCCAGGTCGGCTCCGCGGTGACCTCCGATTTCAGCCGCGACGGTCGTAAGCACTTGGCCGCGATCGGCTTGGCCTCCCACGATCCCGCCACCGACTTCCAAGGTGCGGCACACAATCTCATCCCGAACCGGTTCATCTTCCGCCAGCGCGATGAAACGCTGGCGCGCAACAGTTTGGAATGGCTCGGCGTCGATCTGGAGGAAGCGCCTTTCCTGCTGCAGATCTTGCGTGAAGAGACCTCCCCGCCGGTTGGTGCCGGACGCCAGGTGCCCGATGAACGGCGCGGCGAGATGTTCATGCGAGACGCGCTGAACCGGATCGGTCGCGGCAAGGTGCTCGGGCCGGCCCGCCTCGACCGGGCTGCCGCGATCACCAGCACGCCGACCAGCGGCAGCGACGGCCGTAACGAGTTGTCGCGACGACAGACTGTCTCATGACCGGCAGCGGCGGACGGGGCTCTCGATTGCAGAGCTTCAGGGTGTATTGGTCGCAAGGACGCTGGGAGCACTGGGATACGGAGCAGTGGACTCCGTGGGCGGTGTATCGCAGGGGACGGAACTGGGTTGCCGCGACTCGTCGTAGGCGCTGGACGGCATGGGTTCTCGGGATTTTCCTCGGTTTGATCGTGCTTCCCGGAATTTTCGGCGCGATAACGATCGCTACCGCGCAGAGCACTGGGACGGCCACGGCGCCGTCGGTCAACACCGGGCTCAGCTGGACCAATGTGCGGGACAGCGACGGCGTACCTGTTGCGAACTATCCGTTCGTCACCGACCACGGTGGAATACTCAGTCCGCTGAATTCCGTTTTGTATTTTTCGATCAGTTTTGTAGTGGTGGTCTGGACGAACGTCGAGAACCTCGGGATCTGGGGTTGGGGATTGGTCATGGAACTCCGGTTTCTTGATCCGTTCACTGGGATACTGCATAGGATATCCGTTAATCTGAACTCGGTGATCGGTACTCCGGTTCTGTTCATCCTGTGTGGAACGGTCGGCGGCAGCGTTGTCGCGTATTCCGTAATCAAGGGTCTGCCCGGAAGGGCGACATCGCAGATCGTGATGATGCTCCTGGTCGCCATTGCTGGACCTCCGTTCCTTGCGGATCCTCTTGCGGAAGTGATTTCACCCAATGGGGTGCTTGCTCAGAGTCGTAATGTGGGTATCGAGGTCGCGGCCGGTTTGAATGGCGATTCGAATCCGAATCCAGATCAGTTGATCGCCGCCATGCAAAAGAGTATGGCCGATAATTTCATTCGGCTCCCTTTGCAGTTAATTAACTTCGGGCATGTGACGGACGTCCGACCGGCGTGCAAGGCGGCGTGGTCGGCCGGTGCGATGGCCGGAGATGAGGGTCGGATCAAAAGCGGCATGAAATCGTGTGATTCTGCTGCATATGCAGCCACTCAGAATCCCACTTTCGGTCAGCTCGGTGGTGTTATTCTGATGTTGTTCCTCTCGATTCTGCAAGTTATATTCAGAGTCAAGAGATTATTCCAAGTCGTTGTCTTGGTATTCTATGCCATCGCCCACTCTTTTGTTGCGGCGGTTGGATTTCTTTCGTTCGGGCTGATATACGGTGCGCAGAACCTGCTGATCAAGAGCCTGGTCCACTCTGTTTTCGCTGGATTCAAGGTGGGAGCGATCTGCGGGCTTCTCGGCCTCCAAATGCTTGTCCTCAATGCCGTATTTCTACAGGCTAACGGGCAGGTCATAATGGTTATCGCTCTGGCGGCGGCAGTTGAGAGCATCTTCAACAAAATGTCCAACGATATGAAGGAGAACTTCGACAGGGGTAGCGCCAAGGTGGCGAATTGGCTCGGGGTTGCAGCCCAAGGCTCCGGTGGTGGCGGAGGTGGCGGAACGGCCTTGGGATTGGGGACGTCCGGTGCTGCAGGTAAAGCGCACCCAGGTTTGCTCTCCCGGATCAACACTGACGTCAACACGCTCGGCGGCTCGATATTGATGCAAAATCTCGCGGGAAACCCGGGCTTTTTGAGGAGGGGCTCGAGGGAGGAAGCCAAGCAGCGCAAGGAGAAGCTGAAGTATGTGGGCAAACCATCGTGGGAGATGTCGAACCGGCAATCTATGGAGAAATGGCCCGTGCTTGCCGATGCTGCTCGTATGAATTTCACCGTATTCGGTGGCAAGGAAACAATCAGAGGCGTTACAACGGGAATTCGCGGAGTTCTCGACAGGAACGGCGCTTTGTCCGAGGTTCCCGGAGCGTTCTTGGGGGCGAAATGGCGTAATATGGCGATGGTTGACGCGGGTCATCACGCCTGGCAGGTCGCCGAAGCGAACGCGAATGAGGGGGCTTATCAATTCGAGCATCTCGGCTTCGTTACGTCGGCGATGCAACAGGCGCACCTGGCGGCCGAGAACATTGTCGATAACGGTGACCACTCGCAGCTGGCACACTATCGGGCAGCGGCCAACCTTGGGGTGCTGGAACAGGCGGTATTTGCATATAAGAGGGAGAACGGTTATCCGGTCAACCTCAGACAACCTGGGGAGCTAGCTTTCGTCGCACAATATTGGAATCGGGGTGACGGCGCTTGGGGTACTGAGGAGAGAATGGCCCATATCCGAACCTTGGCGGATTTGGGGAACAGCAAGATTGATCGGACCGTAAATCCGGATGGGACCCTGACTGCCGGCGCTGAAAAAGACATGACACGGCTGAGCCTAGCAGGGCTAACCGACATGACCCCTGAACAGGCGCAACGAATCGCAAAGGGGCTTCAGTCGGATACCGCAAAGAATATATCGGCAGCCATGAGCGTACTTGCGGATAATCCCGAAAATCGCCAGAACTACCGGGATCTACGTTGGGAGGTCTGGGATGCTGGCCAGCTGTCTTCGGCACTGAAGGGCGTCTCGGTGGGGGACAAGCTCCCACCCCCTGACATGAGTGTGGACCTAACCAACCACGACCCACTGATGACTCCGGTGGGTGATTTGATGCGGGCGAACCCCCATCTTCGCGGTCGGCGGCGTCCATGAGGCTGCCCAGTCTTCGTACCATCAGCTTCGCTGCTGCCGGACGCCGACGTGGACGAGGGTCCGCGACATCGTTCGTTGTTCGTCTCGTCAGCCTCTGGGTTCTCCCGGGCTGGGCAGTCATCCTGTTGGCGTTCGCCTCTACCGGCGTCACGGTGCTGGCTATGGTGGCGATCCTCGTGGTCAGTGCCATAAACTCGCCCGCTTCCGCCGACCTGTATTACCAATGCGATAGTGCGGTGGGCCCGGACCCGGCGAACACCGTGACAGTGGCAGTCTCCGCCCCGGCACGGGATAGACCACGGGCAAGCGGATCCAGCAGCGGCACGAGCACTTCTGTGGCGCCGACGACCAATCCTTACGCGGAGCTGACGATCGCGCCCGATGACACCAACGCCTCGGCTTGGCAGCGCGCGTGTGTTTCGGCGATGAAGTCCGCGCCCTATCAGCTCGAGCCACTGCTGACCGGCAATGACGGTATGGCTGCCGAGTGTGCTCGCGAACTGGCTCTCGGCGGGCTGTCCGCATCGAGTGTTGTCGGCGGGGCGGGTTCGGATGGTTCGACCGGTCCGATCGATTCCGCCGCGATGACGAGGTCGCTGATCTATCAGGCATCGGCCGCAGCATTGACCGGTCGCTGCGAACGATCCGTCGGACTCGCGTCCGCGCCGAGTGCCCCGGTGGCTCCCTTGGCTGGGGGAGGCGCGGTGCAAAGTACCGGGGCCGCCGTAGAGGCGTGCGGCAGACCGATCACCGGAACCGTTGTGACCCTGCCGAATGCTCTTGCGGAGCAGGGTGTGTGTGGTCAGCGAGTGGATCTGTCCGCGGTGTCGGCGGGAGATCTGATTTTCTGGGACTACCGTGACAGCGCCCCGACGCACGTCGGCGTCGCCACCGGCGGTACTCAGCTAGTCACGATCGATCCGATATCCGGAAGGTTTGTGCAACAGTCGATGCCGACCGCGAACGATGTCCGCGCAAAGCGGGTGCTGGGAGGCGGAATGTGACGAGTACGGAAGTGTGGCCGCCACCGGATTCCGAGGTCGGCGGCGAAGAAGACGGGGAAAATGGGTCGTCTGGTCCGGTTACGCCGTGGTCTGCGCAAACGGGGCACAAACAGGGCCGTCCGCGTCTAGGCGCGCCGGTCGCGCCTGGTGCACCGATCAATCCGACGCAACCGGGTGTGACGACGCCGCCGGGTCGCAACGAGACACCGTTGGGAGCGCCTGGTCAGGGTGGTGTGAAGCCTGGTACATCCGCTACCGCGCCCGCCACCGGTGCCCCACCGACTACACCGCCCCCTGGTCAGTCCGCGCCTGCCGCGGCCCCACCCGCTCCTGCTGCTGCCCCTGCTGCGGCACCACCCTCGGGTGGTCGCGCGACCCATG
>NZ_JBKOQN010000109.1:0-1318 GCF_046764895.1 Nocardia sp. CWNU-33 | reverse complement strand
ATAGATCCGGCCTGACCCGGCACTCGCCGCCTTTTCAAAGAGCTCACGGCTCAGGGGTTTGCCAGGAGTTACCGGGCCATGCCGTGCAACGAATCACCGAGGTAACCGTTGCCGGCTAAGTAGGGGTTTGCCCAGCTCGAAGTAGCGGTGCCTTCCCGCGATAACTCCCGGTCCGCGACATTGCGACTAAAGTCCGATTTCGTGGGAGGAAGTAGCAAAGCTGAATCGCTCCCATGGAATTGGGTGACTTTGGAGGAACAGGCTCACGTCGTGAACCCGAAGAAGCTTGCTCGGACGATGTGCAAGATCCCGGTGGAGTCGGATGATCCGTTGAGCGCGAGTCGCCCGGCCGAGGTTCGACGGTGTGGTTTGTGCTGGAACGCATCACAATCCGAACGTGCGCGTGAAGTCCGAAAGGCGAAGAGGGCTGCGGAGAACGCCGTGACCAAGGATCGGCAACACCGACTGTAGGCGCAAAAGGCGGAGATGGATGATCGCAAGGAGCGATCGGCCGACCGTGGCAGCTCGGTTCCAACCGTCAGCGGAGGGGCACCCGGCCTCGGCAAACGACGCTGAGCGGGACGTAGGTTCGGCCGACTCGATCAGCGCGATATGCGGCAGCAGCGTGCATTCTAAAACCGCCGAAGACGCTCTCCTGAACTGAGATATCCGCTTTCTCAGAGAACTCCGCGATTGCCAGTGGCGGGAAGTTGGTCAAGGCTCGGATGCCTAGTCTCGGGATGAGACCGCGCCGGTCCCATCGTCATCGAAATCGAACATCTCCAGGTACGTCGAGAGGTTGTTGTGTGACTCGTACTACTCCGCCACGTCCGGTTGATCTCGTGACCGTCTTTCCCGAGTTGGCACCACTGGCCCGCACCGCGACTCGCCTGCACCCGCGTCCGGGAACACCATCGGTGCGCGACAGTTCGATCGGGGGGCCACTGTTGTGGCCGGCAGACGAGCCATGGCCGCACTGCAGTGCCGTGGACCACGAAGCAGTATGGGTACCGAGAGTCTCTGTGGCAGACGTCAGGCTGAAGCGGCGGATGCGAGATGATGCAATAACCCAGTTACTCGACGAACGATCACTTCCACGGCCGCCGCACAACCGCTCATCGGCAGTTGCGGACGTTCGCGAACGTGCGCCACGCGGCAAAATAGCGCGTGCGCGCAGGCCCGCCCCAATTGCACGGTCGCGCAGATCACCGGCCTACCGTGGCGCACGTTCCACGACGTCGCCCGTAAGAACACTGCGATGTGGAAGGATGCCTCGAAATGATCGATCATGTCTACATCTCGGTCACGGACATCGAGA
>NZ_JBKOQN010000108.1:0-1339 GCF_046764895.1 Nocardia sp. CWNU-33 | reverse complement strand
CGCGCTCCCCGGCGCTGCGCCTCGGCACAGAATCCGTCCCACCCGCAGTGCACACGAATTGTATGGAGTTCCATCCTTGAGTACGCCGCCGTCGCAAATACCCACCCAATCCTGCCCGGTCTACCACGGCTCACCGACCGATTCCGACGACCCACGAGTGCCGCTGCACGCGCCGGAATTCGCCGCCGATCCACACCGCGCCTACCGTGAAATGCGCAGCCAATACGGCTCTTTGGCACCGGTGGAACTTGCGCCGGAGGTACCCGCCACCTTGGTGATCGGCTACAACACCGCAGTGCGGATCCTCAACGATCCCGAGCACTTCCCCGCCGATCCCCGCACCTGGCAGAAGAACATCCCCACCGACTGCCCCATCCTCCCACTGCTGGGATGGCGACCGCTCGCAAGCAGAAGCACCGGGCTCGACTTCGCACGCTACCGCCAGGCCAGTACCGCAAGCCTCGACGCGATAGACCTCTACGCACTCCACGACATCGTGGAAGACATCGCCATCCCGCTGGTCAACACCTTCTGCCAGGACGGCAAAGCCGACCTGATCAGCCAATACGTGTTCCCGCTCGTATTCCAAGTCGTCAATACCCTGCTCGGCTGCCCCCCAGAGATAGGACAGCGAGTCGCCGCCGGCACGGCCGCGATCGTCGAGGGAGTCGATGCCGAAAACGGCAACAAAATACTGTTCGAAGCACTACTGGAACTCGTAGCACTCAAACGAACCGAACCAGCAAACGACATCACCACCGTACTGCTACAACATCCGTCCGAACTCGACGAAATGGAAGTCGTCAACCACGTAGCACAGGTCTACGGCACAGGGATCGAGTTCCTACTGAACCTGATCGTCAACACCCTACTGGTGATCCTCACCGACGACCGGTTCGGCGGCAGCGTCATGGGCGGAAACCTCTCCTCCCGCGAAGCCCTCGACGAAGTCTTGTTCAACGACCCACCACTGGCCAACCTCCTGATCAGCTACCCACGCCAACCGATCCTCGTCGACGACGTCTGGCTACCCGCCCATCAACCGGTCGTCATCAGCATGGCCGCATGCAACAACGACCCCGCCATCCGAACCGAAAACCAGGCAGGCAATCGCGCACACCTGGCATGGGGCATCGGCCCACACGCCTGCCCCGCGCAATCCTCGGCCTACCTCATCGCGCAGGACGCCATCGACCAACTCCTCGACGCACTACCCGAGATGCGACCGGACCTCCCGACCGGGGAACCAGTCTGGCGGCCAGGTCCCTTCCACCGCGCCTTGACCGCCCTGCCGGTCGCCTTCCCACCCTGTCCTCCATTGAACGTGCACGGCTGATCG
>NZ_JBKOQN010000107.1:0-1355 GCF_046764895.1 Nocardia sp. CWNU-33 | reverse complement strand
CAACGGCAAGGTCTGTGAGTATTTCCGGGACGCCCGCATCAGGCGGTCTGACCCTGGCCAAGGTATGACCGCGGTGTCCTTCGTTCGATTTGTCGACCGCCTCGATGCGGGCGTCCACGCGTGCGCCAGTCAGACGGTCGTGACCTGATAGGAGCTTGGACAGAAGCCCCGTCACAGACTTGTCCGCACCGCCTGACTGGCCGCTCACCGCCTTTGAGTGATGAACGGAGAGCAGTCCCAGAATGCCAAGCGCAACAGAGCATGTCGTCGGCGGCATCGACACCCACAAGGAAACTCACCACGCCACAGTCCTGACGGTCTTCGGACGCTTCCTCGCGGACCAGCAGTTTCCCGCGACAGGCGCCGGGCATCGGGATCTGCTCGACTGGCTGCGGTCTTTCGGGACAGTCGACGCGATCGGAGTGGAAGGAACGGGTAGCTACGGTGCGGCGCTGACACGTTTGCTCACCAGCGAAGGCGAACGGGTCATCGAGGTCAACCGGCCCGCCCGCGCCATGCGACGCCTGCACGGCAAATCGGATCAGCTCGACTCCGAACAAGCTGCACGTTCGGTCCTTGCTGGAACAGCTACTGCGACACCGAAGGCGAAATCTGGTGCGGTGGAGTCGATCAGAATTCTGCGAGTCACCAGATCGACGGCGGTCAAAGCACGCACCCAGGCGATGAACGCGTTGCACTCGATCATCGTCACAGCGCCCGAGTGCCTTCGCGAAGAACTACGTTCGCTCAAAGCCCGCGAACTCATCAACCGCTGTTCGCGCCTGCGACCGGAGACCAGCGAACCGGCTACCCTCCTCTCCCAGCCTGACCGAATGCTTATCGCCACGACCAAGATCGCACTACGCGATCTCGCCCTTCGATGGCAGAGCCTCGACACCGACATCAAACGGCTGAGCAGTCAGGTCGCCGATCTAGTCGAGCAACACGCTCCGACCCTGACCGCACTGCATGGAGTCGGCGCCGAAATCGCCGGTCAGCTTCTCATTACCGCGGGCGACAATCCTGAGCGAATGACCACCGAGGCCGCATTCGCCAAACTTTGCGGCGCCGCCCCTCAACCGGCAAGTAGTGGCAAGACAACCGGCCGGCACCGACTCAGCCGCGGGGGAGACCGCGCCGCTAACAGCGCGCTCTACATCATCGCCATCACCAGAATGCGCCGCCACGAACCCACCCGCGCCTACGTCGCACGCCGCACAGCCGAAGGACTCAGCAAACGCGAAATCCTCCGTTGTCTCAAACGATTCATCGCACGAGAAGTCTTCGCCGCCCTACCCCGACCAGGCACCAAGCAATCGCTCACCGCAGCAGCTTGACAAACATAGGAGCATCGA
>NZ_JBKOQN010000106.1:0-1417 GCF_046764895.1 Nocardia sp. CWNU-33 | reverse complement strand
TCGGCTACTTAGAGACTTGTGCCACGGCCGACGCCCGGCCAGGCTCGGTCGAGGTGTCCGGCGGGACGCTCTCTTTTCGGCTGTCCACCACGAATTTTGGTGTGACTCTCTTTTGGCGTGCGTCCCACCGGGCACCGGGCGAGGTTGTGGCTCAAGAGGGGTCTGCCCAGCTGGAAGTAGCGTTGCCCTCCTCGCTGCCCCATGTCGCGGTTAGTGAGGAGACATCAGTTGAGTCCAGTTGTTATCGGCATGGATCCGCATAAACGGTCTGCCACCATCGAAGTACTCGATCACACCGAATGCGTTCTCGACCAAGGCCGATTCGGTACCGATACCCCCGGCTACAAAGACATGCTCGCACTCGGGCGCCGGTACCGCGATCGTGTCTGGGCGGTGGAGGGCTGCAACGGGATCGGCAAGCACCTGGCGCAACGGTTGATCGCCGACGGCGAGACCGTGGTGGACGTGCCGGCGAAACTATCGGCCCGGACACGAGTGTTCTCCACCGGTCAAGGCCGTAAGACCGACGCCACCGACGCGCACTCGATTGCCCTTGTAGCCCTGCATACTTCGGATCTGCTGCGAGTGCGACCCGACGATCACCTGGTGGCGTTGCGCATGCTGGCCGATCGCCGCGACGAACTCGCCCATCGCCCGCACCAGCACGGTCAGCCGCCTGCACCGGCTGCTGCTGGAGCTGATTCCCGGTGGCGCCAAACAATTCCTGTCGGCCAGACAGGCCCGCGCTCTGCTCACCGGAGTGCGGCCACGCGACCTGGTCGGCAAGACCCGCCGCCAGCTCGCATCCGAGCTGATCACCGAAGTCGCTACGCTGGACAAGAAAATCAAAACCGCGGACAAACAGCTCACCGAACTACTCGCCGAAACCGGCACCAGCGTGATGAACCTCTACGGCATCGGCCCTTCGGGAGCGGCACGACTGCTCGGCGACATCGGCGACATCCACCGGTTCCCCAACGCTGGCCGGTTCGCCTCCTGGAACGGCACCGCCCCCATCGATGCCTCCAGCGGCGACCACCAACGACATCGCTTGTCCCGCACCGGGAACCGGCGAATCAACCGCGTCCTGCACATCATGGCCATCGTGCAATTACGCAACGACACCCCGGGCCGCGCCTACTACCGACGCAAACTCGCCGCCGGGAAAACACCGATGGAAGCACTACGCAGCCTCAAACGACACCTATCCGACGTGGTCTACAAACAACTCCTCCGCGACGCCCACCAACGCTCAGGGGCGAGCCCGGGAGGACATTCGGGGGCGTCTCTGACATCCAGCGCGGCCGACTCGACCCCAACGATCGACACTTCGGACAAGTCACTTCCCGAACCCGCCACCAGCGAGACTACGCCCCAAACAACCGCCCTCTTGACATAGAGGGGTGCCAGAAGCGGA
>NZ_JBKOQN010000105.1:0-1455 GCF_046764895.1 Nocardia sp. CWNU-33 | reverse complement strand
AAGGACTCTCAATGACCGTGTCAAGCCGTGGTGACCACCGATGCCGGGTTTTCGGCGCTGAATTCGCGTCCGTCGCGCAGCAGTGCCCACAAGACATCGACCAGCCGTCTGGCCAGCGCTAGCAGGGCTTGGGTATGTATCTGCCGTTCACTGCGTTTGCGGTCGTAGAAGCGCCGCGACGGCCCGTTCTCGTAGCGCAGGCTGGACAAGGCGGCCATGTAGAACACGCGTCGCAGGCGCCGGTTGTAGCGTTTCGGCCGGTGCAGATTGCCCGAGACGCGGCCGGAGTCGCGCGGGACCGGCACCAGTCCGGCGTAGGACGCCAAACGTCCAGCGCTGGCGAAATTCGCCAGCTCACCTCCGGTGCCGACGAGGAATTCCGCACCCAGTCCCGGTCCCATTCCGGGCAGCGATTCGATGATGTGAGCCCACGGGTGTTGCCGGAATCGGGTGGTGATGAGTTTGTCGGTGTCCTTGATCTCGCGGTCGAGGTCCAACAGTTTGCGGGCCATGCGTTTGACCAGCATCGCGGTATCGGTCTCGCCCGGCAGGGCCAGGGTCTGCCGCTGCGCGGCATCGACCGCGGCAACCGCGGTCTTGCCGATCCCCGTCTTCCACGCACCGCTGTCGGTGAGATACGTTGCGACACCGTCGATTCCAGCGGCACGGATCTCGGCGGGGGTGCACATACCGGCGACCAGGATCAGCGGGGTCCGGTTGGAATAGTCGAACGCGGCTTCCAGCGCGGGGAAGATCGAGCCGAGCAGGGCCCGCAGCCGGTTGATCCCGGCGACCCAGTCCGACATCAAGTCGGTGCGGTAGCTGGTCAGCTGGGTCAAACCGACCACCAGCTCATCTGGCATCGCGACCTGGCTCAGGTCGCGGCGCATGCGAGCGGTCTCGGCGATCACCTTCGCGTCCTTGGCGTCGGTTTTCCCTTCGCCACGAAACCCGTGGGTCATCGAATTGACCACCCGGCCCGGCACATACGTCACCGCCTGATCGGCGGCCAACAGGACCGTGATCAGCAACAACGCCATCGGGCTGGTCAGATCGATCGCCCACCGCACCCGGTCCGAAGTCTGGCCGGCGCGGGCGATCAACGCCTCGATCGTGGCCTGGTCGTTGCCGAACTTCTGGCTGAACACCGTCTTGCCGGTCTCATCGACCGCGCAGGCGTGATGTGCTGCTTTGCCGACATCGATCCCGACCCATATCTCCGGGCGAACATTCACCCACGTGCTCCTGACCTCAAAGTTGTTGCACCCGTGGACAACCCCGCCGACAGATCCCTAAACAGCGACGATCCGCAACAGCTCTCAATCAGCAGCCGGAGCGTCCAGCGCGGTGGGGCAGCAAGTCCTTCCGAGCCTCGAAAGAGGCAAACACCCATCAGCTACACCCCACCGCTCTGGGCATCCAGGGCACCAACCCCAGACACCTACAAACTTAGGG
>NZ_JBKOQN010000104.1:0-1468 GCF_046764895.1 Nocardia sp. CWNU-33 | reverse complement strand
GATGGCGGTCGTCGGCTGGTGTTCGGCGAAGGCGCGCACCGGGCCGGGCATGGAGTCGGTGGGTACGAATGCCGAGCTGATGAACGGCAGGAAGATCAGCGGGTAGGAGAATCCGCTCGCGCCATCCGGGGATTTCGCGGTCAGTCCGGGGATGACGGCGAGCCATGTCAACGCCAGGGTGACCAGGGCCAGGATGCCGGCGACCGCGAGCCAGGCCAGCACTCCTGCGCCGGAGCGGAAGCCTATGAGCAGGGCGACGAGCACGACGACCACGAGCGAGATCAGATTGGCGACCAGCGAGGTCAGCACGTGGGCCCACAGGATGGACGATCGTGTGATCGGCATGGACTGGAATCGCTCGACAATGCCGTTCTTCATATCCAGGAAGAGGCGGAATGCGGTGTAGGCAATGCCCGACGCAATGGTGATGAGCAGAATTCCGGGCAGCAGATAGGTCACATACGAATCCGTCCCGGTGTCGATCGCGCCGCCGAATATGTAGACGAACAGCAGCATCATGGCGATGGGTGTGATCGCGGTCGTCATGATGGTGTCCGGGCTGCGCATGATGTGGCGCAGGGATCGTCCCAGCAGGTAGCCGGTGTCGCCGAAGAATTGCGTGGTCATCGTTGTTCCTTACTCGTCGGTGCCGGGGCTGCGGCATTGCCGGTGTCGCCGTCATTGCCTTCGTCACCGACGAGGGTGAGGAAGACCTCCTCTAGGGTCGGCTGCTTCTCGACGTATTCGACCTTGGTCGGTGGGTGCAGTTGCTTGAGTTCGGCGAGGGTGCCGTTCACGATGATCCGGCCCTTGTGCAGGATCGCGATCCGGTCGGCGAGTTGTTCGGCTTCGTCCAGATACTGCGTCGTGAGCAGCACCGTGGTGCCGTGCTCGGCGAGTGCCTTGACGGTCTGCCATACCTCGATGCGCGCTTGGGGGTCGAGCCCGGTCGTCGGCTCGTCGAGGAAGATGACCGGCGGGTTCCCGATGAGGCTCATGGCGATGTCGAGGCGGCGGCGCATGCCACCGGAATACGTCGATACCTTCCGCGCGGCGGCGTCGGTCAGTGAGAAGCGTTCGAGCAGGTCATCGGCGATCGTGCCTGGGTTCTTCAGACGCCGCAACCGGGCGATCAACACGAGATTCTCCCGCCCGCTGAGGATTTCGTCGACGGCGGCGAACTGCCCGGTGAAACTGAAGGACTCCCGCACGTCCGCCGGTTGTGTGGCGACGTCGAAGCCGTTCACGGCGGCCGTCCCTGCGTCGGCCTTCAGCAGCGTGGACAGGATTCGCACGACCGTGGTCTTGCCCGCCCCGTTCGAGCCGAGCAAGGCGAAAATGCTGCCCCGCTCCACCTCGAAGTCCACGCCGCGCAGCACATGCAGATCCTTGTAGGACTTCTCCAGGCCCTGCACATGGATCACCGGAACTTGCTGTGTCGTCATCGAACGGCCCTACCTTCCCTCTC
>NZ_JBKOQN010000103.1:0-1470 GCF_046764895.1 Nocardia sp. CWNU-33 | reverse complement strand
GATGAGTTCCCTGAGTCAACCCCTATGCGGCAATCGCGTTCTGGCCGGGTTGTTTGAGGGCAGAGTCGTAGCCCGTTTTGTCGCGCCAGCAAGCCCAGATGATGCGCAACCAGGAGCGGCCGATGGTTCGGATCGCGTGGGGATGTCGTTGTCCTCGTTCGCGGGCTGCGATGTAGCGTTGCGCGGCCCAGGGGCTGGCCCGGCGGCTGTTGTCGATCCAGGTGATGAGTGCTTGTCGAGCGCGTCGGTTGGTGGCGTGGCGGAATCCGACGGTGTGGCTCTTGCCGGACGTGCGTGTGACGGGGGCGAGCCCGGTTTCGGCGGCGAGCTGATCGAAACTGATGGCGCGCTCCAGGATCGGGCCGACCTCGCCGATGATCTGAGCGAGGTTGAGCACCCCGATTCGGGGCAGATCGGCCAGCAGCGACGCGTAGGGGTGGTTTGCGACGGCCTCGGCGATGACGGTGTCGAGTTCGTCGAGGCTGGCCTGGATCGATGCCACGAGGTCGGTTTGGGTGCGCACGAGCCGGGCGATCACGGGCGCTGCGATGCGGCTGGCCGGTTCGGGTGCCGAGCGCAGGCGTGTGAGCAGTTCGGCGCCGCTGCGGCGTCCGCTGTAGCCGTGGCGGGCGCAGAACTTGTCGAGCTGTGCGGCGGTGAGCCGTGCGGCGGATTCGGGGTGGGGGTAGCGGCGCAGGAACGCGACGGTGATGTCAGAGTTCAGTTTCGCGAAGATCGCGCCCGCGCCGGGCCAGTGGGTGTCCAGCAGTGCGGCGAGCTGGTTGACCGCGGCGATGCGCTGGCCGAGGTGGTCGGCGCGCATACGAGTCAGCGCCTGCAACTCGAGGGTTTCCGGCATGGTCGGCACCAGGGTCGGCAACCGGTGGGCGTCGGTACGCAGGTAGTCGGCCAGTTTGAACGCGTCACCGGGATCGTTCTTCGCTCGCGCCGCGCCCCAACGGGGTCTGGCCGCGTGAAAAGCGTTGGGATGCACCGGAACTACCGGATATCCGGCGGCGAGCAGCCGATCCACGACAAGGCCGCGAGTGGCTTCGATGCATACCGGCATGACACTGCTGGTCGCGTGAGTGCTCAGCCGGCGCAGCGCGTCAGCGATGCCTTCTTCGGTGTGTTTCACCGCGAACTGGTCGAGGCGGTCCCCGTTGTCGTCGAGCACGGTCACATCGTGGGCACCCATGCCCCAGTCCCAACCAACGAACACTGGCGTTGTGCTCCTTCGAGGTCGATGTCATACCTCGTCGGAATCGAGGGCCACTGCCGGGAGCTCACTAATCGGCCCTCTGTGGGGCATGTCCCTGACGCCGGTCGTTGGCCCTCGGCCCGGTGGGGCTGGCAGTACTCATCGTGGCCATCAAATGGCTCGCGACCATGGCCATGCACCCACCGGAACCGAGAGATAACAACCCTATCTGTTCGGGTTGCAGAAGGGATGGTGCCCTAGTGAGCGAC
>NZ_JBKOQN010000102.1:0-1490 GCF_046764895.1 Nocardia sp. CWNU-33 | reverse complement strand
GCCGAACCCCTGGCCCCGGAACCCGTCCCGGTGAGTTCCCCGATTCCGCCGGCACCTGTCCGGCTCATCGCCCCACCGCGGCCGGTGACTCAACCTTTCCAACCCCCGCGTCCGATACCAGTCCGGCCGGTCGCGGTTCCTGTCAACGGAGGCAACTGACATGCCAGAAAACAGTTCGGTCATGGTCATTCACCACAGCGACTACCGGCTCAATTCCCACGCCATCGGCACTGTCGCCGCCACCTACATCCCCGCGATAGGCATGGTGATGGTCTGTGTCGGCAACGGATCGCTGTGCATGGTCCCCGACCAAGCCGCCGAGCTGATCGGCATGCTCACCGCCGCTCTGGACTCCCACACCACCTCCACGCAGGCGGTGGCGTGATGTTCCTGCGTGAGATGTTCGGCTTCCCGCCGCCAGGTGTGTCGATCGCGATCGGTTACGACTCCGATGCGGACGTGGTCTTCCTGAAGGTGGGCCGCACGGCGGTAGTTCTGACGCAGCGGGAAGCGTCCGGGCTGATCGAGGACCTGATGGATTCCATGGACGAGCAGAACCGAAATACAAGGTCGAACAACAGCATTGCTCCCGGCACGGAGGTGGCGTGATGTCCACGTCGTCGCTTCTGCCCCTGGGCGTGGTGTTCGCCGCGGTGATCGTGTCTGCCGCTCCCGCTGCCGAAGCCGCTACCGGTGAATGCGTGATGCTCTGCCAGAACCAACCATCGCACCCGTCTCCAGGCGCGTGCTCGATGTTCTGCGAACCACCGGCACCACCGCGCGATGACAGTGCCTGTGGCCAGTTCTGCGTACTCAACAACAGCTGGGATCGCGGGAACCGCTAACGGTCCGACGTCTGTTCGGCCGATTAATTCTCAATGAAAGGTGTTGATCAGCAATGGATTCGATGCACAAGTGCGAGGGCTACTGGGTCTCGCGTGACGTCGATGACGTCATTGATTACCGAGTGCCTGGCACCGAGATCAAGGGTTACGGCTCGCCGGGTGTCCGGTTCAACAGTGAGGCGTTCGGACCGATCGCCCCGGAGGGTTCGATCCTGGTGACTTTCGGGGGTGGTGGCCTGCACCGCTCTGGTGGCCCGTGCCCGGACTTGATCATGCCCATCGGGTCTGCGGTGTCGTTGATCTCGCTGCTGCATGCCGCGGTGACCGATGCCCTGATCGCTGAGGGGCAAGTACTCGAACCGATCCCGTTCGTCGACATCACGGCCGAGAAGTGCACCTGCCCGCGATGCATCAATACGCAGGAGCTGTCATGAGCGTGGCAACGATGGTGCCCCCGCTGGCTGCGATTGCCGGTGGTGTGGGCATGGCGGCTCGGATGGCGTATTGGTCCCGGCAGAAGCCAGTTCCGCGCGTGGAGACGGTCGCGGATTGGGTGGCTGCGGCACCGGCCGAATTGAAAGCTTCGATCCTGGTGTTCTGCGATCGCCAGCAAGAGCTGATGCTGTGGCGTGAACTGGATCTCGG
>NZ_JBKOQN010000101.1:0-1542 GCF_046764895.1 Nocardia sp. CWNU-33 | reverse complement strand
CGGTGTGTCACCTGATCCCTTCGGCCTGCGCGACGGATATCGGCTCGTGATCGACCGCCGTGAAGACATCGATGGACATGTCCTCGTCCCGGTAGTGCGCCAGCGTCGACAAGCCGCGAGTAGTGCACGCGATCGCGTGGACCTGATCACCGGACATCGGGTACTCCGGCACTTTTCGTCGCCAGTGCACGCACAGCACAGTGCCGCCGGGTTCGAGGTGTTCGACGGCGCGGTCGAACACCGCACGCAGGCTCGCGGCGTCGAGGTAATAGCAGACCTCACTGAAAACGATCAGGTCGAATCGCTCGTCGACCCATTCCTCGCCGAGTGCCCAGCGGCGGAATTCGACGGTGCCTCGCGTGGAGTAGGGCAGGCGCTCGACGCGGGACTTGGCCGAATCGAGCGCCTGCGCCACAACATCGGTGCACACCAGTCGATCGCAACGGGTGGTGAGTTCGGCGGAGAGGGTGCCTATCGAGCAGCCGGGTTCGAATGCATTGCGGTAGTGCGGCTTCGGTAGTGCCGCCATGGTCAGTGCCCGCTTGCGCTGTTCATACCAGCGCGTGGTGAACCCCCACGGATCGGAATCGCGGGCGTACATGTCGTCGAAATAGCCTGCCCTCAGGGGTGTCTCGCTCATAGGAAGAACGTTTCCGTCGGGCCGGTGAAGCGGTCGAGCAGGTGCGGCGGCAGGATCGGCTGGTCGGCGGGATCGTCCGACAGGGCACTGGCCTGGCTGCGGAAGTGCGCGATCGCGCGCGATTTGGCGTTGATGACGGCCTCCGGCAGCGTCAACGTCCGCACGCGGGTCACGAGGACCAGGGGGTGTTCGGGACTCGCCCAGTGCCACATCCACACCGGAAATTCGAGCAATCGGGTCGCGGTTCCGGCGCACGCCGCGGCCGCGGCCCGGCCGACGGCTTCGTGGTCGGGATGACCGTCACGCCGCCAGGTCGTCGCACACCAGCCGCCGGTGCGCCCGCATGCGGTGAGGATTTCCGCGAGAGCATCGGTCACTGCGGCTTGATGTGCCGTTACGGCGCCGTCTCCGATACCGAGCCGAATGGGTGGTTCGACACCCAGTTCAGCTGCCGCACGCAGAGATTCCTCGACACGGAGGTCGGCGAGTTCGGTCGGCGAGTAGGTGGGCGAACCGGGATGTGAGGCTTCTCCGTCGGTCACCGCGACCACCGTGACCGGCAGACCACGCGACCGCGCCAGCGCTATCAAACCCCCGGCTCCGAGTATCTCGTCGTCGGGATGCGGAGCAACGACGACCAAGTGTCGCCACCCGGCGAGGGACAGTTCGGGGCGACCACGCCGCCAGAGCGCCCAGACATCGTCCGGAGTACCGCGAACAGCAAGATCGATCAACGGCTCGGCAACCATGAGAACTCCTTTTCCGCGTAATCGCGGCCGAGATCGGCCAGGTCTCGCTCCGCATGACTCTGGCGGAGGTAGACGGTGAGGTCGGCGACACGCTGCGCGTGCTCGGCATCCGCGCACAGTGGACCGGCGCCGAGCGCGCGCCCGACACGGTCG
>NZ_JBKOQN010000100.1:0-1571 GCF_046764895.1 Nocardia sp. CWNU-33 | reverse complement strand
GAGGTCGAGTTCGTTTCGGCCGCCGAGGTCGATTACATGGATGTGTCGCCGCGTCAGATGGTGTCGGTGGCGACCGCGATGATCCCGTTCCTCGAGCACGATGACGCCAACCGTGCCCTGATGGGTGCGAACATGCAGCGTCAGGCGGTGCCGTTGATCCGGTCGGAGTCCCCGATCGTGGGCACCGGTATGGAGTTGCGTGCTGCGGTCGATGCCGGTGATGTGGTGGTGAACGAGAAGTCCGGTGTGGTCGAGGAAGTTTCGGCCGATTACATCACCGTGATGGCCGACGACGGCACTCGCAAGTCTTATCGGATGCGGAAGTTCGCGCGCTCGAACCAGGGTACGTGTGCCAACCAGCGGCCGATCGTGGACGAGGGGCAGCGGGTCGAGCAGGGTCATGTGCTCGCTGATGGTCCGTGCACCGAGAACGGTGAGATGGCTCTCGGTAAGAACCTGCTGGTGGCGATCATGCCGTGGGAGGGCCACAACTACGAGGACGCGATCATTCTGTCGCAGCGTCTCGTGGAAGAGGACGTCCTCACCTCGATCCACATCGAGGAACACGAGATCGACGCCCGTGACACGAAGTTGGGTGCCGAGGAGATCACGCGGGACATCCCGAATGTCTCCGATGAGGTGCTGGCCGATCTCGACGATCGTGGCATCATCCGCATCGGTGCCGAGGTCCGTGACGGTGACATCCTGGTCGGGAAGGTCACCCCGAAGGGTGAAACCGAGCTGACTCCGGAGGAGCGGTTGCTGCGGGCGATCTTCGGTGAGAAGGCACGCGAGGTGCGTGACACCTCGTTGAAGGTGCCCCACGGTGAGTCGGGCAAGGTCATCGGTATTCGCGTGTTCTCGCGTGAGGACGACGACGATCTGCCTCCCGGTGTCAATGAGTTGGTGCGCGTGTATGTGGCGCAGAAGCGCAAGATCCAGGATGGCGACAAGCTGGCCGGTCGGCACGGCAACAAGGGTGTTATCGGCAAGATCCTCCCCACCGAGGACATGCCGTTCATGCCTGATGGCACTCCGGTCGACATCATTTTGAACACTCATGGTGTGCCGCGTCGTATGAATATCGGTCAGATCTTGGAGACCCATCTGGGGTGGATCGGCAAGGCAGGCTGGGATGTCGGGGCCGACGCGGACGGCACGAACCGTCCGGATTGGGCCAAGGCGCTGCCGGAAGAGATGCTGGCGGCTCCTGCCGACTCCAACATCGCGACCCCGGTGTTCGACGGCGCCCGCGAAGAGGAGCTGACCGGTCTGCTCGCTTCGACCCTGCCCAACCGTGATGGTGAGCGCATGGTCGACGAGAACGGCAAGTCGACCCTGTTCGACGGCCGCTCCGGCGAGCCGTTCCCGTACCCGGTCGCGGTCGGCTACATGTACATCCTGAAGCTGCACCACTTGGTCGACGACAAGATCCACGCCCGTTCGACCGGCCCGTACTCGATGATCACCCAGCAGCCGCTGGGTGGTAAGGCGCAGTTCGGTGGCCAGCGCTTCGGCGAAATGGAGTGCTGGGCCATGCAGGCCTATGGCGCGGCCTACACGCTGCAGGA